>NZ_JBVIKX010000003.1:39679-295352 GCF_055580685.1 Streptomyces sp. NPDC031554 | reverse complement strand
CGGCACGCCGGACACCGAGGCGGGTTCCCCGGAGACCAGGACGGGTTCCCCGGACACCGGGGCGGGTTCTTCGGGCCGGGCGGGGGGCCGCGCCCCCCCCCCCCCCCCGCGCCCCGCCCCCCCGCCCCCCCCCCCCCCCCCCCCCCCCCCCCCACGGCAGTGGCTCAGTGGTCGTCGGTGATGATGGTCGCGATGCCGTTGCCGATCCCGGCCTTCGCGGAGAAGCCCTTCCTGGCGGCCGCCTCCAGCTCGGCCTCGGCGCACCCGGCGCCGCCTTCGCCGCCCGGCCCGGCGTGCACGGCGTCGCAGATGTCGTCGTACCCCGCGATCTTCGTGCCGTCGGCGACGAGGAACTGCTGCTCGACGCCCTTCATGCCGGAGACGGTGTACGTGCCCGGCGCCAGGTACGAGACGTTGCCGAACCAGGCCCCGTCGACGCCCTTGCCGTCGTCGATGCCGTCGACGACGGTCTCGCGGGAGTCGGAACCACCGTCGGAGCCGGACGAGGAGCCCTGTCGCGGGGCGCGGCGCTCGGTCACCAGGGTCGCGACGCCGTCCTTCATCTCCACGTCGGCGTTCACTGCGCCCTTCTCGAGGGCCGGCTCCAACTGGTCCACCGTGCACGGTGCGTCCACCTTGGAGCCCGCGTCGAGTACCACGCATCAAAGTCGGGTCGAGCGAGCAGGTCGCGAGCCGTGGTGGGTGCCGTGCTGTCTCTCCTGGGGGCGGCAGCGGCGATCACCTACATGATCTTTCTGGCCGGCCATCCCGATCTTCCCGTCCAGGAGTAGCGGTCCGGCCGGTATGCCGCGCCTGCGCACCCGCACGCTTTCCCACTGCGGTGGTGGCCCACGCAGTCGCGTACAGGGCCGTTGACGTGTGACGTGTGACGTGTGCGCGGGCGGTCGGCGCCCCCTACCGAGTTCTACCGAGCCGGCTGCGGAACGCGCCTGGACGTCCTCGAACGCCGATGAAGGAGTTCGCCGCACTCACGGCATGAACGACCGTCCTGCAGGCCTGAGATGAGCCCCGGCCGTGGGGAACCGGGCACTCGGGGCCGCACGTCCCCCCGTACATGCTGATCGCTCTGGGGATACTCTTCGCCGTCGCGCCGGCCGTCGTCTGGACGACGATCGCCCGTACCCGCCCCGTCGGCTTCGCGATCGGCGGCGTGCTGCTCGTCGGAGCCGGTCTGCTGATCAGTGTCCAGCGGGACTGGATCGACGCTCCCGGACCCGACGCCCATCTCCTGTTCACGGTTCTCGCGCCCTTGCTCATCGCCTGCGGCGCGGGACTGGAAGGACGACACGAGGGCTCTCCTCCCCCGGAATGGATCTCCCTCCGCAACGGAGCGATCGGCTTCCTGGGGACGCAGTTCGCCCTCACCCTCGTGGTCGGCCTCCTGTACGCACTGATGATCAGCGAAGGCTCGGACGCCCCGCCGGCCGAGGCCCTCCCCTCGTTGCCGCCAGGCATCAGCATGTTCGACGAAGGCACCAGCTGCGGTTCCGGCGGCTGCTGGCGCGCCGCGACGGTCACCAGCAAGGACGGCCTGTCCCACCCGGAGATCATCCGCAAGCTGGGCCTCCAGCAGGAGAACTGCCGCCCCAGCGGCTGGCTGCTCGACTGGCGCGACGTGTGCGTCGGAGCCAGGGACAATGGTGAGAACATCACCGTCTACGCCAGCTGGAGATACTGAGAGGCCGTTTCCCAGTCGGCCACGGTGGTCCTGAACGATGATCTGTGACAAGCCGCGTGCCTCACTGATGACAGTCAGGCTGCTTCGGCCGGCCTCGACGACCTGGTCCGCGCCGAACGTGCGAAGCACCACAAGGGCGAGGACCACGACGGCCCCGCGCACCACGACGAGAAGCCCACACACAGCCAGCGGTGCCCTTGTGGTGCGGATGTGGTGCGCACCCCGCCCACCGGTCTGGACAACAAAGAACCCCCGGGTCGATGACCTGGGGGTTTCACGTGGAGCGGGTGACGAGAATCGAACTCGCGCTCTCAGCTCGGGAAGCTGCGATCAGGTGTGGCACGTCCAAGCGCAGAGCTGGGCGACCGTCCGGGACGAGGACTCATCCGTCTTGGCCGCGTTCACCGTGACTCCTCGCTGCTCCCCGCTCCATCTGGTGCGTTGGTGGTGCGGCGGCAACACGTCACGCCAGCTGCCAAGTCACTTCCGTAGTACCAGTGTCGCTACTCGTCGGCGAAGGCGAGGGTAGGTGGCCGATGCCTCACCCCGACTTGGCTGTCCGTGACTTGTCGGTGAGTAGGGGGCGCTGGCATTGCTTCCCGCAGCGTCGGGAAAGGTGCGGACGAAGGTGAGGAGCCTTGGCGCGCGGGGGCTTGATCCTGGGGGAGGGGAGGTGCCTTGTGCCCGGGCGTGTCGCATTATGGCATTTCCAATGCCATAATGAGTGCCATGGTTGATGACACCGGCTTCCCCCCTGGCGACGGCCCCAGCAGTGGTATCTCCGTCACGCTCAGCGCCGGCACTCTGCACGCGATCCGTGAGCGGGTCGGCAAGCGTGGGGTGTCCGCGTACCTGGAGAGGGCGGCACAGCGACAGATCGAGCGGGACAACCTCGACGAACTGATCGCCGACTTCGAGAAGGTCCACGGTCCTGCCGACCCGGAGGCGGTGGCGGCGAAGCGGGCCCGGCTCGTCGGGGATGCCTCCGGGACCGAGGCCGCCGCGTGAGCGGCGCTCTGATCCTGGACAGTGAAGGACTGGCGAAGGCCGTGCAGCGGGATCGGGAGGTGCACGAATGGCTGGTGGCCGCCCGGGAGGCTGATCTCCCGGTCGTGACGTCGGCCGCAGTGCTGGTCGAGGTGATCCATCCGAGGCTCGATGACGCCGCGCTGCGATGGATGCTTTCACGTGTGCGCGTCGAGCCGGTCACCCAGCCTCTGGCCCAGACCGCCGCCGCCCTGCTGCGTGGTGCCGGGGTGCACGGTCACAAGTACGCCATCGATGCCATGTTGTGCGCGACCGCCCTGCAGCATGCGGGCCGGGTGACGGTTCTTACGTCCGACGTCGAGGACATCGACTTGCTCACTGCCGAACATCCGCGAGTGGTGGCGGAGAAAGTCTGATCGCCGTGGGGTGCGAAGTGCGGTGGCGCGGTTCCGACATGCGTCACTCCAGTGCGGCATAGAACAACGGGGCCCGGGTCGATGACCTGGGCCTTCTTCGTGCAGCGGGTGACGAGAGCCGAACTCGCGCTCTCAGCTTGGGAAGCGACGGCGATTGGGTGACCGCATGGCTGCTGAACTGCACAGATTCTGTGCACCACTGCAGGTGTGAGTGCTTGGTGGCACCGCTGTTGACCGTGGTTCTCCGCTCTGAAGGGCACGCTATGGGCACGACGCCGTGAGGTGGACGAGTGCCGTGCCTGTGTCGCCTCCTCCGTGCTCGGGCTCGTCGACGCGAGGTCGACTGAGGGGGCGTCGCGACTGCACATGGATGTCGGCCCCCTGCCCTTGTCCGCAAGATCGCAAAATGCCGCTTCTTCCCCGCGGACTTTGATCTCCATGACGGGCAGCCGTGGTGCCCACGGCGGTGGGCGCGGCGCGATACCGCGACTCAAGATCGAGATTTGCCTCTGCAGGCAAAGACCTCGGCCCTCATGGCGAGGACCCTGCTGCCCGAGGTGAGGAGGCAGCCCGATGGGGTGGATCACCGTGGGATGGGGCGCCGCCGTGGGGCTGTTCGTGATGCGCGTGCGGCTCCGCCAGGTGCGAGAACTCCTGCTGGACGAGGGCACCGTCATTCGTGTGTGGCGTGAGCTTCTGAGCGTGGTGAGATACGGGGCCTCCCACCAGGAGTGGTGGTTCATGAGGGAGTCCTGTCAGCGAGGTCAGTGCCGGAACAGTCAGCTTGCCGTCGTTTAAGGAAAATCTTAATCTGCTCATACTGGTGTCGAAGGGGAGTCGTCTTGAGCTGGGTGATCAAGGTCACCGATGAGTACGCGGAGTGGTTCCGGCAGCTGATCAAGGAGGATCTCGGTTCTGCCTCTCAGGTCGCCCAGGCCGTTACCGCACTGCGTGACTCTGGCCCCACTCTGGGCCGTCCTCTTGTGGACCGGCTGAAGGGATCGGACCTGCATCACCTCAAGGAGCTGAGGCCGGGATCGGGTGGCCGGTCCGAGATCCGGATCATCTTCGCCTTTGATCCGACTCGTTCGGCCCTGCTGCTCCTCGGCGGCGACAAGGCGGGAAACTGGGATCGTTGGTACCGCGACAACATTCCTCTGGCTGAACAGCTTTATCGCGACTACACCGGTGACACGGAGGACTGAGGAGTGAGCATGCCCAAGAAGACCCCACAGGACTGGGAGACCCTGGAGCAGGAGCTGTACTCGGCCGGCGTGGATCCCGCTGAGGTGGAAGATGGTTCGCGTCGTCTGCTGGCGGAGGCCCGTGGTCATCAACTCGCCGAGGCGCGCAATCAGTGCAGGCTGACCCAGAGGGACGTGGCTGGCCGTATGGGTGTGAGCATCGCTCGTGTATCCCAGATCGAGCACGGTGAGGCCGCCACTCTCGATGTCATCGCACGTTACGTCGAGGCGCTCGGCGGCAGGCTGGACCTGGTTGCCGACTTCGGTGATCACACGCTGCGGATGCCGGCAAGTGGCGATCAAGGCAGCGCGGCGGCGTAGCCGGCCCGAAGGCTTTGCGTGCAATGCAACCGTCTCGTTCTGGACGAGCTCGGCGCCCGCGGCGAGCTGGACTGGTCCCGTTGCGCGATCGACTCGGTGAACATGCGGGCCATGAAAAGGGGATCTGACGGGTCCGAATCCTGTCGACCGGGGCAAGTACGGCTCGAAGATCCACCTGATCACCGAACGGACCGGTCTGCCCCTGTCCGCCGGAATCTCGGGGGCGAACCTGCACGACAGTCAGGCGCTGATCCCGCTCGTGAAGGGCATACCGCCGATCCGCTCCCGACGCGGACTCCGGCGACGCAGGCCGGGAAAGCTCCACGCCGACAAGGGATACGACTGCAACCACCTGCGGCGATGGTTACGCGGGCGCGGCATCAGGCACCGCATAGCCCGCAAGGGCGTCAAGTCCTCCACGCGGCTGGGCCGCCACCGCTGGACCGTAGAGCGCACGATGTCCTGGCTCGCCGGATGCCGCCGCCTGCACCGCCGCTGCGAGCGCAAAGC
Organism: Streptomyces sp. NPDC031554; assembly: GCF_055580685.1. Classification (NCBI taxonomy): domain Bacteria; kingdom Bacillati; phylum Actinomycetota; class Actinomycetes; order Kitasatosporales; family Streptomycetaceae; genus Streptomyces; species Streptomyces sp. NPDC031554. The sequence continues at coordinate 290,175 of NZ_JBVIKX010000003.1, read as the reverse complement.
CGAGCACTTTCTGGCCTTCACCAGCATCGCCTGCACCCTCATCTGCCACCGCAGACTCACCTGCTGAAGTGCCGCTGTAGTAGCTCAATCGCCAAGTCATGCCCGTAGTGCTCGGCCAAGTCCATGGGGGTTTGCCCATCGGGATCCGCGAGCTGTGGATCTGCGCCGAAGGCCAGCAGCACCGCCGTGGTGTGCACGGTCAACGGATGCCCGGTTTGCAAGGCTCCGTCCCCCTCCATATCGATCGCGTGCGTCAACAGCGTCATGTTTCCGAAGACCTCGTCCGGGTCCGCTCCCTTGGCCAGCAGCCGAGCCAAGATCTCCACATCATCGTGCTCCACCGCGTGATGGGCCGGCGTCCAATAGTCACTCACGACGTCATTCAACCGCCCAATAACCGACTCTCACCAGCGAATTCATGTTCCTTCGATCGCCAAATGAGATGACCTCTTACTGCGGTCACGGTGGTTGCTGTATCGCGCTGCTGTATCGCAGCCGTCCTCCGACGCTGCGGGCGGCCCGAGTCCCGTAGCATGATCCGGTTCAAACTGAGGGGGGTTCTCGTGCGAACGATACCGACCGCCGTGATGGCGGTCTTGGCCTGCCTGGTCATGGGGGGCGCCGTAACTGGCTGTGCAGACGGCAGCGGGGCGGAGCCGCTCTCCGCCGATCAGATGCTTGACGACGCGAATGCCAGGATGCGAGCTCTGACGTCAGTGACCATCGACACGGTCACCAAAGTGACCAGGGGTGATGATCGCTCCAGCCGTCTGACAACCGACCTCAAGGGCAAGTGCGCGTTCAAGTCGACCTCAGCCACAGGTGCCAGCCTCGAACAAATCCGGATCGACGGGACGGACTACGTCCGCCCGAATCGGACGTACCTCGAGGAGTCGGGCTGGCACATGGTCGGCGCGGAGAAGCAGGATCGTTGGGGTAAAACCTCTGCCAGCAAGTCACAGCCGGGAGACGGGCTCTCCCAGTGCACGTATGAGTTCGCCTCTTTCGGTCAGGCGGACAAGGGCGAACCGACCAAGGTCGACGGCGCCCCAGCGATTCCGTTGAAGGTAGCCGACGAGAAGGACGGCTCCTTCACCTTCTACGTTGCTACCGAGGGCAAGCCATACATCCTCAAGGTCGTCTACAAGGACGACGAATTCCAGACCACCACGTCGTTCAGTGCCTTCGATGAGCCATTGGACGTCCAGCCCCCTGACAAGACCAAGGTGCTGGACATGAGCGGCATCGGCTGACGACAAGTTCCCCGTAGAAGCAACGGTCGACCCCACAGGGACGCGCACGGATGTACGTGAGGTCGGTGGAGCGGCTTTGGTGTGGCGCTGCTTCGGCGCGAGTGATCATGGCCCCATAAGTTTCCGGCGCGTCGGGCAGTCTGTGGACCTGCCCGGTAAAGCACGACGTTGGGGCCATGTTCTTCGAGGCTCGCGCCAAAGTGGCTCCGTAAAGCCGTGGAGCCGCCCCCCCCAGCCACGGCGTAACTCTTCTCTGGCACCAGGTGGCTGATTGCTCTGTGCGCGTGGCACGGGCGCCGGCCGGGCTGGAGCGGGGCGGAGACAGGGGCGCAGGCCCGGCCGGGGGTCGGGCCAGGTGCGGGGAGCGGAGCGAGCCGCCTCGACGCCACCGTGCGGAAGGCGCGGGCTGCCGCGGCCGGGAGAGCGCCGGGCAAGCCTTCTGGCACGAATCTGGCACGCGACAACTGAAGATCAGGCACAGCAAAAAGGCCCGGGTCGATGACCTGGGCCTTCTTCGTGGAGCGGGTGACGAGAATCGAACTCGCGCTCTCAGCTTGGGAAGCTGATGTTCTACCATTAAACTACACCCGCGTAAGACGCCGGCCGGGCCGGTGTCTGATCGCGCGGTAACTCTACCCCATCCCCGGCCCCCGGCGCTGAAGCCCTGGGGGCCGAGTGCGTTTCGAGGGGCGGGACACGGGTGCTCGGAAAGGGAGTTGGGGCGTACGGTGGTGGGGTAGGAGAGGGTCCGGGCGTGGACGGAGTGCCGCCTGGAGGATCGTTTCCTTCCTCCCGTAATGTGGCTTTCGTCGTCCGGCGAGCAGCAGCCGGACGCGGCTCTTGGGGAAGGGACTCGACGACTTTGATGGCTCACACCGTCGTCCGTTGTGCCGATGGGCACGTGTTCAGCACCGCTTCGTTCCCGATGCAGCAGGCCGAGCGGCTCGGTCCCGGACGGCTCGTCCGGTGTCCTCGGTGCGCCCGGCTCCGCAGCGTGGTGCCGGTGACCTTCGAGAAGCGGTAGCGGCGAGCTGCGGGAGCAGCGAGCGGCACCAGCGGCAGCAGCCTGGCGCGCGGAATCGTCCTGATGACGGCCGGTCCGCGCGCCTTGCGTATCCTCGGGACGTGCTTCTCTCTGACAAGGACATCCGGGCCGAGATCGACGCCGGACGGGTACGGATCGATCCCTACGACGAATCCATGGTGCAGCCGTCCAGTGTCGACGTGCGCCTCGACCGCTACTTCCGGGTGTTCGAGAACCACCGGTACCCGCACATCGACCCCTCGGTCGAGCAGGCGGACCTCACGCGGCTGGTGGAGCCGGAGGGCGACGAGCCGTTCATCCTGCATCCCGGGGAGTTCGTCCTGGCCTCCACCTACGAGGTCGTCACGCTCCCCGACGACCTCGCCTCCCGGCTCGAGGGCAAGAGCTCGCTCGGCCGGCTCGGGCTCGTCACGCATTCGACCGCCGGTTTCATCGACCCCGGCTTCTCCGGGCACGTCACCCTGGAGCTGTCCAACCTCGCCACCCTGCCCATCAAGCTGTGGCCGGGCATGAAGATCGGGCAGCTGTGCATGTTCCGGCTCAGCTCGCCCGCAGAGCACCCCTACGGCAGCGAGCGGTACGGCTCCCGCTACCAGGGGCAGCGCGGACCGACCGCCTCCCGTTCCTTCCTCAACTTCCACCGCACCCAGGTGTGAGCGGCGTATGAGCGACGCGCGGGAGGACCTCGGCTACGAGCGGTTCGGCGTCGCCGTCCGCGAGCTCGCCCAGACCATCGTCGACGACGGCTACGCGCCCGACATCGTGCTCAGCATCGCCCGCGGCGGGGTGTTCGTCGCCGGCGGGCTCGCGTACGCCCTCGGCTGCAAGAACATCCACCTGGTGAACGTCGAGTTCTACACCGGAGTGGGCACCACCCTCGACATGCCCGTCATGCTCGCGCCCGTGCCCGACGTGATCGACTTCTCCGACAAGAAGGTCCTGATCACCGACGACGTCGCCGACACCGGCAAGACGCTCAAGCTGGTGCGGGACTTCTGCCTCGACGCCGTCGCCGAGGTCCGCAGCGCCGTGATCTACGAGAAGTCCCACTCCCTCGTGAAGTGCGAATACGTCTGGAAGCGCACCGACGACTGGATCAACTTCCCGTGGAGCGTCCTGCCCGTCGTCCGCAGGTCGGGGGAGCCGGTCACTCCGTCCGAAGAAGCCCTCTGACCCGAGCCGGAGAAGACGAATGGCCGGGATCGCCACGGTGGTCCCGGCCATTCGCCTTCTCCGGTTCTCGCCTCTCGTTCTCGGCCTTCCCTGGATTTTCTCCGCATCTCCGGCCTTTTCCTCCATCGAGCCCGGTGAGGGCCGGTGCCGACGGCCGGCCGGGCGGCGGTGGCCCGGGGGATCCGGTTCGCCCGGGAGTGGGGCCGCTCACGAAACGGGCCTTCCGTGTAATCCGTCCGTACCGCGCCGCTAACATGTTCGAACTCGCGATGAACGCCCTGTCGCCCTTCCTTCACCGGAAGGCCATGCCGTCCGACGTGTCGATCACCTTGGTCAGTCGAAAACTACTAAATCGGTCAAACAATTGATACCTATAGCATCGCGGGTGTTTTCGCGAAGAGAAGGCATAACCGGGAACTCCGTGTGGCGCCGGCCCCGGGTGATCCTGTGGACCGCGGGAATGGCCGTGGCCCTCGGATTCCTCGTCGCGCTGGAGATCGTGGCGCGTCGTCTCGGCCTGCCGGGGCCGATGACCACGCAGGCACGGGAAGTGATCTTCCCGCCCAAGTCGGGTGGCCTGCTGTACGCCTCCATGGCGTTGATGATGGTGGTGCTCACCTGGCGGCAGCGGGCGATCGCCCTCGGCGCCGCGATCGGCGTCGACGTCGCCTTCCTGGCGGTGCGGTGGGTGTTCGGCATCGAGGTGACCGAAGGCCACCCCTTCGGCAACGGCGCCCTGTGGGTGACCCTCGGCTGCGCGGTCTTCGCCGTCACGCGCCGCACCGGCCGGGAACGCGTCCTGCTGCTGAAGGGGGTCGCGCTGGCCCTGCTGCTGATGGCGGGCCGCAAGACCGGTGACACCTGGCTGCTCATCACCTCGGAGACCCGGCCCCTCGTGCTCGACCAGTACGTGGCGACCGCCGACCACGCGCTGGGCGACCCCTCGTGGCTGGTCGGCCGGATCGTGACGGCCAGTGGCCCGATCGGTTTCAACTTCCTCGACTTCGTCTACGGCCAGCTCGCGGTCGCCGCGGTCGTCGCCGCGCTGTACCAGCTGCGCAACGTGGCGGCCGAACGCCGCTTCCCGCGCCACCACCTGGTGCGCACCTTCCTGGTGATCGGCCTCATCGGTCCGGCCTTCTACATGGTCTACCCGGTGGTCGGACCGATCTTCGCCTACGGCACGGGCGCCGAACACTGGGCGGACGTCAGCCTGTGGGCGCCGGACATGCCGCCCAGCGAACCGTGGGCCGTGGGCGACCTGTGGCCGCAGACACCGCCGCCGCTCCAGGCCCCGGCCCTCATGTCCTTCGACGGGATCACTCCGCGCAACTGCATGCCCAGCCTGCACACGGCGTGGGCCACCGCGATCTTCATCCACTCCCGCAAGGGCCCGCGCGTCCTGCGGTACGCGGGCACGTTCTGGCTGATCGCCACCCTCTGCGCGACGCTGGGATTCGGCTACCACTACGGCGCCGACCTCATCGCCGGAGTGGTGTTCACGCTCACCATCGAGGCGGCCCTGCGCGCGTTCGACCACGGCTGGGACCGGTCGGGGCTGCGGCTGGCCGCGTACGGCGCGGCGGTCTTCGCCGCGCTGCTGCTGTCGTACCGCTACCTGCCGTCGCAGATGGCCGCGCACCCGTGGGTGTTCGGACCGCTTCTCCTGCTGGCGATGGGCTCGGTGATCTACGGCTACGTACGGACGACCGCGCGGTGGGAGCCGAAGGCCGTGCCGGCGCCGGAACCCGAACCGCAGCCCGAGCCGGCTGTCTGACGCCCGCCGCCCCCGGCCGGCACCGTTCCCGGACGCCTGCCGTTCCCGGACGGCACCGGCCCCGGACGCTCGCCGTCCCTGGGCGCCCGCCGCCCTCGGCCGGCGTCGGCCCCGGACGCCCGCCGTCCCTGGACGGCGGGCGTCAGACGGCCCCGGCCGGCGTCGGCCCCCGCGAGACGCCGTCCCCTCCGGACCTCCAAAACCGGAAAGGCCCCCGGATGTCCGGGGGCCTTCTCCGTGTCGTTGCCGGGCGGGGTCAGAAGGTGCCCAGCTTCACGATCGACAGGATGGCGACCAGCTGGATCGCCGAGGCGCCCAGGGCCTTCGGCCAGGGCAGGTCGTGGGAGCGGCTCACCATGACGGTGAGGAGGGCGCCGGCGGCCACCCAGGTGGCCCAGCCCAGCAGCTGCACGAACGACGCGTCGCCGCCCAGGAACATGGCGAAGACCAGGCGCGGCGCGTCCGTGAGGGCCATGATCAGCATGGAGAGGCCCACCGTGGGCTGCCAGGCGCCGTCGCCGCCGAGCTGGCGGGCCAGGGTGTGGGTGACGACGCCCAGGATGAAGGTGCTGATCACCATCGCCACGGCCGTCGTCAGGACGATCGGGATCGCGTTGGACAGCGTCGCGTTGATCGTGTCCTCGCGGGTGTCGTCGAAGCCGAACACCGCGAGCAGGCCGTAGAGGAAGGTGACGACGAGGGCGGGGCCCCACAGCGTGTAGTCCCGCATCCGCAGGAAGGTCTGGTCGGGGGAGAGGACGACGCCCCGCAGGAGCTGCTTCCAGTGCAGGCGCGGGCCGGTCGGGCCGGCCGGGGCCGCGGCGCCCGCGTGGTACGTCTCGCCCTGGTTGTACTGCTGGTGGTCGTCGATCGAGAACGCCTGGGTGTGACCCGGGTTGTTCGCGGCGTACGGGTCGTGCGGGGGCGCACCGTAGTGGTCGCCGCCGCCGAAGTACTCCGGCTCGCCGCCGCCCTGGCCGCCGCCGTCGGACGGGGGCCACTGCTGGCCTCCGCCCCCGCCGCCGTACTGCGGCCGCTGCTGCGGCGGGTACGGCTGCTGCTGCGGCGAGTAGCCGTGCGGCGACGGCCCCGGGGGCGTCTGCCGCCCGCGGGGAGGGTCATGGGGTCGCGCTTGCGGGGCGCGGCCGTCCCGGCCGCCTCGTCCGATCCTGAATCCAGCCACGTCATCGAACGTACCTGGTCCCGGAGAGTGACGTGCGGGGCCCGGCCCTCCGGGGGCGGCATTGCGGCCGACCTGTGACATCCCCTAAGGGGTCACCCGTGCGACCGTCCGGGTGACCCGCGGGGCGGGTCCCGGCGCCGGGGCCGGGACCCGCCGAACGGCCGTGGTACCGGCGGCCGACGACCCGCGTCGCGGCCGTCGCGGCCGTCGCGGCCGGTCGCCGGGGTCCCCGCACGGCCGCCGGTACGACGACGCCCCCGTCCGCGGGGGACGGGGGCGTCGCGGCGTACCGGTGCCGGCGGTCACTTCACCGGCTGGGGCTCCGGCTCGTTCTCCGACTCGGCCGAGCCCGCGGGGGGTTCGTCGTCGACCGGGGTCTTGACGGAGTCGAGGAGGAGCTGGGCGACGTCCACGACCTGGACGGACTCCTTGGCCTTGCCCTCGTTCTTCTTGCCGTTCACGGAGTCCGTGAGCATGACCAGGCAGAACGGGCAGGCGGTGGAGACGATGTCGGGGTTCAGGGACAGGGCCTCGTCGACACGCTCGTTGTTGATGCGCTTGCCGATCCGCTCCTCCATCCACATCCGCGCGCCGCCGGCGCCGCAGCAGAAGCCGCGTTCCTTGTGGCGGTGCATCTCCTGCTGGCGCAGTCCGGGCACCGCGGTCATGATCTCCCGCGGCGGCGAGTAGATCTTGTTGTGGCGGCCCAGGTAGCACGGGTCGTGGTAGGTGATGAGGCCGTCGACCGGGGTCACCGGGATCAGCTTGCCCTCGTCGACGAGGTGCTGGAGCAGCTGGGTGTGGTGGATGACCTCGTAGTCGCCGCCGAGCTGCGGGTACTCGTTGCCGAGGGTGTTGAGGCAGTGCGGGCAGGTGGCGACGATCTTCTTCGCCGACGTCGGCTTGCGCGACGCCTCGACGACCTTGCCCTCGTCGTCCGTCTCCTCGCCGAACGCCATGTTCAGTGCCATGACGTTCTCCATGCCGAGCTCCTGGAACAGGGGCTCGTTGCCGAGGCGGCGGGCGGAGTCACCGGTGCACTTCTCGTCGCCGCCCATGATCGCGAACTTGACGCCCGCGATGTGGAGGAGTTCGGCGAAGGCCTTGGTGGTCTTCTTGGTGCGGTCCTCGAGGGCGCCCGCGCAGCCGACCCAGTACAAGTACTCGACCTCGGAGAGGTCCTCGATGTCCTTGCCGACGACCGGCACCTCGAAGTCGACTTCCTTCGTCCACTCCAGGCGCTGCTTCTTGGCCAGGCCCCAGGGGTTGCCCTTCTTCTCCAGGTTCTTGAGCATCGTGCCCGCCTCGGACGGGAACGAGGACTCGATCATGACCTGGTAGCGGCGCATGTCGACGATGTGGTCGACGTGCTCGATGTCGACCGGGCACTGCTCGACGCAGGCGCCGCAGGTGGTGCAGGACCACAGGACGTCCGGGTCGATGACGCCGTTCTCCTCGGCGGTGCCGATGAGGGGGCGCTCGGCCTCGGCCAGCGCGGCGGCGGGGACGTCCCGGAGCTGCTCCTCGGACGCCTTCTCCTCGCCCTCCATGGACTTGCCGCCACCCGCGAGCAGGTAGGGCGCCTTGGCGTGCGCGTGGTCCCGCAGCGACATGATCAGGAGCTTCGGGGAGAGCGGCTTGCCGGTGTTCCAGGCGGGGCACTGCGACTGGCAGCGCCCGCACTCGGTGCAGGTGGAGAAGTCCAGCAGGCCCTTCCAGGAGAACTGCTCGACCTGGGAGACGCCGAAGACGTCGTCGTCGCCGGGGTCGGCGAAGTCGATCGGCTTGCCGCCGGAGGTCATCGGCTGGAGGGCGCCCAGGGCCGTGCCGCCGGTCGCCTCGCGCTTGAACCAGATGTTCGGGAAGGCGAGGAAGCGGTGCCAGGCGACACCCATGTTGGTGTTGAGCGAGACGACGATCATCCAGACGAAGGACGTCCCGATCTTGATCATCGCCGCGAGGTAGACGAGGTTCTGCAGGGTGCCGACCGAGAGGCCCTTGAACGCGAGGACCAGGGGGTACGACGCGAAGTAGCCGGCCTCGTAGTGCTCGACGTGGTGGAGCGCGCCCTCGAGGCCGCGCAGCACGTAGATGGCGAGGCCGATGGTGAGGATGACGTACTCCACGAAGTACGCCTGACCGGACTTGGAGCCCGCGAAGCGGGACTTGCGGCCGGGGCGCGAGGGCAGGCTCAGCAGGCGGATCACGATGAGCACGGCGATGCCCAGGATCGTCATCACGCCGATGAACTCGATGTACATCTCGAACGGCAGGAACGTGCCGATCAGGGGCAGCGTCCAGTCGGCCTGGAAGAGCTGGCCGAAGGCCTGCGCCAGGGTGGGCGGCAGCGTCAGGAAGCCGACGGCCACGAACCAGTGGGCGACGCCGACGATGCCCCAGCGGTTCATGCGCGTGTGGCCGAGGAACTCGCGTACGAGTGTCACGCTGCGCTGGTAGGGGTTGTCGGTCCGGGTGCCGGCCGGGACCGGCTGGCCCAGCTTGAAGTACCGGACGAACTGGCCGATGGCGCGGGCGAGCAGGGCGACGCCGACCACGGTCAGGGCCAGCGACACGATGATCGCGGCGAGTTGCATGGGGGCTCCTCGGGCCTGCGAGGTTTGCGGGGTCTCGTCGGCGGCGCCGACATTACTAAGCGGTAACTTATGCAGTCCGTCTGAGACTACCCCTATCTTCCGCCGCACTGTAGCCGGGCACGGGGTGATCTGGATCGCTGAGGGTCACCTCAGGTCAGGGGCGGGAGCGGCGCGGCGGCCTGCCCGGAAGGGGCCCGGCGGGAGGGCTGGAGGGGACCCGGCGGGAGCGCCGGAGGGGGTTCGAGGGGCGGTGCGGGAAACGGTTCGGGGCCGGCTCGGAGGGCGGGGGAAATCCGACCGTGTTATTCGTACCAAATAGATACATTTATGACTAATTTATAGCCGTGCTCTACGGGATCGCCGCCGCCGCCACCGCCCTGCTGCTCACCGCCGTCCTCGCCGCGCTGCTGCGCGTGCCCGCCCTGCGGCTCGGACTGCTCGACCGGCGGCAGCGCCAGCGACGCGTGCCGCTGTCCGGGGGAGTGGCCGTCGTGCTCGCCACCTGCGCGGTCGCCGTCACCGGCGACCGCACCGGCCTCGCGCCGCTCGACGGGGGGACCCGCGCGCTCCTCGCCGGCGGGGCGGGCGTCGCCGCCCTCGGGCTGGTGGCGGACGTCTGGGGGCTCAAGACCCGGTTCCTCCTCGTCGGTACGGCCGTGGCGGCGGCGTTCGTCGTCCCGTACGCCGACACCGGTGTGCCCGCCGGGGTCGCCGCCGTCGGCTGGATCGTCTGCGCCGCCCTCGCCTTCCGGGCGCTCGACCACGCCGACGGGGCGGCCGGCACCGTCGGGGTCGTCACCGCCTTCGGAGCGGCCGCCTGCGCCGCGGCCGAGCTGATGGACGGGCCGGTGATGCTGCTGAGCGTGCTCGCCGCCGCGCTGACCGGCTTCCTCCTGCACAACTGGCCCCCCGCGCGCGTGGCGCTCGGCGGCTGCGGCGCCCTGTTCACCGGCTTCCTGCTCGCCTCGGCGGCCGTCACCGCGCGCGCGGGGCAGGACGCGGCCACCGGGGCGGGCGTGCTGTTCGCGCTCGCCGCGGTCCCCCTGGCCGACGTCGCCCTCGTGGTGCTGGCCCGGCGCGCGGCCGGGCGCCCGCTGCTGCGCCGCGGTCCCGACCACCTCGCCCACCGGCTGCGCCGGCTCGGCCTCACCCCGGCGGGGGTGACGGTGGCCGTCGGCGCGGCCGCCCTCCCGGGGGTGCTCGTGGGGACGCTGGTGCACGCCGGGACGCTGGGCGCGTCGGCCGCGCTCTGGGTGGCGGGCGGCGCCCTGGCCGCCGTCCTGGTGCTGTGGCGTGTGCGCGGACGTGTGCCGGGGCAGGCGCGTACCGGCCCGCGGACGCGTGCGGACCGGTACACCCGCGCGCGTCAGGGGCAGGGCCTGTCCCCGCAGCACCGTCACCGCTCCCGGCGTCCCCCCGCGTCCCTGGTCCAGCCCCCTCGGGAGTCGGTCGAATCACCCTTGCGGGCACCTCGCCGCATCACGTCATCGCAGGTCAACGGCCCCTTGCGTGTAAGGAACGGATAAGAGTTGAGTCCCGCTGACTCATGTCTGTTGACCGGGCGGTGAGTGTCGTGCACACTTGAGCCTGTTCCACTCAAGTCAGCTGGAGGAAGATCACCATGGCACGTGCGGTCGGCATCGACCTGGGCACAACCAACTCCGTCGTCAGCGTTCTGGAGGGCGGCGAACCCACCGTCATCACCAACGCCGAGGGTGCCAGGACCACGCCGTCCGTCGTCGCCTTCGCCAAGAACGGTGAAGTGCTCGTCGGCGAGGTGGCGAAGCGCCAGGCGGTCACGAACGTGGACCGGACCATCCGCTCCGTGAAGCGTCACATGGGCACGGACTGGACGATCGAGCTCGACGGGAAGAACTTCAACCCGCAGCAGATGAGCGCGTTCATCCTGCAGAAGCTGAAGCGGGACGCCGAGGCCTACCTGGGCGAGAAGGTGGCCGACGCGGTCATCACCGTCCCGGCCTACTTCAACGACTCCGAGCGCCAGGCGACGAAGGAGGCCGGTGAGATCGCCGGTCTCAACGTCCTGCGCATCGTCAACGAGCCCACCGCGGCCGCGCTCGCGTACGGCCTCGACAAGGACGACCAGACGATCCTCGTCTTCGACCTCGGTGGCGGCACCTTCGACGTGTCCCTCCTGGAGATCGGTGACGGCGTCGTCGAGGTGAAGGCCACCAACGGCGACAACCACCTCGGTGGTGACGACTGGGACCAGCGCGTCGTCGACTACCTGGTGCAGCAGTTCAAGTCCGGTCACGGCGTGGACCTCGCCAAGGACAAGATGGCCCTGCAGCGCCTCCGCGAAGCCGCCGAGAAGGCCAAGATCGAGCTGTCCTCGTCCACCGAGACCTCGATCAACCTGCCGTACATCACGGCGTCCGCCGAGGGCCCGCTGCACCTGGACGAGAAGCTCACGCGCGCCCAGTTCCAGCAGCTGACCGCCGACCTCCTGGAGCGCTGCAAGACGCCGTTCCACAACGTCATCAAGGACGCCGGCATCGCCCTGTCCGAGATCGACCACGTCGTTCTCGTCGGTGGCTCCACGCGCATGCCCGCCGTCGCCGAGCTCGTCAAGGAGCTGACCGGCGGCAAGGACGCCAACAAGGGCGTGAACCCGGACGAGGTCGTCGCCATCGGCGCCTCGCTCCAGGCCGGTGTCCTCAAGGGCGAGGTCAAGGACGTCCTGCTCCTCGACGTCACCCCGCTGTCCCTCGGCATCGAGACCAAGGGCGGCATCATGACGAAGCTCATCGAGCGGAACACGACGATCCCGACCAAGCGGTCCGAGATCTTCACCACCGCCGAGGACAACCAGCCCTCCGTGCAGATCCAGGTCTACCAGGGCGAGCGCGAGATCGCGGCGTACAACAAGAAGCTCGGGATGTTCGAGCTGACCGGTCTGCCGCCGGCCCCGCGCGGCGTCCCGCAGATCGAGGTCTCCTTCGACATCGACGCCAACGGCATCATGCACGTGACGGCGAAGGACCTCGGCACCGGCAAGGAGCAGAAGATGACCGTCACCGGCGGCTCCTCGCTGCCGAAGGACGAGGTCGACCGCATGCGCCAGGAGGCCGAGCAGTACGCGGACGAGGACCACCGCCGCCGTGAGGCCGCCGAGGCCCGCAACCAGGGCGAGCAGCTCGTCTACCAGACGGAGAAGTTCCTCAAGGACAACGAGGACAAGGTCCCGGGCGAGATCAAGACCGAGGTCGAGGGCGCGATCGGCGAGCTGAAGGAAGCCCTCAAGGGCGAGGACACCGCCGAGATCCGCACCGCCACCGAGAAGGTCGCGGCCGTCTCCCAGAAGCTGGGCCAGGCCATGTACGCCGACGCCCAGTCCGCTCAGGCCGCCGGCGGCGAGGCTCCGGGTGCCGGCGCCAAGGCCGCCGACGACGACGTGGTGGACGCCGAGATCGTCGACGACGAGCGCAAGGACGGTGCCGCGTGACGGAGGAGACCCCGGGTTTCGAGGAGAAGCCCGACGTCCCCTCCGGCGCCACCCCTGAAGACGCCGAGCCGCAGGCCGATTCCTCCGCCACGGCGGAGGAGCCGGCCCCGGCCGGGGACGCGAACCAGAACGTGGCCCTGGTGGCCCAGCTGGACCAGGCCCGCAAGGCGCTCGACGAGCGCACGGCGGACCTCCAGCGCCTCCAGGCCGAGTTCCAGAACTACCGCCGCCGGGTCGAGCGGGACCGGATCGCGGTCAAGGAGATCGCCGTCGCGAACCTCCTGACCGAACTCCTGCCCGTGCTCGACGACATCGGCCGCGCGCGGGAACACGGCGAACTCGTCGGCGGGTTCAAGTCCGTCGCCGAGTCGCTGGAGACCGTGGCGGCGAAGATGGGCCTGCAGCAGTTCGGCAAGGAGGGCGAGCCCTTCGACCCGACGATCCACGAAGCCCTGATGCACAGTTACGCCCCGGACGTCACCGAGACGACGTGCGTGGCGATTCTCCAGCCCGGGTACCGGTTCGGCGAACGCACCATCCGCCCCGCGCGGGTGGCGGTCGCCGAGCCCCAGCCCGGCGCACAGGCCGTCAAGGGCGACGAGGCGGAGGCCGGCGACGACAAGGAGAGCGGTGGCCCGGACGAGGGCTGAGCTTGACGAGCGGATGAGGAAGGAGGGACGTCGGGGATGAGCACCAAGGACTTCATCGAGAAGGACTACTACAAGGTCCTCGGCGTCCCCAAGGACGCCACCGAGGCGGAGATCAAGAAGGCGTACCGGAAGCTCGCCCGCGAGTTCCACCCGGACGCCAACAAGGGCAACACCAAGGCCGAGGAGCGCTTCAAGGAGATCTCCGAGGCGAACGACGTCCTCGGCGACCCCAAGAAGCGCAAGGAGTACGACGAGGCACGCGCCCTCTTCGGCAACGGCGGATTCCGCCCGGGGCCGGGCACGGGCGGCGGCTCCTTCAACTTCGACCTGGGCGACCTCTTCGGGGGCGCCCAGGGCGGCGGCGCCGGCGGTGGAGCCGGCGGCTTCGGCGGCGGACTCGGCGACGTCTTCGGGGGCCTGTTCAACCGCGGCGGCACGGGCACCACCCGGACCCAGCCCCGGCGCGGCCAGGACATCGACACCGAGGTCACCCTGACCTTCACGGAGGCCATCGAGGGCGCGACGGTCCCGTTGCGCATGTCCTCGCAGTCCCCCTGCAAGGCCTGCTCCGGCACCGGCGACAAGAACGGCACGCCGCGCGTGTGCCCGACCTGCGTCGGCACCGGCCAGGTGGCGCGGGGTTCGGGCGGCGGGTTCTCGCTGACCGATCCCTGCCCGGACTGCAAGGGCCGCGGCCTGATCGCCGAGCACCCCTGCACGGACTGCAAGGGCAGCGGCCGCGCCAAGTCCTCCCGCACCATGCAGGTCCGCATCCCGGCGGGCGTCACCGACGGGCAGCGCATCCGGCTGCGCGGCAAGGGAGCGCCCGGCGAGCGCGGCGGCCCGGCCGGCGACCTGTACGTCCTCGTCCACGTCGACGCGCACCCGGTCTTCGGCCGCAAGGACGACAACCTCACGGTGACCGTCCCGGTGACGTTCACGGAGGCCGCCCTCGGCGGGGAGATCAGGGTGCCCACGCTGGGCGGCCCCTCGCTCACGCTGAAGCTGCCGCCCGGCACGCCCAACGGGCGCACCATGCGGGCGCGCGGCAAGGGCGCAGTCCGCAAGGACGGCACCCGCGGCGATCTGCTGGTCACCGTGGAGGTGAGTGTGCCGAAGGACCTCTCGGGGAAGGCTCGGGACGCACTGGAGGCGTATCGCGAGGCGACCGCGGGTGAGGATCCGCGGGAGGAGCTGTTCGAGGCAGCGAAGGGAGCTTGAGAGTGATGGACGGCCGTCGGCGCAATCCGTATGAACTGACCCAGGAGACCCCGGTCTACGTCATCTCGGTGGCGGCCCAGCTCTCCGGTCTGCACCCGCAGACCCTGCGCCAGTACGACCGCCTGGGGCTGGTCTCCCCGGACCGCACCGCCGGCCGGGGCCGCCGCTACTCGGCCCGTGACATCGAACTGCTGCGCACGGTGCAGCAGTTGTCCCAGGACGAGGGCATCAACCTGGCGGGCATCAAGCGGATCATCGAACTGGAGAACCAGGTCGTCGCCCTCCAGTCCCGCATCGCGGAGCTGGAGGACGCCCTCGACGGCGCGGCGGCGACCATGCGGCAGCGCGAGGCCGCCGTGCACGCCTCCTACCGGCGCGACCTGGTGCCCTACCAGGAGGTCCAGCAGACCAGCGCCCTGGTCGTGTGGCGCCCGAAGCGGCAGCAGTCCGCGGACTGACGACGCGTCGGCACGTCCGAAGGGGCCCGGAGGTCGATTCCTCCGGGCCCCTTCGCGCTGCCCGGGCGGGCGGGAGGCCGGGACGGCAGGGGACCGGGCGGTCGTCCGGGCGGCGCCCCGAACCGGTGCCGGCGGTGGGGAGGAGGATCGGCCGACTTCGTGCGGTCCTGTGTTCGGGCGGGACGGCCAGGCGGCCCGCCGTGATGACGGTCCGTGAGAGTGCGGGGCTCCGGGCGGCCGTTCGCGGAGGTGCGAAACCCGTGCCGGGTGAAGGGTCCGTAAAGGGGTTTTGAAGGGTTTCCGCCCGGTCTTCATGCGCCTTCACGCGCTAAGCGGAGGGTGATGTTGTCACTTCGTTAAGTAGTACGGCTTGACGCCGGTGGTCGCCGCCGCGTTGGCTTTTGAGCCACCTGGGACAACATGTCGCACCCATGTCCGGAACGCACCTGAAGTGAGCCCTCGAATGCGTCGTATCGCCATAGCCGTGGCTGCCTCCACGATGTCCCTCTCGCTCGCGGGATGCGGGATGCTGAGCGCGGCGGAGGACGGCGGCGAAGCGACGCCGACGAAGAGCAACGACATCACCGTCGGCGTGCTGATGCCGGAGAAGACGAACACCCGTTACGAGGAGTTCGACTACCCCATCATCAAGGAGAGGGTCGCCTCCCTCACCGGCGACAAGGGCAAGACGGAGTACGCCAACGCGGACGCGAAGAGCGCGACCCAGGTGAGCCAGATGGAACGGATGATCGACGAGAAGGTCGACATCATCCTGCTCGACGCCGTCGACTCGCACGCCATCGCGGACACCGTGCAGAAGGCCAAGGACGCCGGCATCCCGGTCATCGCCTACGACCGGCTGGCCGAGGGCCCGATCGACGCGTACGTCTCCTTCGACAACGAGCTGGTCGGCGAGGTGCAGGGCCGCACCCTGGTCGAGGCGATCGACACGCCCAGCACCGCCGACAAGATCGTCATGATGAACGGCTCGCCCACCGACCCGAACGCCAAGCAGTTCAAGGACGGCGCGCTGTCGGAACTGAACGGCCGGGTGACGATCTCCGAGTCCTTCGACACCAAGGACTGGAGCCCGAAGATCGCCCGCTCCAACATGGCCGAGGCGATCGAGAAGATCGGCAAGGGCAACATCGCGGCCGTCTACTCGGCCAACGACGCCATGGCCGGCGGCATCATCGAGGCGCTGCGCGCCGCGGGCGTCGAGGAACTGCCGCCGATCACCGGCCAGGACGCGGAGCTGCCCGCGGTGCAGCGGATCCTCGCAGGTGAGCAGTACATGAGCGTGTACAAGCCCTACCCGCAGATGGCGGAGGCGGCCGCGGAGATGGCCGTCGCCAAGGTCCAGGGCCGTGACATCGAGTTCGACGCCCTGACCCGCGACAAGATCGACAGCCCCACCGACAAGGACATCCCGGCCCAGCTGGTCACCGTGGTGGCGCTGACGAAGAAGAACATCAAGGACACCGTCATCGCGGACGGCATCTACAAGCCGTCCGACATCTGCACCGCCAAGTACGCGGCCGCCTGCCAGGCCCTCAACCTGAACTGAGCGCGCGAGCCGGCGGGGACGGGGCCCCCGGCCGCCGTCCTCGCCCGTCCGTGACGAGGCGCCGGGCCGGCCACCGGAGCGCCGCCGACGCCCGCGTACGCCTCCCGGGGGACGAGGGCGAGGCGGAGGGCGGACGTCGTCCCGCACGGCCGGGACGGGCCCTGCCCGGCGGCGGGGGGCCGGCCCGCCGGCCCTGAGACCGCTCGACCGTCCGACGCCGGGCCTCCGGCGTCCACGGCCTCTACGGGCTCTTTCATCCTCTCCGGTGGCCGGTCCGACGGGCCCCGGTCCGCGCGGCTGTTCCCGGGCCTCCGGCCGCCGTGATCGTTCCCGGTCTCCGGACTTCCGTGGTGTTGCCGGGCTTCCGGCTCCCGCGGCCCGTGCCGGCTCCCGCGGCCCGTACCGGCTCCCGAGGGCGTCGGAGAGGGTGCCCGGTCCGGGCAGACCCGGCAGAGCCCGCACCGGGCCGTCGGACGGCCCTCAGAGGTCCAGCGGCGCCCGGTCCGGCCCGGCGCCGCCCGCACGGAGCCCGTACACGGCCCGCGCCCTCCGGTGGGCCTTTCCGGCTCGCGTTCTCCGGCTCGTGCCTTCCGGCCCGCGTCCTTCGGTCGGTCCCTCCGAGCCCGCACTCCCCTTTCGGTCCCTTCGGGCTCGCACCCTTCGGCCCGCGCCCTCCGGTCGCCCCCGGCCCGCCGCCCCGGGGCGCCGGCCGGTGTGCTGCGGCAGGAGCGTCGTCCGGGTTCCTGAGCCACTGATCCTCCTGAGCCCCCAGGCGTCGACCGGGTGTGCCTCCGGGCCCGGCCGGAGGCCCCGAGAGTGGTGAGGCTGTGAGGGCCAAGGGTCGGGGCGGCGCGCCCGCGCCCATGCCCGCACCCGCGCCCGCGGCTGTGCCGTGACGCCCCGGCCGGTGACCGCGAGGGCCGTCGTGGCGTCCCGGCGCCGCCGTAGTCCCCGGAGCGGTACGGGCGGCCGCCCTGCCGTGCCGATGCCGAAGCCTGGAGGTACAGACGTACGGAGGTACGGACGTACGGAGGTGCGGAGGTGCGGACGGCGCGTCCCGCCCGTCGCGGCGGGGCGCACGCGTGCGCGTGGCGGGGCGCCGTGAGGGGGCCTCGGGGTGGCGCGCGACGCGGTGGTCACCCGACGGGGCGCGGGCGCACAGGCGTGCGAGGACCCGGACGGATTCCCGCCGGACCCCCGCGGGGAGCATCAGCTTGTTGCAAGGTGAGGGGCGGAGGCCGGGAGGAATCCGTGCAAATGGACGGAATTCACAGGGGACTTGGAGAGGAGCCGTGTTGCGGAGCCGGTCCGGGGCCGCGCATAGTTGCGCTGCGGAAAACGCGGGCGACGCGCGACACGCGGACGGCGGGGGTGGGATGGACGATGGCCGGGCACGGGGCGGAGGAGCATCCTCACGGTGCTGACCGACTGTGCGAGGCCGGGGACCGCGTGTACTCCCGGGCCGTACGGCGGGGCCGGGTGCCGCGCCGGGACGCCCAGCCGGTGCCCTGCCTGCTGGACCTCGCGCTGCTGCACCCCGACCCCGACGACATGGACTGGCTGGTCCCCACCGCTCCGCAGGAGGTCATGACCCGGCTGCTGCGCGGACTCTACGACGAGGTGAGCTCCAGCCGGCTGCGGATGGGTTCGGCGGTCGCCGCCTTCGAGTGGTACGCCGGGCTCGGCGGGCCCGCGCCGGGCGGACCGGCCGGGGAGGGCGCGGCGATCCGCGTGCTGGACGGGGCCTCCCGGATCCAGGCGGCCCTCGACGAGGCGACGGAGGCGTGCACCACCGAGGTGCTGACGGTGCAGCCCGGCGGCATCCGCCGCGAGCACGAACTGTCGGAGGGGCTGCACCGGGCGCTCGCCCTGCGCGGGCGGGGCGTGCGGATGCGCGACCTCTACAACCACGTCGCCCGGCACGGCCAGGGCCTGCTCAACTACCTGGAGCTGATGGGCGACGCGGTCGAGGCACGCACCCTCGACGAGGTCGTCGACCGGCTGATCCTGTTCGACCGCACGGTGGCGTTCATCCCCGCCAACGCCGACCGCACCATGGCGCTGGAGCTGCGCCACCCGGCCCTGGTCGCCTACCTGGGCACGGTCTTCGACCGGCTCTGGCGGCTGGCGGTCCCGCTGACCGCCGCGCTGCCCGACACCCGCGTCGAGGGCGTCTCCCACCGCGAGCAGTCCATCGCCGCGCTGCTGGCGGAGGGACACCAGGACGCGGTGATCGCCGAACGCCTCGGCATCAGCGTGCGCACCTGCCGCGCGCACATCGCCCGCCTCTCGGAGACGCTCGGGGCGGCCAGCCGCACCCAGCTGGGCGTGCGCATCGCCCAGGTCGGCCTCGACGTGCCGCGCACCGCCGACCCCGCTCAGCCCTCCGGGTCGAGGATCCCCGAGCGCCCGATGAGGTAGCCGAGCTGGGCGCGGCTCTCGCTGCCGAGGGTGGCGGCGAGTTTGGCGATGTGGACCCGGGCCGTACGGACGTTCATGCCGAGGCGGTCGGCGATGACGGCGTCGGTGTGGCCCTCGACGAGGAGCGCGGCGATGGCGCGCTGGCGCGGGGTGACACCGTCGCGGGTGGGCTGGGTGACCGTCTCGGGGTACATGGGGGTGGCCAGGCGCCAGAGCCGGTCGAAGACCGTGCGCAGGAAGGAGATCAGCGCGGGGTGGCGGATCTCGAGGGCGAGGCTGCGGTCGGCGTTGGCGGGGATGAACGCCACCGTCCGGTCGACCAGGAGGAGACGGTCGGTGATCTCGTCCAGGGTGCGGGCCTGCGCGTCGCCCCGGAGCTGTTCGTAGCGGGACAGCACGAGGGGCCGGTGCCGCTGCGTGTGCTGGTACAGGGCGCGGATACGGCCGCCGCGGTCGAGGAGATCCTGGTCGCGGCGCATGGCGACGGCCTGGGCCGCCTCGCCGCGGGCGTCCGCGTAGTGGCTGCTGGGCTGGATGCAGAGGACCTCCAGGGACGCCTCGCCCATGGCGTCGGTGATGGCCTGGTTGATCTGCTCCGTACCGCTCACCAGGCGCAGGGCCGACGCCTCCGCGTCCGCGGCGCACCGCCCGTCGATGCGGATCAGCGGCTCGAACTCCTCCAGCAGCAGGGTCTCGAGCCGCCGTTCCTCGGCGACGCGCGCCGCCGAGGTGCGCAGAAGCCGGTGCAGGGCGGTGGCCGGGGCGACCGGTCTCAGCACCCAGGGTTCGCAGGGGTCCGGGTGCAGCAGACCGAAGCCGATCAGGCAGGGGGCCTCCTTCTCGGCGTCCTTCCCGGTGATGTGACCTTCCCGCAGGGCGCGTGCGTACAGCTCCAGGCCCGCGTCGCACAGCTCCTCCACGCCGTGCTCCGGGTGCGGCGGCGTGTTCACCGGGTTCACGGCGCGGTGTCCTCCTGCTTGAGGATCCCGGACTGGGCGAGGAGGTAGCCGAGCTGGGCGCGGCTGCCGCTGCCGAGCGTGGAGGCGAGTTTGGCGATGTGCGCGCGGCAGGTGCGGACGTTCATGCCGAGCCGGCGGGCGATCGCCTCGTCGACGTGGCCCTCGACCAGCAGCTTGGCGATGGAGTGCTGGATGTCGGTGATGCCGTCCGGCGCCGGTTCGTAGGGGGCGCCCGCGCTCAGGGGCACGGCACGGCTCCACATGAACTCGAAGACCTTGATCAGGTAGCGGACGAGGCCGGGGTGGCGCAGTTCCAGCGCGACCTGCCGGTCGTCGCGGGTGGGGATGAAGGCCACGGTCTCGTCGCAGATGATGAGGCGTTCGACGAGTTCGTCGATGGTGCGGTACTCCACCTTGCCGTCGGTGAACTGGGCCACGTAGGCCAGCGTCTCGGGGCTGTGCCGGGCCGTGTGCTGGTACAGGGTCCGGATGCGCACCCCGCGGTCGGTCAGCGGCTTGTCGCGGTCGAGGGCCTGTTCGAGGGTGTGTTCCAGCCGCCGTTGGCCGGGCTGGACGGTGAGCATCTCGGACCGGCACTGTGCGGTGGCGAGGTCGAGGGCGGCGTTGATCCGGTCGAGGCCCTCCAGGACGGTGATGGAGTGCGTGGAGGCGGTGGACTGCGCGCTCAGCGCCATGAAGGGTTCGAAGGCGTCGGCGATCCGGATCGACATCCTCCGGTGCTCGCTGATCTCGCGTTCGATGGGGTTCAGGCGCTGGGCCAGGGCGACCGCCGGCGGTACGGGACGCAGCCAGTCGGCGTCGTCGGGGTCCGGGTGCAGGAGGGCGAACTCCATCAGGCACGGAGCGGGTTCCGCGTCCCCGCGGGCGATGCGTCCGGCGCGAAGGGCCTGCGCGTACAGTCGGGCGCCGGCCTCACACAATTCGGTAACCGCGTGGGGATGTGTCCCTTTAGTCCCGATAGTTTCCAAATTTCCACCCCCCAGGGTCCTGAACATGCAGGAACATGATGCACCGATCGTGTGGCCACGACGTGCCCGAATGAGCCATCGTCTTACTCGACGGGGGAAGAGGTGACCATCAAGTGAGGACGAAGCCGACTATGGGCAAGAGAAAGCTTCGCTCGGTTCTTGTCGCCGCCTTCTCCGCCGCTGTGGCCTTCGGAGTGCTGAGTGGCCTCGCGGGTGCGGAGAACGGCGTCCCGGGGGACAGCAGCTGGGGTTCGAAGCAGCCGAGCACCGCTGTCGCCGGCGACAGCAGCTGGGGCATCGTGACGCCGAACGGCGCGGACGACAGCAGTTGGGGCTGACGGGCAGATGACGACGCCTCCTGACGACCGTTCCTTCCGACGCGAGATGGCCACGGCCTACCGCTCCGGCTGGCACTTCATCGACCTGGTCACCGCCATCCCCCACAGTGGTGACTCGTTGATGGTGACGGTGTTCGGGGAGCCGGTCGTCGTGACCCGGGACGAGGAGGACGACGTACGTGCGTACCGGTGTCTGCGACGGCCGCGAGGAGCCCCCCAGCCCGTGCGGTGTGCCATCCGGTACGGAATGATCTTCGTCAACCTGGACCAGCGGGACCACCGGCTGCCGGAGTCGGCGAGCCCGGCGGTGCCCAGGACCATCTCAGCCACCCCCCGCAGTGCCTGACGCGATTCCCCCGTCGTAACAGATCGCGCAGGTACTTCCCCCCGCAGCGGCGTCACCGTGACCTGAACACGGTGACGCCGCTGTCGTTTCCTGGGGATATCTCCGGTTGTCGGACCCCGGCGAGGCGGCCGGAAACCGCCGGTGTGGATCACGTCACCCTCCGGCCGGCCCGGCATCCTCCGGCCGGCCCGGCATCCTCCGGCCGGCCCGGCATCCTCCGGCCGGCCCGTGGGCCCGTCGACCGGTCCGTCGGCCCCCGCCCGTCGCGTCCGGCGTTCCCCCTCAGTCTCAATCTCAGTCTCAGCCTCAGCCCCGGCCCATCGCCCGCGTCAGCGCGATCTCGATCACCACGCGCGTGGGATTGGGGCGCGGGGCCCGGCCGTAGCGCTCCGCGTAGCGGCGTTCGGCCTCGGCGACCCGGTCCGGTTCGGCGCGGACGACGGCCCGGCCCTCCAGCGTGGCCCAGCGTCTGCCGTCCACCTGGCACACCGCGACCCGGGCGCCCTCTGTGCCGGCCGCCAGGACGTTGCGCACCTTCGTGCTCGCCCGGTCGGCGATCACCCGGGCGAGCCGGCCTCCGGGGTCGTAGGTCACCCCGACCGGGACGACGTGCGGAGAGCCGTCCGGGCGCGGCGTGGTCAGGGTGCACAGGTGCTTTTCGCGCCAGAAGTCGAGGTACGGCGCGTCGGGGGCGCCCGGGTCCTGGGGGTATGCGGCCATGGCGGAAACCTAGCTTCCGGGGGACTCCCGGGCACAACCTTGAGTGGAATAGACTCAAGTTTGTGTACGCTGACAGAGTCAGTGACGACGGCCGGCACGCAAGGAGGAGACAGCGACCGTGGACGCAGAGCTGACCAACCGGAGTCGAGAAGCCATCCAGACCGCCGGCAACCGGGCCCTGTCCGCAGGACACCCCGACCTCACCCCGGCACACCTGCTCCTCGCGCTGCTCCAGGGGCAGGAGAACGAGAACATCGTCGATCTGCTCGCCGCCGCCGGCGCGGACCAGGCCGCCGTGCGGGCGGGCGCCGAGCAGGTGCTCGGCTCGCTGCCCAGCGTGGCCGGGTCCACCGTCGCGCCCCCGCAGCCCAACCGCGAACTGCTCGCCGTGATCGCGGACGCCCAGGAGCGTGCGCGCGAACTGGGCGACGAGTACCTCTCCACCGAGCACCTGCTCATCGGGACCGCCGCGAAGGGCGGCCGGGCCGGCGAGGTGCTCGACCGGCAGGGGGCCACCGCGAAGAAGCTGCTGGAGGCCTTCCGCAAGGCCCGCGGCGGGCGCCGGGTGACCAGCGCCGACCCCGAGGGGTCGTACAAGGCGCTGGAGAAGTTCGGCACCGACTTCACCGCCGCCGCCCGCGAGGGCCGGCTCGACCCGGTCATCGGCCGGGACACCGAGATCCGGCGCGTCGTCCAGGTGCTGTCCCGCCGGACGAAGAACAACCCCGTCCTCATCGGCGAGCCCGGCGTCGGCAAGACCGCCGTCGTCGAGGGGCTCGCCCAGCGGATCGTGAAGGGGGACGTGCCCGAGTCCCTCAGGAACAAGCGGCTCGTCTCGCTCGACCTCGGCGCCATGGTCGCCGGGGCCAAGTACCGCGGTGAGTTCGAGGAGCGGCTGAAGACCGTCCTGGCCGAGATCAAGGACTCCGACGGGCAGATCATCACCTTCATCGACGAGCTGCACACCGTCGTGGGCGCCGGCGCGGGCGGCGACTCCGCGATGGACGCGGGCAACATGCTCAAGCCGATGCTCGCCCGCGGTGAGCTGCGCATGGTCGGCGCCACGACCCTGGACGAGTACCGCGAGCGGATCGAGAAGGACGCGGCGCTGGAGCGGCGCTTCCAGCAGGTCCTCGTCGCCGAACCGTCCGTCGAGGACACCATCGCCATCCTGCGCGGCCTCAAGGGGCGGTACGAGGCCCACCACAAGGTCCAGATCGCCGACAGCGCGCTGGTGGCCGCGGCCACCCTGTCCGACCGGTACATCACCTCCCGCTTCCTGCCCGACAAGGCCATCGACCTCGTCGACGAGGCGGCCTCCCGGCTGCGCATGGAGATCGACTCGTCCCCCGTCGAGATCGACGAGCTCCAGCGCGCCGTCGACCGGCTGAAGATGGAGGAACTCGCCCTCGACAAGGAGACCGACCCCGCCTCCCGCGAGCGGCTGGAGAAGCTGCGCCGCGACCTCGCCGACAAGGAGGAGGAGCTGCGCGGCCTCACCGCCCGCTGGGAGAAGGAGAAGCAGTCCCTCAACCGGGTCGGTGAGCTGAAGGAGAGGCTCGACGACCTGCGCGGCCAGGCCGAGCGGGCGCAGCGCGACGGCGACTTCGACACCGCCAGCAAGCTGCTGTACGGCGAGATCCCGACCCTGGAGCGCGACCTGGAGGCCGCCTCCGAGGCCGAGGAGGAGGCCGCCAAGGACACCATGGTCAAGGAGGAGGTCGGCTCCGACGACATCGCCGACGTCGTCGCCTCCTGGACCGGCATCCCGGCCGGCCGCCTCCTGGAGGGCGAGACGCAGAAGCTGCTGCGCATGGAGGACGAGCTGGGCAAGCGGCTCATCGGCCAGGGCGAGGCCGTCCGGGCCGTGTCCGACGCCGTGCGCCGTTCGCGGGCCGGCATCGCCGACCCCGACCGCCCGACCGGCTCCTTCCTCTTCCTCGGCCCGACCGGCGTCGGCAAGACCGAGCTGGCCAAGGCCCTCGCGGACTTCCTCTTCGACGACGAGCGGGCCATGATCCGCATCGACATGTCGGAGTACGGCGAGAAGCACAGCGTGGCCCGGCTCGTCGGCGCCCCGCCCGGCTACGTCGGCTACGAGGAGGGCGGCCAGCTCACCGAGGCCGTGCGGCGCCGGCCGTACAGCGTGGTGCTGCTGGACGAGGTGGAGAAGGCGCACCCGGAGGTCTTCGACATCCTGCTCCAGGTCCTCGACGACGGGCGCCTCACCGACGGCCAGGGCCGCACGGTCGACTTCCGCAACACCATCCTGGTGCTGACCTCGAACCTGGGCAGCCAGTACCTGGTCGACCCGCTCTCCACCGAGGCCGAGAAGAAGGAGCAGGTCCTGGAGGTGGTCCGGGCGTCCTTCAAGCCGGAGTTCCTCAACCGGCTCGACGACCTGGTCGTCTTCTCGGCGCTGCACAAGGAGGAGCTGGCCCGGATCGCGCGGCTCCAGATCGACCGGCTCGCCAAGCGGCTGGCCGAGCGGCGGCTCACCCTGGACGTCACCGAGGAGGCCCTCGCCTGGCTCGCCCACGAGGGCAACGACCCGGCGTACGGCGCCCGGCCGCTGCGCCGCCTCGTCCAGACCGCCATCGGCGACCGCCTCGCCAAGGAGATCCTCGCGGGCGAGGTCAAGGACGGCGACACGGTCCGGGTCGACGCCTTCGAGGACGGCCTGATCGTGGGCCCCGCGCCGACCGGAAAGACCCTCTGACCGGCGCCCCGGCCCGGCCGGACACACGCCCTGAGCGGAATTCCGCCAACCGGAGGTGAACCCTCGGGGCGGGGGTTGCCACCCCCCGCCCCGCATGGGAGAGGATGGCCAGATCCGTACGAAGGGAAAATCACGGTGACCATCGACCCGTCCTCGATTCCGAACTTCGGGGGCCAGCCCGAGCCGCAGCCCCAGGGACCGGCGGGCCCCGTCGTTCCGGATCAGGATCTCGTGAAGCAGCTCCTCGACCAGATGGAGCTGAAGTACGTCGTCGACGACGAGGGAGACCTCGCGGCGCCGTGGGAGGAATTCCGCACGTACTTCATGTTCCGCGGCGAGGGTGACCAGGCGGTCTACTCGGTGCGCACGTTCTTCGACCGTCCGCACCAGATCGACGAGAAGCCCCAGATCCTGGAGGCCATCGACGACTGGAACCGCCGCACCCTGTGGCCCAAGGTCTACACGCACACCCACGACGACGGCACCGTCCGCCTCATCGGCGAGACGCAGATGCTGATCGGCGCCGGCGTCAACCTCGAGTTCTTCGTCTCCTCGACGGTGAGCTGGGTGCGCGCCTCCATCGAGTTCGACAAGTGGCTCGTGGAACAGCTGGGCCTGGAGTCCTCGGTCGACGAGACGGACAAGCCCGAGGACGACGGCAAGTCCGACGACGCGTAGCCGACCGCCCCGGGCGAACGGCACCCGCCGCCCGCCCAGGCGCACGAGAGCCCGGCCAGGGCCGCGACCCCTCGGGGTGGCGGGCCAGGGCCGGGCTCTCGCCGTGCGGGGCCTCGGTCCGGGTGTCCACAGCCTGTGGACACCCGGGCCGGGCTCCGGGGGATCCCCCCGCGCTCACGACCGAGCCGCCGCTCACGGCTGGGTCGCGGCCCCGGTGGACACCTCCGCCCACACCGTCTTGCCCACCGGCAGACGAGGTTCCGTCCCCCAGCGCACGGCCAGGACGTCCACCAGGAACAGCCCCCGACCCGACTCGCCCTCCGGGTACGACGACGGCGGGGCCGTGGGCGGCCGCTTCGCGGCGGCGGCGTCCGCGACCTCGACGCGCACCAGACCCGCGGCCGCGTCCAGGAGGAGCCGCAGCCCGAAGTCGTGCCCGGGGACCCGGCCGTGCCGTACGGCGTTCGCCGCCAGCTCGCCGACGACGAGCGCGACCGCGCACGAGGCGTCCGACACCGGCGGGTGACCCCACTCCTCCATGCGTCGCACGGCGAGACGCCGGGCGAGCCGCGCACCGCGAGGCGTGGAGGCGAACCGCGCCGCGAATGAGGGCAGTTCCTGCTCCGGAGTGGTCGTTGCTGTCAGCACGGCTTGTCCGTCCTTGTCCGCTGTGAAGAGGGAGAACTCCCTCGACGTACACGCTTCGTCACGTTCCGTACCCAAGGATCGGCAGGTCGCCCTACGCTCGACAGGTGACACAGCCTTACTTTTCCTCCCGTAAGGAACGGAAGTGACGCCTTGGCCAACGGAATCGACCCCAGTACGTCCATGGCGGCCCTCTTCGGCGCGCGGGTCCGCAGGCTCCGCACGGCGGCCGGCCTGACCCAGGCCGAACTGGGCGACAGGACGCACGTGGTGAGCACGCGCATCACCCAGATCGAGCGGGCCTCCGGAGCCAAGCCGACCCTGGAACTGGCCCGCGCCCTGGACGCGGCCCTCGGCGCGGACGACCTGCTGGTGGACCTGTGGCCGTACGTCTACCGGGAGGCGTTCCCGGACTGGTCGAGGAAGTTCATGGAGTACTCGGCGCGGGCGGTGGCCGTCCGGCAGTACGCGGCGCACGTGGTGCCGGGTCTGTTGCAGACGGAGGCCTACGCGTGGGCGGTGCTGAGCCTGGACGCACTGTTGGACGGCGAAGAGCAGCTGGAGGAGCGCGTGGCAGCCCGAATGGGACGGCAGGAACGGCTGAGTTCGCCCGACCGGCCGGAGCTGTGCGTCATCCTCGATGAGGCAGTGCTGAGGCGTCCTATCGGCGGCCATGTCGTGATGCGAAAGCAGTTGGCACGGCTGCTCGACGCTGCTGCGGAACGTCATATCACCGTGCAGGTGCTGCCGTTCGAGCAAGGCGAACACGAGGCGATGGGTGGCTCGCTGACGGTCCTCGTCCTTCTTGACGGTTCCGAGGTGGCCTACACGGAAGGAGCCGACTACGGCCAGCTCATCGAGGAACCGGTCAACGTCAGCCGTTACAAGGTGATTTACGATCGGCTGCGGGCGGCAGCCCTGCCCCCGCTCATGTCACTCGACATGATCCGGTCCACGATGGAGGGCAACTACCGTGGCTCGAATCTCCCGTCCCGATCTGAACGGCGTCGTCTGGCGCAGGAGCAGCTACAGCAATCAGGCGGGGGGCGACTGCGTGGAGGTGGCCGACGGATTCCCGGGGGCCGTCGTCCCGGTCCGTGACAGCAAGGTCCCGCAGGGTCCGGCGGTGTGCTTCGAGGCTGTCTCCTGGGCCGCCTTCATAGGCGAGTTGAAGGCCGGACCGCGCCGTCGCTGAGGAGAAGGCAATCACCGTGGCTCGAATCTCCCGTCCCGATCTGAACGGCGCCGCGTGGCGCAGGAGCAGCTACAGCAATCAGGAGGGGGGCGACTGCGTGGAGGTGGCCGACGGATTCCCGGGGGTCGTCGTCCCGGTCCGTGACAGCAAGGTCCCGCAGGGGCCGGCGCTGTGCTTCGAGGCCGTCTCCTGGGCCGCCTTCATAGGCGACTTGAAGGCCGGGCAGCACCGTCCCTGAGGCGGCCGGGTCCCCGTCGCCGTCCGTGTTCCGGGCTCACCGGGCCCTTGTCCGCGAGGGTCCGGTCGGCCACTGACCTCCTGAAAGAACCGGGGGAAAGAACTACCCGCCCACCCACCCTCCCCGGCCGCGCAGCCCGCGTCACCCGTCCGGGTGACCGGCTTGCAGGGGCGGGACGCGGGCGGTTACGTTCGCCGCACAACCCCACACAGACGACGGCCCCCGGCCGGGACGGCAATCCCGATCGAGGGCCTGACCGATCAGGAAGTGAACACCTTCCCGATGGCTGACTCGCAGTCTAACGCGCGCCTGCGCGCCGACGCCGGAACACCGACCTCCGGCGTGATCCACGTCCGCACCCGCCTCACGGCCGACTTCACGGTGATCTCCAACGCCCTCGCCCAGCGGCGCGGCAGCGCGGTCACGATCGGCGTCGCGGCGTACATCGCCTCCCTGCCCGACGGCTCCCCCGTGAGCATCGCCGCCCTGTGCGAGCACTTCAACGAGGGCGAGATCCTCATCTCGCGGGCTCTCCGGGAACTGGAGGCCGCCGGACACCTGGAACGCCGCCGCGAACGAACCCCCTCCGGCCAGGTCCGCACCCGGACGTACTTCTACGACGTCCCCGGCGGCGACCCCGATCCGGGCGGGCCTTCCGGGCCGCCCCGGCCCCGGAAGCGGCCCACGCCGGCGGTCGTGCACGAAGCCGCGCGGGAAACCACGCAGCCGCCCGTGTCCGCCGAGCCCGAGACTCCGCTCCCGCTCGCCGCCGCCGAGCCCACCGCTTCGCTCGCCGCCGCCGAGACCCCGACCTCGACCCCGCTCGCCGAAGCCGATCCCCGAGCCGTCGACGTGCTCGCCGGCCTGCGCCGTGTCGACCCCCGCCTCATCCTGTCCGAGCGGGAGGTGGCCCGCCTCGCCCCGGCCGTCGGCCGGTGGCTCGCGGCGGGCCTGCTGCCCACCCACATCACGGCCCACCTCACCGCCGGGCTCCCGTCCCCCCTGCTGGCCCGCCCCGTCGGCATCCTCGCCTACCGACTCGGCGAGACGCCCCTGCCGCTACCGGTCAGAAGCGCGGAGCCCCCCGTACGCCCGGCGGTCGCACCCCGGGTGGACTGCGACGGCTGCGAGCGGCCGATGCGCACGGCGGGACACGTCCGCTGCCGTGACTGCCGCGCCGAGGACGAACTCCGCGCGGCGGGCTGAGCGTGGGACCTTCCTGCATGCGCCCACGTTCTCCCGCGAGACGACGGAGACAGGTCGGCCCCAGGACCTGTCCGGACCGAACCCGCAGCCGTATCACCAGACCCGGTGACGTGGCGCTGTCCGCCGTATCCTGACCACACGGGAAGGAGCCGTTCATGAGCGTCGACGCAATCGTGCACACCGAGTTCCCCAAGGGATACACGGTCCTGTTCGGAGCCGACGGAAAGGTGATCATGACTCCGCAGAGCTTCGAGCACTCCAGCACGATCAAGTCGATGCAGTACGACACGATCGTGTCCCTCGGGCGCCATGCGAAGACCGCCTCCGACGTCTACATCGACTTCCCCGCCGACGAGAACAGCGCCCCGGATCTGGTGATCCTGCGCGAGGACGCCCTCCGGGAGGGCAAGCGCTACAGCTTCGAGGACGTCCTGCTGATCTCCGAGGTCGTCTCGACCTCCTCCGCGCGCAAGGACTACGACGACTGCACCGCGAAGTACGGCCGGTACGGCATCCCCGCCTACCTGGTCGTGGACCCCTACGCCCAGGAAGTCGTCCTCCACACTCAGCCGACCGCCACCGGCTACATCGCGGCGCACACGCACAAGTACGGCACGGGCAAGCTCCCCATCCCCCTGGCCGACGGCCGCACCTTCACCCTCGACCTCGACGAACTCCCGCTTCCGGAGCCCGAGGCGGACGCCCGCTGACGGCGGATTCCGGCGCGGTCGCGGCGGGACCGCACCCTGATACGCCTGCAAGCCCACGAGGCGGTGGCGCCCTCGAAGATCCAGCAGTGCCTGTCTGAGTACGCGTACTCAGACGCCGTGTGGCCGATACGGATGGGTCACGTGATGTGGCGGTATTACGGTGCGTATCAGTCACCGCGGAATGCGGTTACCGAACGGATCCGCCCGGCGGCGCACCGGCAGAACACGGGGAGGCACCACGCATGGCGTGGGAGGAGTGGGAGCAGCTCAAGGCCGCGGCGACCGAGCGGCACACCACGCAGATGCAGCTCAACCAGATGCCCGCCGACCAGGGCGGCGGCGGTGGCGGCGGACCGTGGGGCAGCGGCGGCGGTTCCGACGGGATGCGGTCCGACAAGACGGTGTGGACCAGAGCCGGGACGAGTGTGGAGGGCCTGCGGGAGCCCATCACCAAAGCGCTGGCGAGGATGGCAGACGATCAGACGGGACTCGGTAAGGATTCCGAGTGCCTTACCGCTGCGGCCCAGTCGGAGGTCTACGGCTCCTGGAAGCGCTATCTCCAGGATGTGAGCAAGCGGTGCGGCAAACTGGCCGAGCTGTTCGAGAAGGTGGGCAGCGACCAGCTGAAGACCGATGAGGCGATCAAGGCTGAGATCGCTGGGCTGAAGGTCCAGTACGAGGACACTTCCGCTGTCGGCGGTAAGCCCGAGGGTCGGTGATCGGGCGCCATGGACTACACGACGCTCAAGGCCCTCAAGCCGTCCGAGTTCGCGGATGCCGCGGACGGTTACCGCGCAACGAGTGACATGGCCGGCGCCGCCAAGGACCGCATCGAAAACCAGATCGCCGCGGCCATGCGTCAGTCTTTGAAAGGCGCGGCCGCCGACGCGGCACTGGGCCAGCTCAAGGAAGCGGCCGAGAACTTCCACTACACCCAGGTCGAGTGCGGTCTGATCAGCACGGCACTCAACGGCTTCTCGTACGACCTGGAAGCAGCCAAGAAGAGGCTGGACATCGCAGTCGCGGGTGCGCAGGCGGAGAAGTTCACCGTGAACGCCGACGGGTCGATCAGTTATCCGTCGGGCGGGAAGGAGACCGACGGCAGACTTCCCGAAGGTGGCACGGTGTCCGGCCTGACGGACCCGACGGCTGCCGCGATCGGTCGCCAGGCGGGCAACGTCGATCCCAATCCCCACCGTCTTCTGGCGCAGGAGTACGCCAACCAGATCGCCACCGCTCTCAGCGAGGCCACGGAAGCCGACGGGAAGTGGGCTCCGAAGCTACGGGCGTTGAAGTCCGACGACGACCTGACCGTCTCCGACCGTGACTGGGCGGATGTGAAGAAGGACACCGGCGGTGTCCTCAAGGGGGCTGGAGAATATCTCGACAGCATCAAGGAACCACCCAAGAGCGGCAGCCCAAAAGACAACGCCGACTGGTGGAGCAGTCTCACCGCAGAGCAGCAGACGGCCTACCTGACCCTCCAACCGGCTGCCGTCGGCGCGCTCGACGGCCTGCCTGCTGACGTCCGTGACGATGCCAACCGCACAGTTCTGGCGGAAACCCAGGCGAAACACCAGATGGACCTGGACTCCATTCCCCCCGAACCTGAGCGCTACATCTATGGCCCTCACGGCGGCTATCCGCGCTTGAACGAGGAGTGGCAGGAGTGGGACGAAAAATACAGCGACAGAAAAGCTTCTCTGGAGAAGACGCTCAAGGGAATGAACGCGATCCAGAGTCGCTTCGATGCCACAGGTAAGGACGGACTTCCTCCGGCTTATCTTCTTGGATTCGATACCAAGGGTGACGGACATGCGATTGTCGCCAACGGAAACCCGGACACGGCGGACCATACGGCGGTGTACGTGCCGGGAACGACATCACGCCTCGAAGGAGCCGGTGGGGACATCGGGCGAATGACCAGGGTGTGGGCAGAAGCTCATGCAATGAATCCAAGCCAGTCCGTTTCCACGATCACCTGGATCGGCTACGACGCCCCGCAGAACATCGCGCCGGAGGCGATGGATGACGACTGGGCGTACGACGGAGCACCGAAGCTCAACAGATTCCTGGACGGACTCGAGACGGCTCAAGGCGGTCCGGACGCCAGCCACACGACCGTCATCGGCCACAGCTACGGTTCCACGACGGTCGGCGCCGCATCCATGGCAGAAGGGGACATGTCGACGGACGACATCGTCGTGGCCGGCAGCCCTGGCATGCTCGTGGGCGATGCGAACGATCTCGACGTGGGCAAGGACCACGTGTGGTCCGAGGCCGCTACCAGCGACCCCGTGCCGACTGGTGGCAAGGTGGCCCGCCTCGGCGGTGAGAAGTGGGACGTAGAGACCTGGAACGGAATCCCCTTCAACGCCGGGTACGTTCAGGTCATCCCCTCCGACGAAGCCTTCGGCGCCCATCGCATGGACGTGGACACAAGTGGTCACAGCGACTACTGGAACGAAAGCTCGCAAAGCCTCAAGAACCAGGCGGCGGTGGTTGTCGGCCGCTACGACAAGGTAGAGGAAGACGATTGATTTCCCCCGACCGCAACCGTCGCCTTCGGGCTCACCGTCTTGGTGTCGCCTTCTTGGTCGCTGTTCTTTCTCTCGCCGGAACAGGATGTTCGAGCACAGTGGACCGCAGCGAAAAAACATCTGCAGCAAATGAACCCACCAGTTCCAAGGACGTCACGCTCGACGTTGAAGAGGCTCGGGAGAGAACGAAGGCTGTTTCCAGCCAGATCTACGACATGATCGGCATCAAGGAAGGGAAGGTGACTGAGCCCGGACCCGGCATCGCGCCCTGCGAAGAAGATCCTGAGCACCTGTACAGCACTGTTCACGCCTGGTCCGTCTACGGCATCTCCGAAGGCGAACTGAAGGACGGATTTCAGCGCCTGAAGGACGATCTCCCCGGCCAGAACTGGGATATCGTCGAGTACGGCCCCAACAGCAGCAAGAGCAAGACGCTGGAGATTACGGCCGACTCCAAGACGGAGCCCTTCTCTTTGAACGCCGAGCTGTGGGTTTCGAGTCCTGAAGCAGGGGCGGAGAAAGACCCGAAGATCCTGGTCAACCTTACATCCGGATGTTTTCGCGCCCCCAAGGAGACCAACCTTGACCAGGAATTCTAGCCTTCAGAGAAGAACGGCTGGTCAGGTGAGTGATCCTGGACAATATGCGGACACTCCGGTTCCGACGCCTCGACCGGCGGGAACTGAGTCCGTTCCCCTCCCGTGTCGCCGCGTCCGAAGGGGAGTGGGCGGAATGCGTGGGTTCAGGGCGCCGGGTGCTGCAGGCGTTCTGTCGCCTCGGTGAGGATCTGCTTCTTCTCGCAGAAGGCGAAGCGGACGGACGGGGCGCCCATCTCGCGGTGGTCGTAGAAGACTGCGTCGGGGATGGCGACGACTCCCGCGCGTTCGGGGAGGGTTCGGCAGAAGGCGATGCCGTCCGTCTCGCCGAGCGCACGGCCGCCACCAGGCCCGGCGCCCCCGTCACTCAGCCCACTCCGTGTTCGCGCACCTGCTGGTGTGCGGCGCGGGTCGGTTGCGAAAAGGGCGCTGTGCCCGACCCCGAGCCCCGTCAGCAGGGCACCGGTCAGCCCGCGAACGCCGTGCGGAGTCGTTCCGCCGCGTCTGTCAGCACCTCGGTGCGCTTACAGAAGGCGAAGCGGACGAACGGGGCGCCTGCCTCGCGGTGGTCGTAGAAGACGGCGTTGGGGATGGCGACGACTCTCGCGCGTTCGGGGAGGGCGCGGCAGAAGGCGATGCCGTCCGTCTCGCCGAGGGGGCGGATGTCGGCGGTGACGAAGTACGTGCCCGCCGGGCGGTAGACCGTGAGGCCCGCCTCCGTGAGGCCGGCGGCGAGCAGATCGCGCTTCGCCTGCATGCCCGCGCGGAACTCCTCGAAGTACGTGTCCGGCAGCGCGAGCGCCTCGGCGACGGCGTACTGGAAGGGGCCGGAGGCGACGTACGTCAGGTACTGCTTCGCCGAGCGCACGGCCGCCACCAGGCCCGGTGCCCCCGTCGCCCAGCCGACCTTCCAGCCCGTGAACGAGAACGTCTTGCCGGCGCTGCCGATCGTCACCGTCCGGTCCCGCATCCCCGGCAGGGTGGCCAGGGGCACGTGTTCGGACCCGTCGAAGACCAGGTGCTCGTACACCTCGTCGGTGACGACCAGCAGGTCGCGTTCCACGGCCAGTTCGGCGATCGCGGTCAGCTCCTCGCGGGTGAGGACCGTGCCGGTCGGGTTGTGCGGGGTGTTGACCAGGAGGAGACGCGTGCGGTCCGTCACGGCGTCGCGCAGCTCGTCGAGGTCGAGGCGGAAGCGGGCCTCCGCGGGGTCGGGCCGCAGCGTCACCGGCACCCGCGTGGCGCCCGCCATGGCGATGCAGGCCGCATAGGAGTCGTAGTACGGCTCCAGGGCGACGACCTCGTCCCCCGGCTCCAGCAGGGCCAGCAGGGCGGCGGCGATCGCCTCGGTGGCGCCCGCCGTGACCAGGACCTCGGTGTCCGGGTCGAACGTCAGGCCGTAGCGGCGGCGCTGGTGCCCGGCGATCGCCGTGCGCAGTTCGGGGATGCCGGGGCCCGGCGGGTACTGGTTGCCGCGGCCGTCCCGCAGCGCCCGCACGGCCGCCTCGCGGATCTCCTCGGGCCCGTCCGTGTCCGGGAACCCCTGGCCGAGATTGAGGGACCCGGTCCGCAGGGCCAGCGCGGACATCTCGGCGAAGACCGTCGTCCCGAACTCGGCGAGACGGCGGTTGAGGAAGGGGCGTGCGGTGGCGGTCATGCCGGTCATCCTGCGCCGAAGCTCTGGACTTCCTCAAGTGCGCTTTGGCGGCCGGGACGGCCGGGCATCCCCCGTGCACGCGCCGGTCGCACCGGTCGCGCGAGGCGCCCACGGGGGGCCGCTTCGGGGGATTCGGAAGGAGGGTGGAGCCATGGCAGTCGGCATCATCCTGGCGGTACTCGCAGTCGTCGTCCTGCTGGTGGTCGTCATCGTCACGGCCGTCCGCAGGAGCACCGCCGGACACCGGGGACCGTCCCGGCCCGGCTCCCGTTCACGCGGGGGAGGCGGCGGCAGCAGCAGCGGGGACAGCGGCAGCAGCTGGTGGGTGGCCGGCGGGGCCGCCGTGACGTGCAGCTCCTCCTCGGGAAGCGACTCGGGCGGCGACTCCGGCGGATCTCACTCGGGCGGCGGTCACTCCTGCGGCGGCGGATCCTCGTCGTCCTGCGGGGGCGGCTCCTCCTGCGGGGGAGGAGGCGGCGGATGCGGCGGAGGCAGCTGACACGGGGCAGCTGAGCTTCCCCCGCGGGGAGCAGCGTCCGGGCCGCGGGGCCGTCCCTCACCGAGGGCGCCCCGCGGTCGCACCATGTCCGGCGCGCGGGGCGCGTGGGGGTCGTTCCCGGCCGCACCGCGCACGCCGGGGTTGAACAGTTGAGCTGAGGGGCCCTCTGAGGGATGGAAACCCCACGAAGTTGGGTAAAAACGCTGTGGTGCCGCCACAGTTCATGATTCCCTCTAAAACACCAACGCAGCCCCTCGGACCCCTCGGACGTCCCGCGCGGACGCCCTCCCCACGCCGGGCCGGCCGGGGCCGACTTCCCCGGAGTCACCGGGGTGCGCCGGACCTTTCCTTTTCTGTGCGTTCTAGCGGAGCCGAGTCATGCTCACGACCCTGAACACCTCCTACACCGACACGTGCGCGGCCGACCTGGCCTGGGCCCTGGGGCGTGAACCGCTGCCCGCCCTGGCCACACTCGACCTCGAACTGTCCGGGGCCATAATCCAGTTGAGGCTGCTCGGCGCCTCGCACCAGGTGCTTCTGGAGGAGGACGGGGGCTTCTGCTCCGAGACGGTCGCCTGTCTCTCCGGCAGCAGCACCCCCCTCCCGCACGGCGTGGCCGAGCGGGTGGGGGACTGGGAGTACGAGTTCGCGGCCCGGGTCGAGACGCTGACGCCGGACCGGTTCGCGAGCCGGGCCCAGGAACTGCTGGCCCTGGTCTCCGATCACCCGCACGGCCTCGCGGGCGTCTTCCCGGGCAGCCCGCACGCCTTCACCGCCCTGCTCGCGCAGCGCCACGACGGGCAGGTGCGCTGGCGGACCTGGCACGCCTACCCGCAGGACGGGCAACTGGTGGCGACGCGGACGCGGGTGAGCGCGAGAGTGCCGGCGTACTGAACCGCGTCCCAAACGCAGGACACCTGATCGACCGTGAATTTCACACGCGTGGGTGACAAAGGGTGTCGCAATCGTCACGTAACGTCGCAGTCGTGATCGAACCGCACGCACCGGCCGCACCCGGCGCGACGCCCGGTGGACCGGCCGGTGCCCTGCCCGGTGCCCTGCCCGGTGTCCTGCCCGGCGCCCCACCCGGCGTCCCGCCCCGGCGCGGTTCCGCGCGGTTGCCCGTCCGGCCGGGCACCGGACGGTTCCTGGTGCTCGCGTGCGTGTTCGTCTGCGCGGCCTGCGGTCTGGTGTACGAACTCGAACTGGTCGCCCTCGCCTCGTACCTGATGGGCGACTCGGTCACTCAGGCCTCCGTCGTGCTGTCCGTCGTGGTGTTCGCGATGGGCATCGGCTCCCTCGCGGCCAAACGGCTGCGCCGCCTCGCCGCCGCCGGGTTCGCCGCCGTCGAGGTGGTCCTCGCCCTCGTCGGCGGCTGCAGCGCCATGGCCCTGTACGCCGTCTTCGCCTGGACGGGCGGCTGGGGCGGCCTGTGGGGGAACGGTCCGCGCGTCCTGCTCGTCGCCTTCTGCCTCACCATCGGACTGCTCATCGGTGCCGAGGTGCCGCTGCTGATGGAGCTGATCCAGCGCGTCCGCCGCCAGGACGCGGGCGGCGCGGTCGCCGACCTGTTCGCCGCGGACTACGTGGGCGCCCTGGTCGGCGGCCTGGCCTTCCCGTTCCTGCTGCTGCCCTTCCTGGGCCAGCTGACCAGCTCCCTGCTGACCGGCGCGGTCAACGTGATCGCCGGGGGCGCCCTCGTCCTCGGCCTGTTCCGCCGCGACCTCACCCGCCGCACCCGTCGGCTCCTCCTCGTCGCCGACGTCACCGTCCTCGCCGTCCTCGCCTGTGCCGCCGCCCTCGTCGACGACTTCGAACAGGCGGCCCGTCACGCGGTCTACGGCGACGACGTCCGGGTCGCCCTGCACACCGGCGTCCAGGAGATCGTCCTCACCGGCGGCACCGGCGGCACCGGCGGCCGTCCTCTCGGCCTCTACCTCGACGGACGGCTCCGCGGCGGCCACGACCGGCTCCGCCACCACCGGCCCCTGGTCCGCCCCGCGACGGCCGGCCCCCACGCGCGCGTCCTCGTCCTCGGCGGCGGCGACGGACTGGCCGCCCGCGAGGTCCTCGCCCGCCCCGGCACCCGCCGCGTCGACGTCGTCGACCTCGACCCCGGCCTGATCCGGCTGGCCCGCGCCGACCCCGGACTCTCCCGCCTCAACGGCCACGCCCTCGACGACCCGCGCGTGCGCGTCACCGTCGACGACGCCTTCCACCGGCTGCGCGAGACCCCGCCGGGCACGTACGACGTGGTGATCGCCGACCTGCCCGACCCCGGCATGACCGCCGCCACGAAGCTGTACTCCCAGGAGTTCTACGGCCTCACCCGCCGCGCGCTGCGCCCGGGCGGCCGGCTCGCGGTCCACGCCGGCCCCGTCGACGCCCGGCCGTACGCCTTCTGGACGGTCGAGGCGACGATGCGCGCGGCCGGTCTGCGCACCGCCCCCTACCGGGCCGAGGGCGGCCGGGGCTTCGTCCTGGCCGCGGCCGGGACCCGCCCCGACCTGCGGCTCGGCCCCGGCGAGCGGGCGCTGCGGACGGGACCGGGCGGCCTGCGGGCCTCCACCCTCACCCACCCGCGCCACTGAGCGCGCGCGGGGTACGCCCGGCCGGTGCGCGGGGGTGCCGATCCAGATTTCGGCGGGTGCATTCCCGGACGTGCTGGGTAGGCTCCGCCCTTATGGAGCATGAGGTGTTCGTTCCGGTTCCGGCAGGGCGACTGCGGGCGGCCCTCGCCGACCCCGCGCGGGTGGCCCGGGCCCTCCCCGGCTTCCAGCAGGACGCGGGCACCGAGCCCGTCGCCGGCCGGCTGAAACTGCGCGTCGGCGGCCGCACCATCACCTACCACGGCGCCCTGCGCGTCACCGCCCGCGAGGACGGCGGGTACGCCGTCGAGGGCGACGCCGTCGAGGCCCGCGGCTCCGGAACGGTCGAACTCGCGCTCACCCTGGACCTGCGGGAGACCGACGGGGCCACCACGCTCCGCTTCGCGGGCACGGCGACGGCGGACGGCCGGATCGCGCAGCTCCCCGCGGACGCCGTGGACGCGGCGGCCGTACGCCTGCTGGACCGGTGGGCGGAGAACCTCGGCACGGCGGCCGGGGCCGGGGAACCCCCCGCCGCGGCCGCCGCCACCGGGGCCGAGATCCCCCCGCCGCACCCCGCCGTCCTGGACTCCGTGAACGGGACGGCCGACGCGGACGACATCGAGGACGCCGAGGACGCCGAGGACGCCGAGGACACGGACGACGTCGACTACCTCGAGGACGTCGACGGCCTCGACGACGCCGACTACGGGGAGGACGAGGACGAGGACGACGTCGAGGACGTGCTCGACGTGGGACCGGCGGACGCGGTGGACGCCGTCGCCGGGTTCCCGGACCTCGGCGTCCCCCCGGCCGAGGCCGCGCACGCGCGCCGCACGATGATCGGGCGCAGCGCGGAGGAGGTGGACCACGCCCCGCCGCGCGGCCGGTACGCCCCGGTCCCGGCGCCGCAGACCCTCGTCCGGGACAACGCCCTGCGCTGGGCGGCCCCCGCGGCCGCGCTGGCGGTGGCGTCGGCGATCGTGGTCGGCCGGGCGCTGCGACGCCGCCGGTGACCCGGACGCCGTGCCGCCGCCCAGGACGCCGCGGCCAGGTGTCCTGAACGCCTCGGTCGCACCCGGCGCCCTCTTGATCACCTGGGTAGGGTCGTCCCGTGAGTGACGAAGACTTCACGCTGACCGCGGGAGACGCGGAGGTGACCGTCCGGCCCGGCAACGGCGGGCGGGTCGGAGGACTGCGCGTCGGCGGGACGGAGCTGCTGCGGCAGGGCGACCGCTTCGGCTGCTTCCCGATGGTGCCCTGGTGCGGGCGGATCAGGGAGGGCCGCTTCCGGGACGGCGCGGCCGTGCACCACATGCCGCTCAACGCCCCGCCGCACGCCATCCACGGCACCGTCCGCGACGGCGCCTGGAAGGTGGCCCGCAGGTCGGCGGACGAGGCGGTCCTGACGTACGACCTGGTCGACCCCTGGCCCTGGCCCGGCCGGGTCACGCAGGTCATCGCGCTGACCGAGGACGCGCTGACGCTGTCCATGGCGGTGGAGACGTACGGCTCGTCGTTCCCGGCGCAGATCGGCTGGCACCCCTGGTTCAACCGGAACCTCGACGCCGAGAGCGCCGAGAGCGCCGAGAGCGCCGAGAGCGGCGGGTCCGCCGGGTCCGGCGAGGACGTGCGGGTCGCCTTCCGGCCCGCCTGGCAGGAGGAGCGCGGCGAGGACCACCTGCCGACCGGCAACCGGATCGAGCCGCGACCCGGCCCCTGGGACGACTGCTTCGGCATGCCCGACGGCGTCTCGGTCGCCCTCACCTGGCCGGGCCGGCTCCGGCTGGAGGTGACGAGCCCCGAGAAGTGGGTCGTCGTCTACGACGAGCAGGAGGCCGCCGTGTGCGTGGAACCGCAGACCGGCCCGCCCGACGGCCTGAACACCCTCCCGCGCCTGGTCACGCCCCTGGAGCCGCTGGAGGCCACGACCACCTGGTCCTGGACCCGCCTCTAAGCTGAGGGGCATGACGGACGACGTACGCGGCGCGCTGCTGCAGCAGATCAAGGACAAGGCCGTGGTGCACGGCAAGGTGACCCTCTCCTCGGGTCTGGAGGCCGACTACTACGTCGACCTGCGCCGCGTCACCCTCGACGGTGAGGCCGCCCCGCTGGTCGGTCAGGTGCTGCTCGACCTGACCGCCGAGCTGGACTTCGACGCGGTGGGCGGCCTGACCATGGGCGCCGACCCCGTCGCCGGCGCGATGCTGCACGCGGCCGCCGCGCGGGGCCGCGGGCTGGACGCCTTCGTCGTGCGCAAGGAGGCCAAGGCGCACGGGATGCAGCGGCGCGTCGAGGGCCCCGACATCAAGGGCCGCCGGGTCCTGGTCGTCGAGGACACCTCCACCACCGGCGGGTCCCCGCTGGCCGCCGTGGAGGCCGTGCGGGAGGCGGGCGCCGAGGTGGTGGCCGTGGCGACCATCGTGGACCGGGCGACCGGCGCCGCGGAGAAGATCGAGGCGGGCGCGGGCGTGCCGTACCTGTTCGCCTTCTCGAAGGATGAACTGGGGCTGGACTGACGAGCCGGTATGACCTGGACTTGACCGGCGCACGGA
The DNA here is from genome assembly GCF_055580685.1 of Streptomyces sp. NPDC031554. NCBI lineage: Bacteria > Bacillati > Actinomycetota > Actinomycetes > Kitasatosporales > Streptomycetaceae > Streptomyces > Streptomyces sp. NPDC031554. The sequence goes on along the minus strand of NZ_JBVIKX010000003.1, from coordinate 250,189 downwards.
CCGGCCGCGCAGGTCTGGAAAGATGGGCGCGACGACGACGTCGAACCCCAAGGTCTAGGTCAGGGCCGTAGGACTTCAGAACGCCAACCCGCACACCCAAGGAGCGGACGAATGCCCATCGCAACCCCCGAGGTCTACAACGAGATGCTCGACCGGGCGAAGGCAGGCAAGTTCGCCTACCCGGCCATCAACGTCACCTCGACCCAGACCCTGCACGCGGCTCTGCGCGGCTTCGCGGAGGCGGAGAGCGACGGCATCATCCAGATCTCGACCGGCGGCGCCGAGTTCCTGGGCGGCCAGTACAGCAAGGACATGGTGACCGGCGCCGTCGCGCTCGCGGAGTTCGCGCACATCGTCGCCGAGAAGTACCCGGTCACGGTCGCCCTGCACACCGACCACTGCCCGAAGGACAAGCTCGACGGGTACGTGCGTCCGCTGCTGGAGATCTCCCGCAAGCGCGTCGAGGCCGGCCTCGGCCCGCTGTTCCAGTCCCACATGTGGGACGGCTCGGCCGAGACCCTCGCCGACAACCTCTCCATCGCCCAGGAGCTGCTGGAGAAGGCCCGCGCCGCGAACATCGTCCTCGAGGTCGAGATCACCCCGACCGGCGGCGAGGAGGACGGCGTCTCGCACGAGATCAACGACTCCCTCTACACGACGGTCGACGACGCGCTCCGCACCGCCGAGGCCCTCGGTCTGGGCGAGAAGGGCCGCTACCTGCTCGCCGCGTCCTTCGGCAACGTGCACGGCGTGTACAAGCCGGGCAACGTCGTCCTCCGCCCCGACCTGCTGAAGGAGCTGAACGACGGCGTCGCGGCCCAGTACGGCCGGCCGGCCGGCAGCAAGCCGTTCGACTTCGTCTTCCACGGCGGCTCCGGCTCCTCCGCCGAGGAGATCGCGACCGCGCTGGAGAACGGCGTCGTCAAGATGAACCTCGACACCGACACGCAGTACGCCTTCACGCGTCCGGTCGCCGACCACATGTTCAAGAACTACGACGGCGTCCTCAAGGTCGACGGCGAGGTCGGCTCCAAGAAGACCTACGACCCGCGGACCTGGGGCAAGCTGGCCGAGGCGGGCATGGCCGCGCGCGTCCTCGAGGCCACGCAGCACCTGCGCTCGGCGGGCACGAAGATCAAGTAGCGGTCCGCGGGCCGGGAACTCTCCCGGCGTACGGCTCCGCATCCCGCGAGCCCGGTGCCCCGGCGCCGGGCTCGCGGTATACCTGGGACCATGCCCGACGTCCGGCTGGCCTCACCCCGAGGCAGATGGATCCTGCTGACCACGGTGCTCGGCTCCACCATGGCCATGCTGGACTCGACCGTCGTCAACATCGCCCTGCCCCGCATCGGCCGCGACCTCGACGCCGACCTCGCCGCCCTGCAGTGGACCTCCAACGCCTACCTGGTCACGCTGGCCGGGCTGATCCTGCTGGGCGGCTCCCTGGGCGACCGCTACGGCCGGCGCAAGGTCTTCGTGGTGGGCGTGGTCTGGTTCGCCGCGGCCTCCCTGCTGTGCGGGCTCGCCCCGAACGCCGGCGTGCTGATCGCCGCCCGCGCCCTCCAGGGCGTCGGCGGCGCCCTCCTGACCCCCGGCTCCCTCGCCCTCATCCAGGCCTCCTTCCACCGCGACGACCGCGGCCGGGCCGTGGGCCTGTGGTCCGGCTTCGGGGGCGTCGGCGCGGCCGTGGGTCCCTTCCTGGGCGGCTGGCTGGTGGACGGCCCCGGCTGGCGCTGGGTGTTCCTGCTCAACGTGCCGCTCGCCGTGCTGTGCGTGCCGGTCGCCCTGCGGCACGTCCCCGAGTCGGGCGACGGCAGGGCGCACGGCCGCTTCGACGTCCTGGGCGCGGTGCTGGGCGCCGCCGCCCTCGCGCTCGTGACGTACGCGCTGACCGAGGCGGGCGGGGGGTCCGCGGCCGTGGCGGTGACGGCGGTGGCCGGCCTCGCCGCCGCGGTGGCCTTCGTGCACGTCGAGCGGCACCGCCCCGACCCGATGATGCCGCCCGGCATCTTCGCCTCCCGCCCGTTCACGGCCGTCAACCTGGTCACCCTGTGCGTGTACGCGGCCCTGGGCGGCTTCTTCTTCCTGTCCGCCGTCCAGCTCCAGGTGGTGGCCGGCTACTCCGCCCTCGGCGCGGGCACGGCCCTGCTGCCGACGACCGTGCTGATGCTGCTGTTCTCCGCCCGTTCCGGCCAGCTCGCCGAGCGGATCGGCCCGCGCGTCCCGCTCACCGCCGGCCCGCTGCTGGCCGCGGCCGGGATGCTGCTGATGCTCCGGGTCGGCCCCGGCGCCTCCTACGCCGCCGACGTCCTGCCCGCCGTCCTGGTGCTGGGACTCGGCCTGGTCACCCTGGTCGCCCCCCTGACCGCGACCGTCCTGGCCTCGGTCGACGTCTCCCGCGCGGGCCTGGCCAGCGGCATCAACAACGCGGCGGCGCGCGCGGCGGGCCTCTTCGCGGTGGCCGCGCTGCCCCTGCTGACCGGGATGGGCGCGGAGGCGTACCGCTCGGCCGACGCCTTCGACGACGCGTTCGGGCAGGCCATGCTGTGGTGCGCGGGGGCGCTGGCCGTCGCCTCGCTGGTCGCCTTCACGACCGTGCGCCGCCCGGCCCCGGACTGCCGCCGCCCCGAGTGCAGGACCCACGGGGCCGTACTGGCACCCCCGCTGGAGGGGGAGCGGGTGGCGGCACGGCTGCCGGCGGGGCCCGCGGGACCGGAGGGCTGAAGGGGCCGGAGGGGAGGGCCGCGACCCCGTCGGCGCGCACCCCGGCGGGTCCTCCAGACTGGACCCATGTCCATTCACGAAAACCTGCTCGGGGGACCGCCCCCGACCCACCTGCCCGACGACCCCGCCCCCCGCGAGCTGCTCGCGGCGGGCACGGCCCCCGCCGACGTCGCCGCGAAGTACCCCACGTCCTCCCTGGCCTGGGCCCGGCTCGCCGACGACGCGTTCGAACGCGGCAGCGTGGTGGAGTCCTACGCCTACGCCCGCACCGGCTACCACCGCGGCCTGGACAGCCTGCGCCGCAGCGGTTGGAAGGGGCACGGACCGGTGCCCTGGGAGCACGAGCCGAACCGCGGCTTCCTGCGCGCCCTGCACGCCCTCGCCCGCGCCGCCGGGTCGATCGGCGAGCAGGAGGAGCACGAGCGCTGCACGCAGTTCCTGAAGGACTCCTCGCCGACGGCGGCCCAGACGCTGGGCTGACCCTCGGCCGGCCCCGGACCAGGACCGGACCAGTACGGAGCGGTACGGAGCGGTACCGGACCAGTCCGGATCGGTACCGGACCGGTCCCGGGCCGGTCCCCGGCCGCCCTTTCGGGGTACGGGCCCGCCCGGTGTGATCGGGCGGGCCTTGCACTTTCGGGTGACGATTGCGGAGGATGCCCCCTGGGGACCGGGGCCCCCGTGTCGGTAACGGCAGGGGCGGACCGCTACCCGGAGTACATATCAGGAGACAGCGATGTCCCACGAGGCTCACGAGCCCGAGACCCCGCATCTCGACTTCGCGGGCACGACGCCGTACGAGGACTACGTCAAGGCGGACGTGCTCACCCACCTCCAGCACACCCTCTCCGACGATCCCGGAGAGATGGTCTTCCTGGTCACGACCCAGGTGATGGAGCTGTGGTTCACGGTGATCGTCCACGAGTGGGAGACCGCGGCCGGCGCCCTGCGCCGGGACGACGTGCCGACCGCCGTCGCCGCGCTGAAGCGTTCCGTGCGCGAGCTGGAGGCGCTGAACGCCTCCTGGCGGCCGCTCGGACAGCTCACGCCGGCCCAGTTCAACTCCTACCGCAGCGCGCTCGGCGAGGGCTCCGGCTTCCAGTCCGCGATGTACCGCCGCATGGAGTTCCTGCTCGGCGACAAGTCCGCGTCGATGCTGGTCCCGCACCGCGGCGCCCCGCGCGTCCACGCCGAGCTGGAGAAGGCGCTGCACGAGCCGAGCCTCTACGACGAGGTCCTGCGGCTGCTCGCCCGGCGCGGGCACGCCGTCCCGGAGACCGTGCTCACCCGTGACGTCTCCCGGCGCTACGAACCGTCGCCGGAGGTGGAGGCGGTGTGGACCGCCCTCTACGCGGGTGACGAGTCCGACGAACTCGCGCGTCTGGGCGAGGCGTTGACCGACGTCGCCGAACTGGTGTGGCGCTGGCGCAACGACCACCTCGTCGCCACCCGGCGCGCGATGGGCGCCAAGACGGGCACGGGCGGTTCGGCCGGCGTGGCCTGGCTGGAGAAGCGCGCGCGGAACAACGTCTTCCCCGAGCTGTGGACGGCGCGCTCCCATGTCTGACCTCTCCCGCAGGGCCCGCGAACTGGACTCCACCGACGAACTGGCCTACAAACGCAAGGAGTTCGTCCTCGACGAGGTCGTCTACCTCGACGGCAACTCGCTGGGCGCGCTGCCCGTGTCCGTCCCCGGGCGGCTGGACGACGTCGTCCGCCGCCAGTGGGGCGAGCTGCGCATCCGCTCCTGGGACGAGAGCGGCTGGTGGACCGCGCCCGAGCGGATCGGCGACCGGATCGCCCCGCTGGTGGGCGCGGCCGCCGGGCAGGTCGTGGTGGGCGACTCCACCAGCGTCAACGTCCTCAAGGCGCTGGTGGGCGCGGTGCGGCTGGCGGGCGAGGAGCGCGACGAGATCCTCGTCGACGCGACCACCTTCCCCACCGACGGTTACATCGCGCAGTCGGCGGCCCGGCTGACCGGCCGCACGCTGCGGCCGGTGGCCCCGGCCGAGGTGCCGGCGGCCCTGTCGGACCGTACGGCCGCGGTGCTGCTCAACCACGTCGACTACCGCACCGGGCGGCTGCACGACCTGCCCGCCCTCACCGCCGCCGCGCACGCGGCGGGCGCGCTCGCCGTCTGGGACCTGTGCCACAGCGCGGGCGCGCTGCCGGTCGGCCTCGACGAGCACGGCGTGGACCTCGCGGTCGGCTGCACCTACAAGTACCTCAACGGCGGCCCCGGCGCCCCGGCGTACCTGTACGTGCGGCGGGAACACCAGGGCCGCTTCGACTCCCCGCTGCCGGGCTGGAACTCGCACGCCGAACCGTTCGGCATGCGGTCCGACTACGAACCCGCCCCGGGGGCCCTGCGCGGGCGCGTCGGCACCCCGGACATCCTGTCCATGCTCGCCCTGGAGGCGGCGCTGGAGGTCTGGGAGGACGTGTCCGTCGACACGGTCCGCGCCAAATCCCTCGCCCTGACGGACTTCTTCCTGGAGTGCGTCGAGGCGTACGTCCCCGACGGCACCGTGGAGTGCCTCACGCCCCGCCCGCACGAGCGGCGGGGCAGCCAGATCGCCCTGCGCTGCGACGGGGCGGACGACGTCATGCGCCGCCTGATCGAGCGCGCGGTGGTCGGCGACTTCCGCCGGCCGGACGTACTGCGCTTCGGTTTCACCCCGCTGTACGTGGGATTCGAGGACGTGGAGCGGGCGGCGCGGGTCCTGGGGGAGGTGCTGGGAGGCTAGGGCCTCTCGTTGGGATCAGGCCGGGCTCGCGGGGTCCGGTGCCGCACCCCGCCGCGTCGTCGTCGGTCGCCAGGGCTCCGCCCCGACTCCCTCCTCCGCCTCGCGAGGCACGGCACCGGACCCCGCTCCCCGATCCGGCCCGATCCAGACGAAAGACCCTGGCTCTTCCTCCCACGCCGGCCCGGTCACCCGGTGCGGACGTACACCCCTGCCGCGGCAGCCGCGTGCGCGGCCCGCGCCGCCCGCTCCGCGGCAGGGGCGTCCGGCACCACCCCCGCCGTCAGCCACTCGTAGTACAGCGGCGCCGAAACCGCCCGTACCACCGCCCCCGCGTCGGTTCCCGCGGGCAACTCCCCGCGTGCGACCCCCTGTTCCACGCACGGCACCCATTCGGCGACCCGCACCGCGTAGAAGCGCCGCAACGCCTGCGCCGTCCGCGCGTCACAGGCCGCCGCCGCGATCACCGCCCGGAACAGCGCCCCCTGCCGGACGTCGGCCAGCGTCCGCTGCACGAGGGCCGCGTTGGCCAGCAGGTCGGTCAGCACCGCCCCGGTCCGCGCCCGGGGCGACGACGTCTCCGCCGTCTCGGCGAGGAGATCGGCGACCAGCCCCGTCACGGTCCCCCACCGCCGGTACACGGTCGTCCTGCCGACCTCCGCGCGCCGCGCGACCTCCGCGAGGTCGAGCCGGCCGAACCCCTCCTCGGCCAGGACGTCCCCGGCCGCCCGCAGCACCGCGGCACGCACCCGCGCGGTACGCCCCCCGGGACGTACGGTGCCGGGCTCGGCGGACATGGCGGCCTCCTCGGTGCGCGTACGGGCGGCATCCCGCACGGGACGCCAGCGTAACGAAACCGTAGGACCGTTTACCCCTCACCGAGCGTGACATCCGCGTGTCCGCGCACGTCACGGGCCTGGTACCGTCCCCGCCAACGGCCGGATCCCCACCGGGACCGCCAGAGCCGTTCCGCCCAATTCCGTTTTGCCGCTGAGAGGTTGGAGCATGCCGGACGACGCCGTCGCAGCCCGGGCCGCCGCTGAGGAGGAGTCGGCCTTCTCGCACCCGGCGGTCGAGCCCGACGCCACCGCCGCCTACGGCGACCATCCCGACCAGCTGGTCGACTTCTACGCCCCGCGCGGTGCCACCGGCCCCGTACCGCTGGTGGTGGTCCTGCACGGAGGGGCGTGGCGCGCGCCGTACGACCGCCGGCACGTCACGCCGTTCGCCGGCTTCCTGGCGCGGCGGGGCTTCGCCGTGGCCAACGTGGAGTACCGCCGGGGCGCGGCGGTCTCCGGGAGCGGGGCCGCCGCGGGGCCGGACGCGGCGGTGGCGGGCCGCTGGCCCGAGACCTTCGACGACGTCGCCGCCGCGCTGGACGCGCTGCCCGCCCTCGTCCGGGAGGCCCTGCCGCAGGCGGACACCCGCCGCACGGTGCTCACCGGCCACTCCGCGGGCGGCCACCTCGCGCTGTGGGCCGCGGCTCGGCACGTCCTGCCGGCCGGCGCGCCCTGGCGCCTCGACGGGCCGCCCCCGCTGCGCGGCGTGGTCGCCCTCGCGCCGATCGCCGACTTCGAGGTCGCGGAGAAACTCGACGTGTGCGGCGGCGCGGTGCGCCAGCTCCTCGGCGGCGAGGCGCACGCCGGTGAGCGGCGGCCGTACGCCGACCCCGCGCTGCTGCTGCCGACCGGCATCGCCACGACCCTGGTCCAGGGCCGCACCGACCTGACCGTCCCGGAGGCCGTCGCCGAGTCGTACGCGGACGCGGCGGCGAAGGCGGGTGAGGTGGTGGGCCTGACGCTGCTGGAGGACGTCGGCCACTTCCCGCTGATCGACCCGGCGGCGGACGCGTGCGCGGTGGTGGCGGAGGAGATCGCGCAACTGGCCTGGTGAGGGGGCGGTGGTAGGGGCGCGGGGCCGCAGTCAAGGGGGGGTGGCGGCAGGGCCGCGGTGAGGGGCCGGCGGCCCTGCGCCGAAGGGGTCGGCGGCCGCGCGGTCGGACGGCCCTGTCATACCCCTAGTACTTGAGAACTACCTCCCAGGACAGCTCCTCGGCGGGACGCGAGCGACGACCGCTGATCCGTAACTTCCCCACCAGGGAAGCCCGATGGCCGGGCGGACCGGTCGGGGAGGGACGGGGCGATGGGGATCCGGGCGGGGTGGTTCGCCGGACGGTGGCTCGGTGGGAGCGGACCGGGTGGCGCCGCGGTGGACGGCGGACCGGGCCGTGCGGCGGGCGAGGCATCGGGCCGGGCGGTGGGCGACGGGCCGGCTTCCGCGGCAGGCGACGGGACGGTCCGTGGGCGTGTGCCGGTTCGTGACAGTCCGGTGGTCCGTGACAGTTCGGTGGTCCGTGACGGTGCGGTGGTCCGTGACGGTGCGGTGGTCCGTGACGGTGCGGTGGTCCGTGACGGTGCGGTCGGCCATGACGGTGCGGTGGTCCGTGGTCGGCGCCGTTCGCGCGGCCTTCTCGCCGTGCTCGTCACCGCCGCTGTCGTGGTCCCTCTCACGGCCGCCGTCCGGCCGGACGTACCCGCCCCGGCTCCCGCCGACCTCGCCCCGGTGACGGCGTCGACGCTGGAGGGGGCGTACACGGCCAACCGGGCCAACGCCGTGCTGGCGGCCCGGATGGCGGCCGGTCACGGGGACCGGCACCGTGCCGCCGCCGACCGCGCGCTCGCGGCACCCTCCCGCAGACTCCTCGCCTTCGACGGCCGCGGTCCCGGCCGGGTGACCGAGATCTTCGGCGACCTGGCACACGCCGGCCGCGTCGCCGTCCTGGTGCCCGGGTCGGACACCTCGCTGGACACCTACGAGCGCTTCCGCACGGCTGCGACCGCGCTGCACCGACAGCTCACCCGGCAGTCACCGGCCGGCGCCGGCACCGCGGTGGTCGCCTGGCTCGGCTACACCACTCCGGCGACGGTCAGCACCACCGTCATCACTCCGGGCCGGGCCGATGAAGCCGCCCCGGACCTGCGGGACTTCGTGAGGATGCTCCGCGGCGTCACCGGTCCGGCCCCCCGGCTCACCCTCCTGTGCCATTCGTACGGCTCGGTGGTGTGCGGGCGGGCCGCCCACGGCCTGGACGTGGACGACCTGGTCCTCCTCGGCAGTCCGGGCACGGGCGTCGACTCGACGGCGGACCTGCGCACCCGCGCCGGCGTGTGGGCGGCCCGTGGCGGCGACGACTGGGTGGCGGAGGTCCCGCACGCCGACGTCGAGCTCTTCGGCACGACGGTCGGATTCGGCGCGGACCCGGTGTCGCGGGCCTTCGGCGCCCGCGTGTTCTCCGCCGGGGACGGCGGCCACAGCGACTACTTCCGGCAGGGCTCCGTCTGCCTCGCCAACCTCGCCCGGATCGTCCTCGGTGAGACCCCGGAGGCCACCCGTGCGTGAGACGGACACGGTCCGCCCCCGGAGGCGGCGCGCCCTCACGACCCGTACCGGGATACGGCGGGCGGCCGGCCGGCTCGACGCGGGCACCCCGCCCGAACGGGACCGGGCGGTGGACGCCCTGCGCGCCCTGGCGATCCTCGGCGTCGTGCTCGGCCACTGGCTGGTGACCGCACTCGTCTCCGACAGCGGCACCCTGCGCGCCGCGAGCCCGCTGGGCTCCATGCCGTGGCTGGCCCCGGTGTCCTGGACGTTCCAGACACTCGCGGTGTTCTTCATGGTGGGCGGCCATGTCGCCACGAGGAGTCACGCCTCGGCCCGCGCCGGGGGCGTGACGTACGGCGGTTGGCTGCGGATCCGGCTGACCCGGCTGTTCGTGCCGGTGGCGGCCATGGCGGGCATGTGGGGGGTGTCCGCGGGGTGTCTGCTGCTGGGCGGCGCGTCCTTCACCACCGTGCACACGGTGGTGAAGCTGGCGCTGTCGCCCCTGTGGTTCCTGCTGGTGTTCGCGGCGCTCACGGCGGCGACCCCGCTGCTGGCCCGGCTCAGCCCGCTGTGGCCGCTGGCCGTCGTCCTGCACGTGGACCTGATCCGCTTCGGCCTCGGCGGCCCGGCCTGGCTCGGCTGGGTCAACGTGGCGGCGGGCTGGCTCGTGCCGTACACCCTGGGAGCGGCCTGGACGCGCGGGGAGCTGGAGCGCCGGCGCGCGGGTCGGCTCCTGTGCGCCGGGGGCGCTGTGGCGACGGCGGTCCTGGTGGCCTGGGCGGGTTATCCGGCGTCGATGGTCGGCGTTCCCGGCGCGGCGGTCTCCAACCTCAACCCGCCGACCCTGGCGGCCGTCACCTTCGGTCTCGCCCAGTGCGGCGCGGCCCTGCTGCTGCGTGACCGGCTGCGGCGCGCCATGCACCGGCCGGTGGCCTGGGCGGTGGTGGCCGTGGTGAACCTCTCCGCGATGACGGTGTTCCTCTGGCACCAGACGGCCCTGATGGCGACCACCGCCACCGGGCTCCTGGCGGGGCGCCTGCCCGGCCTGCACACCGTGCCCGACGGCCTGGACTGGGTCGCGGCCCGGCTGCTCTGGCTGCCGGTCTTCACCGCGGTGCTGGCGGTGTGCCGGGCGGCGTTCCACGGCTTCGAGAGCCGCCGCGGGCGGTGTCCGCGGACCGTTCCTCTCCCGTCGCGGGTCGTCCGGGCCGGCCGGCCGCCCCGAACCCCGGAACCGCGGAAGGCCGGCCGTGCCTAAGGTGGGGCGGATGAACGGGGTGGAGGAGCGGCTGACCCGTGTCCTGAGGGTGCTGCGCGACGATCTGTGGACGACGCGCGCCGCGCCGCTGCCGCCCTCGGTGTGGCTGCGTCGGCTGCCGCACGGCCTGGTCTGGCTGATCGCGTTCGGCACCACGGTCGCCGACGCCGAGTTCCTGGCCGACCGTTATCTGCTCGGCACGCAGATCGGCGTGCTCTGCTCGGTGGTCCAAGGTGTGGCGGTGGTGCTGGCTCTGTGGCGTCCGATGCCGGCGTGGTGGCTGTCGATGACGGTCACGGTGCTCGTCGCCCTGCTCGCCCGGGACCGTCTGTTCCACGATCCGCACTCGAGCGACCCCAGCTGGCCGTGGGGGCCACCCGGCCTGACCGCGCACTGCGTGGTCCTGTTGCTGCTGTCGCTGCGGGTGCCCACCCGGGTGGCGGCCGAGGCGCTCGCGCTGACCGCCCTGGCCACCTATGTCGTCCAAGGGGTGATCGGCGGTGCCGGCTACGGGCCGTCCGGCATGGTGGCGGTGACCCTGTTCGCCGTCGTCGTCCTCCTCGGCGGCGCCCTGCGCGGTCGCCGCGAGGCCCGGCACCAGCTCGTCGAGCAGGCGGGCATCACCGCCGAGGAGCGGGCCCGCCGCACCTTGCTGGAGGAGCGCAACCGCATCGCGCGCGAGCTGCACGACGTGGTGGCCCATCACATGTCGGTGATCTCGATCCAGGCACAGGTGGCCCCGCACCTCGTGGACGACCCGTCCGAGGAACTGCGCCAGAACCTCGAAGGCATCCGGCAGAACGCCCTGGAGGCGCTCACCGAACTGCGCAGGGTCCTCGGCGTGCTGCGCTCCGAGAACCCCGAGGACCCCTACGGCCTCGGAGCCGCCCCGGACGCCCCGCAGCCCACCCTCGACCGGCTCGGCGCCCTCATCGACAACACCCGTGCGGCGGGACTGGAGGTCGTGACCGAGGTGCGGGGCGAGGCACGGGCGTATCCGCCGGGCGTGCAGCTGTCGGCGTACCGGATCGTGCAGGAGGCGTTGAGCAACGCGCTGCGGCACGCGCCCGGTTCCCGGGTACGGGTCGGCGTCGTCCACGATCCGAGGGGTCTGTCCCTGGAGGTCGTCAACTCCCGCCCGCGGGGGCCGCTCCGGGCCTCGCCCGGCGCGGGTCACGGGCTGCTCGGCATGCGGGAGCGGGCCGTGATGCTGGGCGGTCACGTCGCCGCGCATCCGACGCTGCACGGCGGTTTCATGGTCTCGGCGTTCCTTCCGAAGGACGGCGTCCCCCTCCCCGCCGACGAGGGCACCGCCCCGATCGCCGGCCTCGAACTGACCTTCCCCGAGCCCCGCCCGGAACCGCCGGCGGCCGGGCCGGCGCCGGGGCCCACGGCAGGCCCACCGGCAGGACCGCTGACAGGACCGCTGACAGGAGACGAGAGCCGATGACGAGCGGCACCATCCGCGTACTGATCGCCGACGACCAGCAGATGGTCCGGCAGGGCTTCACCGTGCTGCTCGACACCCGGCCGGACATCGAGGTGGTCGGGCAGGCGGTCGACGGACTCGACGCCGTGGCACAGGTCGCGGAACTGTCCCCGGACGTCGTCCTGATGGACATCCGCATGCCCGAGCTGGGCGGCATCGAGGCCACCCGCCGCATCACCGCCGCCACTCCCGGCATCAAGGTCCTGGTGCTGACCACCTTCGACCTCGACGAGTACGTGTACGAGGCACTGCGCGCCGGGGCGTCCGGGTTCCTGCTCAAGGACGCCTCGGCCGACCAGCTCGCGGAGGCGGTGCGGGTCGTGGCGGCCGGTGACGCCCTGCTTGCGCCCGGCATCACCCGCAGGCTGATCGCCGAGTTCTCCCGTCTGGGCGGCACGCCCCGCGTCCCGCTGAAGGAACGCGTCGGCGACCTCACCGAGCGCGAGACGGAGGTGCTGGCGCTCATCGCGCAGGGTCTGTCCAACGCGGAGATCGCCCGTCGGCTGGTGGTCGCGGAGCAGACCGTGAAGACGCACGTGGGCCGCATCCTGGTGAAGCTGGGTCTGCGGGACCGTACCCAGGCGGCGGTGTTCGCCTACGAGTCGGGGCTGGTGCGACCCTCCGGGTACTGACCGCCCGGCGCCCCCTCCGCCCGACCCGTAGTACTTGAGGGGGACCCGGTGGAACCCCTCTCACTGGTGACGACCGCCGCCCCCGCCTCCGCCTACGGTTCTGATGTGACCGAGACGACCCAGACGACCCAGATGCGGACCATGCCGCAGGACGACCCGTACACGGCCCACCGGCCGCGCAGCCCGGAGCTCAGGGCGGCCCTGAGCGCGCTGCGGGGGCTGCGGGAGGACCTGTTCGAGGACGCCTTCGCCTACCGCCCGCTGCCCCGCCGCGATCCGGACGGCCGCCTCACCCGCCGGCTGACCGGCCGCAGGCGGGTGTACGTGACCTGGGTCCGGCACGTGCTGGTCGGGGCGGTCGGCGCGTTCGCCCTCCTGGCCTCCCTCGCCGAGGACGGGGGCCTGGTGGGCCTGGTGTGCGGGCTGCTGGCGCTGACCCCGGTGCTGCTGACCCTGGTCCGCCCGGTGGGGGCGTTCTGGCTGTCGCTGGTGTCGACCACGCTCGTCGCCGCCTTCGGCTCGGCGTGGAGCGACTGGCCGTGGCTGCCGGGCACCTTCGTCTCCCACCTCGTCGTGCTGACGGTCGTGGCGATACGCACCCGGCCGCGCACGGCGGCCTGGATGTGGCTGCTGACCCTCGCCTACGGCCTCGGTGCCGAGGCCGCGTTCGGCGGGAACCACTACTACACCAACGTCACGCCGATGCTGGTCGTCTCGGCGCTCGTCCTGCTCGCCGTCACCGTCTGGCACATCCGGCGGCAGGCCGAGGAGGAGGTCACCGCCCAGCAGACGGTGACGGCGCACGAGCGCTCCCGGCGCACGCTGCTGGAGGAGCGCACGACGATCGCCCGCGAGCTGCACGACGTGGTCGCCCACCACATGTCGGTCGTCGCGATCCAGGCGGAGGCCGCCCCCTACCGGGTGGAGAACCCGCCGCCCGAGCTGGAGAAGGCGTTCGCGACGATCCGGGAGAACGCGGTCGCGGCCCTCACCGAGCTGCGCCGGGTCCTGGGCGTGGTCCGCGCCGAGGACTACGAGGCCCCCGACGCCCCGCAGCCCACCCTCGCCGAACTGGACGCCCTGCTGGCCAACGTGCGGGAGGCCGGCCTGCCGGTCGAGAAGGTGGTGACCGGCGCGGTGCGCGAACTGCCGCAGGGCGTGGAGCTGTCGGCGTACCGGATCGTGCAGGAGGCGCTGAGCAACACCCTGCGGCACGCGCCCGGCGCGAGCGCCCGCGTGGAGATCGGCTACGTGCTCGGCGGTCTGGGCCTGCGCGTCGTCAACGGCCCGCCGACCGACCCCGCCCTGGTGAAGCCCTCACCGGGAGCCGGGCACGGCATCACGGGCATGTGGGAGCGGGTGACCATGCTGAACGGAGAGATGACGGCGGACCCGACGCAGGACGGCGGTTACGAGGTGACGGTGTTCCTCCCGGTGCCGACGGCCACGGCGGACGACGGTGCGGCATGACCATCCGGGTACTGGTCGCGGACGACCAGATGATGGTCCGCGAGGGCTTCTCCGTCCTGCTGAACGCGATGCCGGGCATCGAGGTCGTCGGCGAGGCGGTCAACGGCCGCGAGGCGGTGGACCGCGTGCGTGAACTGGCGCCCGACGTCGTCCTGATGGACATCCGGATGCCCGAGATGAACGGCATCGAGGCGACGCGGGAGATCGTGGCCGCGGACGGCACGGCGAAGGTGCTGGTCCTCACCACCTTCGACCTCGACGAGTACGTCTACCAGGCGTTGCGCGCCGGAGCCTCCGGCTTCCTGCTGAAGGACGCCTCGGCCCGACAGCTCGCCGACGGGGTGCGGATCGTGGCCGCCGGGGAGGCGCTGCTCGCCCCGTCCGTCACCCGGCGTCTGATCACCGAGTTCTCCCGGCTGTCCGACGGACCCCGGCTGCCCCGTGCCGCCCAGGTGTCCTTCGGCGACCTGACCGAGCGCGAGACGGAGGTCCTGGTCCTCATCGCGCAGGGCCTGTCCAACGCGGAGATCGCCGGACGGCTGGTGGTGGCGGAGTCCACGATCAAGACGCACGTCAGCAGGATCCTGGTGAAGCTGGGCCTGCGGGACCGCACCCAGGCGGCGGTGTTCGCCTACGAGGCGCGGCTGGTCAGACCGGGGTGAGACACCCCTGGTCAGCGGCGGGGTCGACGGGCTAGCGTCCGGTCATGGCAGCAGTCGACGACCTTCGCTTCGACCCTTGGGACCCGGCGTTCGTGGCCGACCCGTACCCGGCCTACGCCGAGTTGCGGGAGCGGGGCCGGGTGATCCGGTACGAGCGCACCGACCAGTGGCTGGTGCCGCACCACGCGGACGTCTCGGCACTGCTGCGGGACCGGCGGCTCGGGCGTACCTACCGGCACCGTTTCACGCACGAGGACTTCGGGCGGACGGCGCCCCCGGCGGAGCACGAGCCGTTCCACACCCTCAACGACCACGGGATGCTGGATCTGGAACCACCGGACCACACCCGGATCCGGCGGCTGGTGTCGAAGGCGTTCACACCGCGCACGGTCGAGCGGCTCAAGCCGTACGTGGAGCGGCTGGCCGGCGAGCTGGTCGACAAGCTGGTGGCGGCCGGCGGCGGCGACCTGCTGACGGACGTCGCGGAACCGCTGCCGGTGGCGGTGATCGCCGAGATGCTGGGGATCCCGGCGTCCGAGCGGGCCCCGCTCAGGCCGTGGTCGGCGGACATCTGCGGGATGTACGAGCTGAGTCCGTCGCAGGAGACGGCCCGCCGGGCGGTGCGGGCGTCGGAGGAGTTCTCCGCGTATCTGCGGGAGCTGATCGCGGCCCGCCGCGAGGAGCCCGGCGACGACCTGATCTCCGGGCTGATCGCCGCCCACGACGAGGGCGACCGGCTCACCGAGCAGGAGATGATCTCGACGGCCGTGCTCCTGCTGAACGCGGGCCACGAGGCGACGGTGAACGCCACGGTCAACGGCTGGTGGGCGCTGTTCCGCAACCCCGGCCAGCTGGCGGCCCTGCGCGCCGACCACGCGCTGGTCCCCTCCGCCGTGGAGGAGCTGATGCGCCACGACACCCCGCTCCAGCTCTTCGAACGCTGGGTCCTCGACGACATCGAGATCGACGGCACGGTGGTCCCGCGGGGCGCGGAGATCGCGATGCTCTTCGGCTCCGCCAACCACGACCCGGCGGTCTTCGCCGACCCGGACCGTCTGGACCTGACCCGCGCGGAGAACCCGCACATCTCCTTCAGCGCGGGCATCCACTACTGCATCGGCGCCCCCCTCGCCCGCATGGAACTGGCCGCCTCGATGCGAGCCCTCCTGGAGAAGGCCCCTACCCTGAGCCTGACGGCGGAACCCGTGCGCACACCGAACTTCGTGATCAGGGGCCTGCGGGGACTCGACGTGGAGATCGCCTGAACCACCGGGCCACCCGGCCACCGGGCCACCGGGCCACCGGGCCACCGGGCCACCCGGCCGCTGGACCACCGGGGCCGGGGCGCCCGGCCCCCGCCCCGTGAGGTCGCGTCACGTGGTCATGTCCCGTCGGCGCAGTCCCGCGGCGCCGGCCGCGACCAGGGCCGCCGCCAGCGCGGTGAGCATCAGGACGGGGCCCCACTCCATGCCGCCGCCCGGCAGCTTGGGCAGGTGGCCGAAGGGGGAGAGGTCCAGCACCGTCTGCGGGACGTCCAGCACGGGGCCGATCCAGCCGATGACCAGGACCGCCCCGGCCACCCCCCACGCGGCCGGGGCCGGCTGCGGCGCGAGGCCGTACAGGAGGACGGCGATGCCGCCGACGACCCACACGGCGGGGAGCTGGACCAGGCAGCCGGCCAGGATCGGGCCCGCGTCCCGGCCGTGGCCCACGGCGAGGCCGAGGCCCGCCAGCACCATGATCAGGGCGGCCCCGCCGAAGGCGATCACCAGGTGGCCGGCGGCCCAGCGCAGCCGGCCGACCGCGCCCGTGAGGACCGCCTCCGCCCGGCCGGAGGTCTCCTCGGCGTGCAGCCGCAGGACCGAGGCGACGACGAACAGGGCCGCGACCAGACCCAGCATGCCGCTCATCGCGGCGAGGAAGGAGTCCGTGAGCGCCGACCGGCCGCCCATCCGCTCGAAGATCTCGCGGGCCCGCTCGTTGTCGCCGACCAGGTCGGCCGCACCCTCCGCCAGCCCGCCGTAGACGACCCCGGCGAGGAGGAAGCCCGCGCTCCAGCCGAGGACGCCGCCGCGTTGCAGCCGCCGGGCCAGCGCCCCCGCCGTGCGCAGCCGGCCGACGGCCCGGCCCGGCCGGGCCGGCAGGAAGCTCATGCCGAGGTCCCGGCGGCCCGCCAGGGCGTAGGCCGTCGCGCCCTGCGCGGCGATCGCCGCCGCGAACAGCGCCAGCACCCACCAGCGTTCGTCCGCGAAGGGCCGCAGGTTCTCCAGCCAGCCGAGCGGGGAGAGCCAGGTCGGCACGGAGGAACCGTCGTCCGCCGCCGAGTCGCCCGCCGCGCGCAGCACGAACGCGGCGCCCAGCACCCCCGAGACCAGCCCCCGGGCCAGCCGCGCGCTCTCGGTGAGCTGCGCGACGATCGCCGCCATGGTCGCGAAGAGCATCCCCACGGCCGCGAGCCCCAGCCCGAGGGCCAGCGCCCCGGCCGGCCCCTGCCCCGCCAGTCCGGCGGTCACCAGCAGGGCCAGGGCCGCGTCGGCGACCCCCGCCGCCAGCAGCGCCGACGTCAGCGAGGCACGCCGCCCCACCGCGCCGGAGGCGATCAGCTCCTGACGGCCGCTCTCCTCCTCCTCACGGGTGTGCCGTACGACGATCAGGAGGCTGGTGACGGCCGCGAGGACGGCGGCATAGACGCCGACCCGCCAGGCGGTGAGGGCGCCCGTGGAGTCGTCGAAGACCGGGCCGACGAGAGCGCGCAGCGAGGAGTCGGCGGCCACCTGCTCCCTCAGTGAGGCGCGTTCGGCGGCGGTGCCGTACAGGCCCTTCAGGGCGTTCGGCATGGAGAGGACCATCAGGGCGTTGACACCCACCCACAGGGGGATCGTCACCCGGTCGCGGCGCAGCGCGAACCGCAGCAGCGTGCCGGTGCCCGAGAGCCGGGACGCCAGGGCGCTCACCGGTCCGCCGCCTCGACGGCGTCGGCGGTGTCGGTCCGGTAATGGCGCAGGAACAGTTCCTCCAGCGTCGGCGGCGTCGACGTCAGCGACCGCACGCCCGCCGCGCTCAGCGACCGCAGCACGGCGTCCAGCCCGTCGGCGTCGACCTGGAGCCGCACCCGGCGGCCCCGGACGTCGAGGCCGTGGACGCCGGGCAGCCGGGCCAGCCCGTCGGGCTCACCGGCGAGTTCCGCGGTGACGGTGGTGCGGGCGAGGTGGCGCAGGTCGGCCAGCGAACCGGTCTCGACCGTGCGGCCCCGGCGGATGATGCTGACCCGGTCGCAGAGTTCCTCGACCTCGCTGAGGATGTGCGAGGACAGCAGGACGGTACGGCCCCGCTCGCGCTCCTCGGCCACGCACCGCCGGAAGACCTCCTCCATCAGCGGGTCGAGGCCGGAGGTCGGCTCGTCCAGGATCAGCAGGTCGACGTCCGAGGCGAACGCGGCGACCAGGGCGACCTTCTGCCGGTTGCCCTTGGAGTAGGTGCGGCCCTTCCTGGTGGGGTCCAGCTCGAAGCGTTCCACCAGTTCCGCGCGGCGCCGTGCGTCCAGGCCGCCCGCCCGTCGCCCACCGCCACCCTGCCCGACGCGCTTCGCGCGGCCCCCGTCACGCAGCCGGCCGAGGAGGTCGATGACCTCGCCGCCGGACAGGTTCCGCCACAGGGCCACGTCGCCGGGGACGTAGGCGATGCGGCGGTGCACCTCCACCGCGTCCCGCCAGGGGTCGCGGCCGAGGACCCGCGCGGTGCCGGAATCGGCGCGCAGCAGCCCCAGCAGGACGCGGAGGGTGGTGGACTTGCCGGAGCCGTTGGGGCCGAGGAAGCCGTGCACCTCGCCCGTCGCGACCTCCAGGTCGAGGCCGTCGAGCGCATGGGTGCGGCCGAAGGACTTGTGCAGTCCGGACACCGTGATGGCCTTCGTCATGCGTCCGAACGTACGCTTGATTCAGAAATTTGTGAAGATAAGGAAGCGTGAAAACGGTCGATAGGATGGGGGCATGAGCGAAGCAGCCGGTGCCGAGGTCAGCGACGAGGGCGGGCGGGACGCGGAGTCCGTGTCGAGGTTCGTCGAGTCCTTCGCCGCGCAGCTCGTCGAGGCGGGCATGCAGCGCATGCCCGCGCGGGTCTTCGCCGCCCTCCTGGCCTCCGACTCCGGCGCGCTCACCTCGGCCGAACTCGGCGAGCAGCTGCGGATCAGCCCCGCGGCGGTGTCCGGCGCCGTCCGGTACCTGTCCCAGCAGCACATGGTGGCGCGCGAGCGCGAGCCCGGTTCCCGCCGGGAGCGCTACCGGGTGCACAGCGACCAGTGGTACGAGGCCCTCACCAGCCGCGAGGCCGTCATCAAGCGGTGGGAGGGCGCCCTGCGCGACGGCGTCGCCAGCCTCGGCGCCGACACCCCTGCGGGCGCCCGGATGGCCGAGACGCTCGCCTTCTTCGAGTTCGTCGAGGGCGAGATCACGGCCATGATGGAGCGCTGGCGCGCGCACCGCGAGCAGAACTTCGGCGAGAACTAGGGTCTCTCGTCTGGATCAGGCCGGGCTCGCGGGCCCCGGCACCGCACCCCGCCGCGTCGTCGTCGGTCGCCAGGGCTCCGCCCCGACTCCCTCCTCCGCCTCGCGAGGCACGGCACCGGACCCCGCTCCCCGATCCGGCCCGATCCAAACGAAAGACCCCAGACCCGCGGCCGCTCACTCCGAGCCGTTCACCGCCCGCCTCCGCGAACGGCCGTCCGCCCCGCCCTCGCCGCGGGCCGTCCGCCCCCGCCACAGATCCGTGAACGCGCCCCGCCCCCTCACCGCCCCGGCAGCACCAGGCCCAGCGCGCCCTCGCGGACCCTCCACGTCCGCCGCCGTACGGGGCCCGCCACCGTCGCGTCGGCCCGGTAGCGGAAGTCGGCCCCGGAGACCGTGACGGTGCGGCCGCGGGCCTCCAGCGGGGACGCCTCCGCGCCCACCTGCACCGGCCGGACCTGCACCGCCACCGTGCCGGAGGCGTCCGGGGTCACCGACACCGCCTCCACCGGCCGGTCCAGGTCGACCAGCGTCACCCCGTCGACCTCGACCCGCAGCCGGGCGGGCCCGGGCGCCGGCGGGGCCGGGGCCGGCCGGGACGGCGCCAGCGTGCGCACCAGGGACCGGCAGGTCCGCAGCCACGGCCGGCCGCCGTCCCCGTCCGGCCGCGCGTCCGGGTCGGACAGCGGCGGGATCCGCAGCGCGCCCAGGACGACCCCGTCGCTGTCGTCGACGAGCAGGTCCAGCCGCCGCTCGGCGCCGTCCAGGACGGCCCGCGCCGCCGCGACCGTGCCCAGGGGCACCCCCAGGGCGTGCGCGACGCTCAGGGAGCCGCCCACGGGCACCATCGACAGCACGCATCCGTCCAGCTCCCGCCGCCGGTGCAGCAGGGCCACCGCCCGCATCAGCGCGCGGTCGTCCCCGATCACCACCGGCCGCCGCGCACCCCGGCGCGCGAGGACGCGGGCAAATTCCTCCGCGTCCTCCGGGAGGCACACTTTCGCCGCCGCACCCGCGCTGAGCACGTCTTTCGCGATCCGGACGGACTCTCCGTCCGTCCTTCGGGCGACCGGATCGATGATCACCAGCAACTGCTCCGGCGTCGCGAAAGTCGCCACCTCGGTCCTGCCTCGCTTCCTCGGGTAGCATCTTTGTGCAAGAGCCCCTTGCGCTATTGCGCCAGGGGCTTCGTCTATTCCGGGGCATCCGGGTCCGACGGTGTGCGACCGAAGACGGTCGCGTGGCGGCCGATGACGGTCGCGGTGCCGCGACCGACGAAGGTCGTGGTGCACGCGGTGGTGAGAGCCGTCGCGTACGCCCCTGACCCTGGACATGCCCCACCCGGAAGGGGTGTACGCGCGTGCCCGCACTTGTGCTGCTCGGTGCTCAGTGGGGTGACGAGGGCAAGGGAAAGGCCACCGACCTGCTCGGCGGCTCGGTGGACTATGTAGTGCGCTACCAGGGCGGCAACAACGCCGGCCACACGGTCGTCGTGGGCGACCAGAAGTACGCATTGCACCTCCTCCCTTCCGGAATCCTGTCGCCCGGATGTACGCCCGTCATCGGAAACGGAGTCGTCGTCGATCCGTCGGTCCTGCTCTCCGAGCTGAGCGGTCTGAACGAGCGAGGCGTCGACACGTCGAAGCTGCTCATCAGCGGCAACGCGCACATCATCACGCCCTACAACGTGACTGTCGACAAGGTGACGGAACGCTTCCTCGGAAAGCGGAAGATCGGCACCACGGGACGGGGCATCGGCCCGACCTACGCCGACAAGATCAACCGGGTCGGCATCCGCGTGCAGGACCTGTACGACGAGTCGATCCTGGAGCAGAAGGTCGAGGCGGCGCTCGACGTCAAGAACCAGCTGCTGACCAAGCTCTACAACCGCCGCGCCATCGCGGTCGAGCAGGTCGTCGAGGAACTGCTGGGCTACGCGGAGAAGCTGCGCCCCTACGTCGCCGACACGGTCCTGGTCCTCAACCAGGCCCTCGAGGACGACAAGGTGGTCCTGTTCGAGGGCGGCCAGGGCACGCTCCTGGACATCGACCACGGCACGTACCCCTTCGTCACCTCGTCGAACCCGACCGCGGGCGGCGCCTGCACCGGCGCCGGCGTGGGCCCGACGAAGATCAGCCGGGTCATCGGCATCCTCAAGGCGTACACGACCCGCGTCGGCGCCGGCCCGTTCCCGACGGAGCTGTTCGACGAGGACGGCGCGGCGCTGCGCCGCATCGGCGGCGAGCGGGGCGTCACCACCGGCCGCGACCGCCGCTGCGGCTGGTTCGACGCGGTCATCGCCCGCTACGCGACCCGCGTGAACGGCCTGACCGACTTCTTCCTCACCAAGCTCGACGTCCTGACCGGCTGGGAGCAGATCCCGGTCTGCGTGGCGTACGAGATCGACGGCAAGCGCGTCGAGGAACTCCCGTACTCGCAGAGCGACTTCCACCACGCGAAGCCGATCTACGAGACCCTCCCGGGCTGGTCCGAGGACATCACGAAGGCCAAGACCTTCGAGGACCTGCCGAAGAACGCCCAGAACTACGTCAAGGCGCTGGAGGAGATGTCCGGCGCCCCGATCTCCGCGATCGGCGTGGGCCCGGGCCGGGACGAGACGATCGAGATCAACTCGTTCATCTGAGGCACTTGAAGCACCTGAGGCACCTGAGGCACCTGGGGTGTTCGGGGCACCCGGAGAACCGCCGGGGACCGGCCGACGGCCGCCTTCCGCTCATGCGGGAGGTGGCCGTCGGCGCGTCCGGCGGCGGCGCCGGTCCCGCCGGGGGACACGGGGACACGGGGACACGGGGACACGGGGCGAACGGGCATACGCCGAAAGGGATCCCCTCGCGCGTCGGCGAGAAGAACGGTGAGTGCGATGCGCGTCCTGCTCAAGGCACGGACGGACGCGGGGAAGGCCGGCGAGGCCGTCCGGCACGGCACCCCGGCGAAGACGATGCAGGAGGTCGTGGAACAGCTCGGGTCCGAGGCGGCCTGCTTCACGTCCGGCCAGGGCGGTCGGACGGGCCGGCCGGTCTTCGACAGGCAGGACGGCTCCCGGACGCCGGTGATCGGCGAGCCGTTCTTCCTCCGCCCCGGCGCGGAGATCGCCCGCACGCCGGTGACGATCACGGACGACGTGCGCAAGGGCCGCGCCCGGCCGGCCCGTCGGGTCCCGGGGCCGGGGCGGTCCGGCTCAGCTGAACACGATCATCGACCCCTGCGCCAGACTCCTGGTGGCCGCCGCGTGCAGCCCGAGCCACACGTGCCGTTCGCGGGCGAACGGGCTCGGGTCGTACGGCGGCGCGACGGCCGGCTCCTCCAGCTCCGTCGGGGCGGCCGGGGGCCGCGGCGCGGCCGGCGGGTTGGCGGGGTCGATGCCGATCGAGGGGGCGACGTACTCCAGCTCCCGCAGCAGGGCCTGGGCGGAACCGAGCGGGCCGCCGCCGGCGAGCAGTTCGTCGTTGGACAAGGGCTGCGGGAAGTCCACCGGCACGTAGGCGCCGGCGTGGTCGTAGTGCCAGACCAGGTGGGACTGCTGGGCCGTCGACTCGAACATCTCCAGGAGCTGCTCGTAGTCGCCGCCCAGGGCGTCGACCGGGGTCACCGGCAGCCCGCACACCTGGAGCAGGTAGGCCCGCCGCAGGAAGTGCAGGGCGTCGTAGTCGAAGCCGGCCACGGGGGCGACGTCACCGGACAGGCCCGGCATGTACTGGTACACCGGCACGGGAGGCAGTCCCGACTCGGCGAGCGCCTTGTCGTACTGCGCGAGTTCCTCGGCGAAGGGGTTGTCGGGGGTGTGGCACAACACGTCGACGAGCGGCACCAGCCACAGGTCACAGGCCAAGGAGAACTCCTCACTCAAGGTGTCGCGCGGTCATTGCTGCCCGGACTGGGAAGGGTAGTCGGTGCGTCCTGCGTCAGTCCCCTCCGTGCAGGTCCCATACCCACACTCCGGCCACCCACCTACCGGGCCGGCCCACGAGCTCGTCCACGGTGGCCCGCAGCGGTTCGTCGTGCGGCTGCGGCGCGAGCACCAGCGCGCCCGCCCTCCAGTACGAGAGGTCCGCCCGGGCCCGCTCCCGCGCCCGGTCGTCGATCAGCTGGGCGACGCCCGTCTCCCGCACGTCCCGCAGCAGGGCCGCCGTCCAGTTCAGCGGCACGCCGTAGACGCCGCTGCGGTCGCCGTCGCCGTAGGGCCGGTTGAAGTAGCCGCCCGGCATCCGGAAGCCGAGGCCGGTGGCGGTCTGCCAGTGCAGGGCCTCGGCGGCGGTGGGGTCGGGCAGCGGCACCGGCACGAGGGACTCGCCGGGGCGGACGTACCCCTTCCAGGCGCCGCCGGTGAAGAAGACGGGCACCGCGGCGCGCGGCTCGGACCGCAGCGGCGCCGGGACCAGGGGGAGCAGGGCCAGGCAGACGGCCAGCGGGACGGCGTGGCGCGGGGCCGGGGAGCGGGAGTCCGCCGACCGGTCGAGGGCGAGGGCGAGCAGCATGCCGAGGACGGGCGCGCAGATCAGCGCCACGCGGCCGACGATGACCGATTCCAGCAGCGGCAGGTGTGCCAGCGGCGCCCAGGGGCCGGGGACCTCGGTGCCGGTCGGCGGGACGCGGACGCGCGGGCCCAGGGAGAGCAGGGCCGCGCCGGCCGCGGTGAACGCCAGCGCCCTGACGACGGGCCGGCGCCACAGGGCGGTGGTGACCGCGAGGGTGAGGAGGAGCAGGGGCCAGCCGTAGAAGGCGTTCTGCTCGGTCCGGTTGAGGGAGAGGGCGTCCGACCGTTCGGCGTCGCCGGCGAGGAGGGACCGCTCGGCGAAGGTGAACAGGGCGCGCACCGGGTTGGCGGCGCCGGGCCCGTGGTCGAGGTGGGTGTAGCTCTGCGGGCCGGAGAACTGCCAGGCCAGCGGATAGACGACCAGGGTCAGGCAGACCGCCGCGGCGATCGCCAGACCGCGCAGCAGGGGACGCGCGGCGGCGCGGGCCGCGGCGGGGCGAGCGGCCGCGTGGCCGGCGGCGAACAGGAGCATGCCCAGCGCGGCCAGCAGCAGGGCCTCCTCGCCGAGGAACACCTGATAGGCCGTCATCAGGCCGAGGGCCACCGCGTCGCGGGTGACGCGGGTGCCCGCGCACAGCCGCAGGGCCCGTTCGACGATCAGCGGGATCATGAACAGGACGACGAAGTTGGGGTGGGCGTTGGCGTGGCTGACCATCGGCGGCGCGAAGGCGGCCAGCGCGGCCCCGGTGAAGGCCGCCGCGCGCCGCCGCACGAGCCGGCGCAGGATCAGCCGGTACCAGGCCGCGGCGGTGGCCGCGAGCCCCAGCGTCATCGCCAGGCTGAGGGCGACGGCCGGACCCCACAGGAGCGTGACCGGGGCGAGCGGGACCGAGAGGCCGGGCATGGTGGTGTTCGCCATCAGGTTCACGCCGTCGGGGAACCCCTGGAGGTCGCTGAACAGGGGGTTCCGCAGGTGCGCGACGCTGTCGGCGGTCACCGCGAAGAACCACTCCCACTGGTTCTGGTCCTGGAGGGAGTCGGTGAGGTAGCGGTGGGAGGGGTCGAGGAACCGGCCGGAGTGGAGCACGACGGCCATGACGAGGAACAGGGCGCCGGCGAGGACGTCGGCGCCCCGGGGGACCGGCAGGCACAGGCGGAGCAGGTCGCGCAGGAAGCGCGGGTAGTCCAGCGGGCGGATCTTGGAACCGGTCCGGTGCGACCAGTGCACGGGGACCTCGGCGACCGGCCAGCCCGCCCGCTGGAAGTGGCGCAGCACCTCCACGTCGATGGCCCAGCCGTCCAGCCGGGACGCCGCGAACGCGGCACGGGCCCTCTCGCCGTCGAACAGCTTGAACCCGCACTGGGTGTCGCGTATCCCGCGCACGGCCGTCCCGCGGACGATCAGGTTGCCCGCGCTGCCGAGCAACCGGCGCACCGGGTGCCGGCGCGCGCCGAGCGTCGCCCCGGGCACGGCACGGGAGCCGACCGCCGCGCCGCCCTCGGCGAGCGCCTCGTCGAGCCGCTCCAACTCGCCCGCGGAGACGGCGAGATCGGCGTCGGTGATCAGCACCCGGCGCCCCCGGCTGGCGCCCACGCCGAGCCGCAGGGCGTGGCCCTTGCCGCGGTTGCGGGGGCTGGTGACCAGCCGCAGCCGGGGGTCGCGGCGCCGGGTGACGAGCTCGCGGGTGGCGTCGGTGGAGCCGTCGTCGGCGACCACGACCTCCCAGCTTCCCCACCGGTCCCCGGCGGCGGCGAGCTGCCGGGTGAGCGCGTCGAGGGTGGGACCCAGCCGGTGCTCCTCGTTGTAGGCGGGGATCACGACGGAGAGGGCGGGCGGCCGACGGGACGCGGGGTCGTCGTGGGGGCCGGGGACGACCCGGTGGGGTGCGGGGCCGGGGCCGGGGCCGGGGGCTTCTCGGGACTCCGGGGTGCCGGGGGACTCCTCGGCGGTGTCCGTCCCGCTCACCCGGCCGCCAGCCGCTCGATCAGCGCGAGGGAGTGCGTGTGGTACGCCTCGACGATCGTGCGGGCCGTCGCGGTGTCGCGGTGCTGGAGGGCGTCGACCAGCTCGGTGTGGCCGGACCACAGGTGGCCGCGCAGGTCGGTCAGCCGGCGCAGGTGCTGCACCAGGCACACCCAGGTCTGCAGGCGCAGCCGGTTCAGGAAGTCGGCGAGGTAGGGATTGCCGAACAGGGCGCTCAACTCGCGCCAGAACCGCAGGTCGTAGCCGATGAGCACGGTCAGGTCGCCGGCCGCCGCGGCCCGCTGCGCCTCCTCGCCGCGCCGGCGCACCCCCGCGGCGGCCGCCGTGATCCGCGGGTCGTCCAGGTCCTGGAAGAGCTGTCCGCCCTCCTCCAGGGCGAGGAACATGCCCTCGATGACCAGGCCGCGCGCCTCGATCATGCTCCGGAAGTCGGCCAGGGAGTACTCGTGCACCCGGAAGCCCCGGTGGTGGTCGGCGTCCAGGAGCCCCTGCGCCGACAGGTCGACCAGTGCCTCGCGGACGGGGGTCGCGGAGACGCCGTACTGGTCGGCGATCTCCTTCACCGTGAACTCCTGGCCCGGCTGGAGCCGTCCCGCCAGCACCTCGTCGCGAAGGGCGTCGACGATCTGCTGCCGCAGTGTGCTGCGGGTCACGGCGCCCTTGCCGCTGCTGCCGGGCATGGTCGGGGCGTCTCCCTCGGGCTCGTCGCGTACGCCGCTCGACGGCGTGAGCGCCATCGGCCGATGGCGTGCTCACCGGTATGTACGAGCACGCCACCTTACGCGTTCGACGAATTCAGGACCTTCTCCGCGGCTCGTCCGCACGCCCGACGGTCGTCCGGCGCGCCCGACGGTCGTCCGGCGCGCCCGACGGTCGTCCGGCGCGCCCGACGGTCGTCCGGCGCGCCCGACGGCCGGCCGGTACGCCCGGTGGCGGCCGGTCCGGTCACCGTCCGGCCGGTCCGGTCACCGTCCGGCCGGTCCGGTCACCGTCCGGCCGGTCCGGTCACCGTCCGGCCGGTCCGGTCACCGTCCGGCCGGTCCGGTGGCCGGACGGCGGTCCGTCCGAGGGTCAGACGGTGTACTCGTCGGCCACCGACAGCGCCGTGTCCAGCGCCGCGAGCCCCTCCTTCAGCTCCGCCTCGCTCGCGTTGCACGGCGGCACGAAGTGGGTGCGGTTCATGTTGACGAAGGGCCACACCCCGGCCTTCTTCGCGGCGGCCCCGAACGCGGCCATCGGCGCGTTCGCCTCACCGGTGGCGTTGTACGGCACCAGCGGCTCGCGCGTCTCGCGGTCCCTCACCAGCTCCAGCGCCCAGAACATGCCGACACCGCGCACCTCGCCGACGCTGGGGTGGCGCTCGGCCAGCTCCCGCAGCCCCGGCCCGACGACGGAGGCGCCGAGGTTCCTCGCGTTCTCCACGACGCCCTCCTCCGCCATCACGTTGATCGTGGCGACGGCGGCGGCACAGGCCAGCGGGTGCCCGGAGTAGGTGAGGCCACCGGGGTAGGGCCGCTTGCCGAAGGTGTCCGCGATCGCCCCGGAGAGGGCGACGCCGCCCAGCGGCACGTACCCGCTGTTCACGCCCTTGGCGAAGGTCATCAGGTCGGGCACGACCCCCGACAGGTCGGCAGCGAACCACTCGCCGGTGCGCCCGAACCCGGCCATGACCTCGTCCAGGACGAAGACGATCCCGTACGTGTCGCACAGCTCGCGGACCCCGGCCAGGTAACCGGGCGGCGGCACCATGATCCCGGCGGTGCCGGGGACGGTCTCCAGGACGATCGCGGCGATCGTCGCGGGCCCCTCGAAGGCGATCGTCGTCTCCAGGTGCTCCAGCGCCCGCGCGCACTCCTGCTCCTCCGTCTCCGCGTAGAAGCGGGAGCGGTACAGGAACGGCGCCCAGAAGTGCACGACCCCGGCCGCGGCCGAGTCGGAGGCCCAGCGGCGCGGGTCACCGGTGATGTTCACGGCCTGCTGGGTGCCGCCGTGGTAGGAGCGGTACGCCGACAGCACCTTGGTCCGCCCGGTGTGCAGGCGTGCCATGCGCACGGCGTGCTCCACGGCGTCGGCGCCGCCGTTGGTGAAGAAGATCTTGTCGAGGTCGCCGGGGGTGCGCTCGGCGATCAGCCGGGCCGCCTCCGAGCGGGCCTCGACGGCGAAGGCGGGCGCGAAGGTGGTCAGGTGCGCGGCCTGCTCCTGGATCGCGGCGACGACCTTGGGGTGCTGGTAGCCGATGTTCGTGTAGACGAGCCCGCTGGTGAGGTCGAGGTAGCGCTTGCCGTCGTAGTCCCAGAAGTACGACCCCTCGGCGCCGGCCACGGCGAGCGGGTCGATGAGTTCCTGCGCGGACCAGGAGTGGAAGACGTGCGCGCGGTCGGCGGCCTTCACGGCGGCGCCGGCCCGGGGGTCGGTCTGAGGGGTCATGCGGGCGAGCGTAAATGTCCGCGATGCGGAAGCGGTATCGGCGTCCTGTTCCGTGGGCGAGCGGATTCCGCGACAGGTTGTCGGGCGTGAACGGCCGGACCGGGCCACGTCGGCACACCTTCATTGACAGCATGCTGCAGAAAAGGCAGCATGCTGTCATAAGGCTCGACCGGCAGAACCGGCAGAGGAGAAGCCATGAGCACCAGCTCCGCCCCCCGCAAGCCCGTGTACCTGGCCGTCTACGACACCTTCGCTGACTGGGAGACCGGCCACGCGACCGCCCACCTCGCCCGGGGCGGGTACGGGATCCGCACGGTCGGCCCCTCGACGCACCCCGTGACCAGCCTCGGCGGACTCCGCGTCCGGCCCGACCTCGCGCTGGCGGACGTACGCCCCGAGGACGGCGCGCTGCTGATCCTGCCGGGCGCCGACCTGTGGGACACCTCCGACGACCTCGCGCCCTTCGCCCGTGCGGCGGGGGAGTTCCTGGCCGCGGGCACCCCCGTCGCCGCGATCTGCGGCGCCACCGCCGGCCTCGCCCGCGCCGGCCTGCTCGACGACCGTGCCCACACCAGTGCCGTCTCCTTCTACCTCGCCGCCACCGGATACGCGGGCGGCGGCCGCTACGTCGACGCCGACGCCGTCACCGACGGGGGACTGATCACCGCCGGACCCACCGAGCCCGTCGCCTTCGCCCGCGAGGTCCTGCGCCTCCTCGGCGTGTACGACGGCGAGGCGCTGGACGCCTGGTACCGGCTGTTCCACGACTCCGACCCGGAGGCCTACGCCGTCCTGCAGAAGGCGGACGCGCGGTGAGCCGCGAGCGGCAGGACCTGCTCAGCCGGAGCGCGCTCGGTGTCTTCCGGCTCAACGGCCGGTTCCTCGGCGTCGCGGAGGAACTGGCCCGCCCCTCGGGCCTCACCGCCGCGTGGTGGCAGGTGCTCGGCGCGGTCCTCGCCGAGCCCCTCCCGGTGTCCGGCATCGCCCGCGCCATGGGCATCACGCGGCAGAGCGTGCAGCGCGTGTCCGACCTGCTGGTCGGCAGGGGGCTCGCGGAGTACCGGCCCAACCCGGCGCACCGGCGCGCCAAACTGCTGGCGCCCACCGCGCGCGGGCGCGCCGCGATCGCCCGCGTCGACCCCGGCCACGCGGCCTTCGCCGACCGGCTGGCCGAGGCGTACGGCGAGGCGGAGCTGGCCGAGGCCGTCCGCGTGCTGGAACGGCTCTCCCGGGTGCTGGAGGAACTGGACCCGCCCGGTCCTGAGCCCGGCCTTGAGCCCGGTCCTGAGTCCCGCTCCGAGCCCCGCCGGGGCGCCCGCGGCGAGGTCCCGTCATGAGCCGGCCCGTGACGGCGGCCGGGAGACCGCGGCCCGGAGCGCCCGTTATGGAACCGTAGACACCACACCGCTCGACTCCCCGAACGGCCGGTTTATTCTCGGCGGGATCACATCTGTGGGGGAAAGGCGGAGCTGCCATGGAGAAGCTGGGACCGGGGGATCCGCAGCGGATCGGCGGCTACCGGCTGCTCGGGCGGCTGGGGTCGGGCGGGATGGGGCAGGTCTTCCTGGCCCGCTCGGACCGCGGGCGGACCGTCGCCGTGAAGCTGGTCCGGCCGGAACTGGCCGAGCGCGAGGAGTTCCGGGCGCGGTTCCGCCAGGAGGTGCGCAACGCCCAGCGCGTCGGCGGGTTCTGGACCGCTCCCGTCCTCGACGCCGACACCGAGGCCGCCGTGCCCTGGGTCGCCACCGGCTACGTCGCCGGACCCAGCCTCCAGCAGGTGGTGGACCACGACCACGGCCCGCTGCCCGAGCGGTCGGTGCGCATCCTGGCCGCCGGCCTCGCGCACGCCCTCACCAACATCCACGCCGCCGGGATCGTCCACCGCGACCTGAAGCCGTCCAACGTGATGGTCACCATCGAGGGTCCCCGCGTCATCGACTTCGGCGTCGCGCGGGCCCTGGAGACGGTGTCCGGCGACGGCGTTCCGACCCAGCTCGGCGACGGCGGCCTCACCCGGACCGGCGCGGTGATCGGCTCGCCCGGCTTCATGGCCCCCGAGCAGGTGCGCGGCGACCGGATCACGCCCGCCTGCGACGTCTTCTGCCTGGGCTCCGTCCTCGCCTACGCCGCCACCGGCGTCCTCCCCTTCGGCTCCGCCGACCGGCAGGGCGTCCACGCGCTGCTGTTCCGCATAGCCGAGGAGGAACCCGACCTCACGCACGTCCCCGAGGGCGTCGCCGACCTGGTCCGCGCCTGCCTGCGCAAGGACCCGGCGACCCGGCCCACGCTGGAGTGGATCCTGGAACGCAGCGGCGCCGGGGACACCGTCGCCGACGGCCGCTCCCGCGACCCGTGGCTGCCCGGCGCCCTCGTCGCCCAGCTGGGCCGGCACGCCGTGCGGCTCCTGGAGACGGAGGACCCCCAGGGGGCCCTCACGGAGGCCGCTTCGCACCGCTCCGGCCCCCGCGGCACCCTCGCGGGCCCGCCCGACCACGTCCCCACCCCGGCCGCGCCCCACCCGGCGTACGGCCACCCCCAGCCGTACCCGGCCCCGCAGCCGATGCCGGCGCGGACACCGATGCCGATGCCGGCGCAGGCGCCGGTCCCGCACAACCCCTACGCGGCCGACACGACGGCGTACGGCGCCTCCCGCGCCGACCACTTCGGCCACCCCGACCACCCCGACGACCTCCAGGACCCGCCCCGCCGCCGCGGCCGCTCCACGGTGCTGCTCGGGGCGGTCGCCGCCGTGGTCGCGCTGGCCGCCGGCGGCACGGTGTACGCCGTCATGAACGGCGACGACGGCACGTCCGGCGCGCTCCCGGCCCCCACGACGTCGGCCCCCGCGATGCCGACCGGACCCGTGACCCCGTCCCCGTCCCCGTCGGGCTCCTCCTCCCCGTCGCCCTCACCGCGGGAGGGCGGGATCCCCGAGGACTACCTGGGCACCTGGACCACCACGATCAACGGCACCGACACCCGCCGCCTGACCCTCGCCCAGGGCGAGGTGGGCGACACGGTCCTGCGCCTGGTGGCCGACGGCGCGTCCTACCACTGCGAGTTCGCGGCCGGCCTGAGCCGGCCCCCGACCGCGCGGTCGCCCCTGTCCCTGGGGCCTTCCGACGTCACCACGGGCGAGCCCCTCTCCTCCTGCTCCCCGGGCGCGGCCACGGAGGTGACGCTCCTGTCGGACGGCCGCCTGGAGCGGCTCAACCCCACGACCGGCGAAAAGCTGACGTACGACCGGAGCTGACGCGGCTGAGAGGCGACGTGTGGGGCGCGGCGACGCGCGGGGCGTGCCGGCCCGTCCGGCGACCGAGGCTGAGGCCGGTTCAGGCCGCACGAGGGGGTCCGGGGACACAGCTGCCGGGACCGGGACGGGAAGGGGCGGCGGGGGCCAGGAAACCACCGGCCCGGCCGCCGTGGGTCCGGCCCGCCACCGGCCCGCCCCCCGGCAGGTCACCGCGGCTCGGGCGGACGCTGCCGGGGCATGTGGGGCCGCCCCGCGCCGCCGGGCGGCAGCGGGATCCGCCCGGGGGCCGCACCGGCGTCCCGCACCCCGCCTCCGGAGACACCCGTCCCCTGCAACCCCATCGGCGCCGCCCCCGTACGGAACGACACCATCCAGTCCGCCGTCTCCACCCGCACCAGCTCGGTCACGTCCTCCGAGAACCGCCGCAGCACCCCCAGGCACCGCTCGGCGGCCTCGCCGGCCGTCCCCTCCGCCGGCCCCAGCACCTCCCGCACGCTCTCCGACGCCCACTCGAACTGCAGCACCTGCAGCCTCCGCTGTACCGCCTGCGCCGTGGCCATGTCCCTCATCCACCCGGCCGTCATCCCGAAGAACCGGTCGAAGGCCAG
Source organism: Streptomyces sp. NPDC031554 (assembly GCF_055580685.1). Lineage (NCBI taxonomy): Bacteria > Bacillati > Actinomycetota > Actinomycetes > Kitasatosporales > Streptomycetaceae > Streptomyces > Streptomyces sp. NPDC031554. The sequence goes on along the minus strand of NZ_JBVIKX010000003.1, from coordinate 218,560 downwards.
GCACGCCGCCGCCCCCAGCAGCGCCAGATACCCCCAGGGCGCCACCCCGCCCGTCGCCCCGGCGACATCGAGCAGCGGCAGCACCGCCCCCGTCACCGCCCCCGCCGCGGCCCCGCCCCGCAGGACCCGCGCCACCCGCCGCTTCCACACCCGGTCGGCGAGGTACCAGGCGGCCGTGTCCAGGGCGCCCCGCTCGACCCACCGGTACAGCTCGTCGAGCCGCTCGGCCGGCTCGCCCCAGTCCCCGAGCGGAAAGGCCCGCCCGGTCAGGTCGCCCGGCCGCAGCCCCGCCGCGCCCCCGCCCCGCCCGTCCTGGGACGGACCCTCGGGCTGCCTCTCCGGCTGCTGCCCCACCCGGCACTCCCTACTGTCCGACCGATACCGCTTGCGCGACGCCCGGCGCCACCCGATGCCACCGGGACTCCCGGGGCCGATGCGCCGGACCCCTTCCTACCTCCCAATGGGTGGCGAAGAGGAAGGTTTCACCTCTTTTCCGCCCGCAAGTGGGCCTTGATCAGGTATGGGCCACACGCGAGACTCACTCGAAAGAGTGCTGGGGCGGCACCCGCACAGACCACGTAGGCTCGTGCCCAGCGGGAAAATCCCGTACCGACCGAGGCCCGGAAGAGGAGCTGATCGTGATTCCCGGTGGTGGCCAGCCCAACATGCAGCAGCTGCTCCAGCAGGCCCAGAAGATGCAGCAGGACCTGGCCCGCGCCCAGGAGGAGCTGGCGAACACGGAGGTCGACGGCCAGTCCGGCGGCGGCCTGGTGCGGGCCACCGTGACGGGCGCCGGTGAGCTGCGCGCCCTGAAGATCGACCCCGGGGCGGTGGACCCCGAGGACACCGAGACCCTCGCCGACCTCGTCGTCGCGGCCGTCCAGGCGGCCAACGAGAACGCGCAGAACCTCCAGCAGCAGAAGCTCGGCCCGCTGGCCCAGGGGCTCGGCGGCGGCGGCATCCCCGGCCTGCCCTTCTGACCCCTCTCCCCGTCTCCCCGGGGCCGGCCGTCGCGATGTCCGTCGCCCACGCGACGCCCACACCGCCTTCCTAGGACGGGCGGCGGCCAACTACCGTACGTACTGCAAGGAACCCAGGAAGGACGGCAGTCCGTTGTACGAAGGCGTGGTCCAGGACCTCATCGACGAACTGGGGCGGCTCCCCGGCGTCGGTCCCAAGAGCGCGCAGCGGATCGCCTTCCACATCCTCCAGGCGGAACCGACGGACGTACGGCGTCTCGCGCAGTGCCTGATGGAGGTCAAGGCGAAGGTCCGCTTCTGCGCGACCTGCGGCAACGTGGCGCAGGAAGAGCTGTGCAACATCTGCCGCGACCCCCGCCGCGACCTCTCCGTCATCTGCGTGGTCGAGGAGCCGAAGGACGTGGTCGCCGTCGAGCGCACCCGCGAGTTCCGGGGCAAGTACCACGTGCTGGGCGGGGCGATCAGCCCGATCGAGGGCGTCGGCCCCGACGACCTGCGCATCAGGGAACTGCTGGCCCGCCTCGCCGACGGCGCCGTCACCGAGCTGATCCTCGCCACCGACCCGAATCTCGAGGGCGAGGCGACGGCCACGTACCTCGCCCGCATGATCAAGCCCATGGGCCTGAAGGTCACCCGCCTGGCCAGCGGCCTCCCGGTGGGTGGCGACCTGGAGTACGCGGACGAGGTCACGCTCGGCCGCGCCTTCGAGGGGAGACGACTGCTAGATGTCTGACGCCACGCTGCACGCGACCGGCCGGAACCCGGACGATTTCGTCGTCCAGGTCGCCGATCAGATCGAGAGTTTCCTGGTCGCGGTCTCCGAGGTCGCCAAGGGTGACGAGCCGGACTCGGCCGTGCCCTTCCTCCTGCTGGAGGTCTCCCAGCTCCTGCTGGCCGGCGGCCGCCTCGGCGCCCACGAGGACATCGTCCCCGACGAGCGCTACGAGCCCGATCCCGGATTCGAGCCCGACGTGGACGAACTGCGCGAGAACCTCGCCCGTCTCCTGGACCCGGTCGACGTCTACTCCGAGGTCTTCGACCCCTACGAGCCCCGCAAGGCGCCCGTCCCCGCCCGTATCTCCGACGACCTCGCCGACGTCATCGCCGACCTCCGGCACGGCATGGTCCACTACCGGGCCGGCCGCACCACGGAGGCCCTGTGGTGGTGGCAGTTCTCCTACTTCTCCAACTGGGGCGCCACGGCCTCGGCGACCCTGCGCGCCCTCCACTCGGTCCTGGCCCACGTCCGCCTCGACCAGCCCCTGCAGGAGCTGGACGGCCTGGACACCGACCAGGGCGACGGCGACGAGACCCTGGAGTTCGAGGCGGGCCGGGTGATGGCCCAGGAGATCGGCGGCCCGCTGGGACCGGGAGCGCTCAGGTAGCCACCGGCCGCTCCCCGCTCCGGCCGTGCCCGCCGTGATGCTCCGACGGTGCCCGTCACGGTGCTCCGATGGTGCTTGAAACTTAATGCACAGCTATCACTTCGGTGCCAGTGGGCAGGGACTGTCCTGGACGACCCGCCCGGACGCCTCCCGGGAGTCTCACCATGCGGTATCCCGGGGGCCGTCCCCGGGCGCTCGTTAGACTGAGCCGACCCGCAGTACAAGGGCGTATGTGCGGAAAAAGACAAACTGAGCGAGGAGCGCACGTGGGCCTTGTCGTGCAGAAGTACGGAGGCTCCTCCGTAGCCGATGCCGAGGGCATCAAGCGCGTCGCCAAGCGGATCGTGGAAGCCAAGAAGGACGGCCACCAGGTGGTCGCCGTGGTTTCCGCGATGGGCGACACGACGGACGAGCTGATCGATCTCGCGGAGCAGGTTTCCCCGATCCCTGCCGGGCGCGAGCTCGACATGCTGCTGACCGCCGGAGAGCGGATCTCCATGGCCCTGCTGGCGATGGCGATCAAGAACCTGGGCCACTCCGCCCAGAGCTTCACCGGCAGCCAGGCAGGTGTCATCACCGACTCGGTCCACAACAAAGCCCGGATCATCGATGTCACGCCGGGCCGGATCCGTGACTCGCTCGACGAGGGCAACATCGCCATCGTCGCCGGGTTCCAGGGCGTCAGCCAGGACACCAAGGACATCACCACACTGGGGCGCGGCGGGTCCGACACCACCGCCGTGGCCCTCGCGGCCGCCCTCGACGCCGAGGTGTGCGAGATCTACACCGACGTCGACGGCGTGTTCACCGCCGACCCGCGCGTGGTGAAGAAGGCCCGGAAGATCGACTGGATCTCCTTCGAGGACATGCTCGAACTGGCCTCCTCCGGGTCGAAGGTGCTGCTCCACCGCTGCGTGGAGTACGCCCGCCGGTACAACATCCCGATCCACGTCCGTTCGTCCTTCAGCGGACTTCCGGGCACCTGGGTCAGCAGCGAGCCGATCGAGCAAGGGGACAAGCAGGTGGAGCAGGCCATCATCTCCGGTGTCGCGCACGACACCTCCGAGGCCAAGATCACGGTCGTCGGCGTGCCGGACAAGCCGGGTGAGGCGGCCACGATCTTCCGCACGGTCGCCGACGCGCAGATCAACCTCGACATGATCGTGCAGAACGTGTCCGCGGCCTCCACCGGCCTCACGGACATCTCCTTCACGCTGCCGAAGTCCGAGGGCCGCAAGGCGATCGACGCCCTGGAGAAGAACAAGAGCGGCATCGGCTTCGACTCGCTGCGCTACGACGACCAGATCGGCAAGATCTCCCTCGTCGGCGCCGGCATGAAGACCAACCCGGGCGTCACCGCCGACTTCTTCAAGGCGCTCTCCGACGCGGGCGTCAACATCGAGCTGATCTCGACCTCCGAGATCCGCATCTCGGTCGTCACCCGCGCCGACGACGTGCCGGAGGCCGTGCGGGCCGTGCACACCGCCTTCGGCCTCGACTCCGACAGCGACGAGGCCGTCGTCTACGGGGGCACCGGGCGATGACCCGACGACCGACGCTCGCGGTCGTGGGAGCGACCGGAGCGGTCGGCACGGTCATGCTGAAGATCCTGTCCCAGCGCGCCGACGTCTGGGGCGAGATCCGACTGATCGCCTCGCCGCGCTCGGCCGGCCGCAAGCTGGCCGTGCGCGGCGAGGAGGTCGAGGTGGTGGCGCTCACCGAGGAGGCCTTCGACGGCGTCGACATCGCGATGTTCGACGTGCCGGACGAGGTCGCCGAGCGGTGGGCGCCGCTCGCCGCCGCCAGGGGCGCGGTGGTCGTGGACAACTCGGGCGCCTTCCGGATGGACCCCGACGTGCCCCTGGTCGTCCCCGAGGTCAACGCCCACGCCGTGCGCAACAGGCCGCGAGGCATCGTCGCCAACCCGAACTGCACCACCCTGTCGATGATCGTCGCGCTGGGCGCGCTGCACGCCGAGTACGGCCTGCGCGAGCTGGTGGTGTCGTCGTACCAGGCGGTCAGCGGGGCGGGCCGGGCCGGCGTGGAGACGCTGCGCCGGCAACTGTCCATGGTCGCCGGCACGGAACTGGGGACCAGCCCCGGTGACGTACGGCGGGCCGTCGGCGACCGGACGGGCCCCTTCCCGGAGCCGGTCGCGCTGAACGTCGTGCCGTGGGCCGGGTCGCCGCGCGAGGACGGCTGGTCGTCGGAGGAGATGAAGGTGCGGGACGAGTCCCGCAAGATCCTCGGACTGCCGAAGCTGCCCGTCGCCGTGACCTGCGTGCGCGTGCCGGTGATCACCGTGCACTCCCTCACCGTCCACGCCCGCTTCCAGGACGAGGTCACCGTCGGCGGCGCCCGCGAGATCCTCGCCACCGCACCCGGCGTCGTCCTCTTCGACAACCCGGCCGCCGGGGAGTTCCCCACGCCCGCCGACGTCGTCGGCACCGACCCCACCTGGGTCGGCCGGGTGCGCCGGGCGCTCGACGACCCCACGGCGCTCGAACTCTTCGTGTGCGGGGACAACCTGCGCAAGGGGGCCGCCCTGAACACCGCGCAGATCGCCGAACTGGTGGCGGCGGAGCACACGGGTGACGTTCGCGGCGGCCGCAACGCTTGAGGGGACGGGGGAGGCTGTCCGGAAATTCCCTGGTCGGCGGCCTCGACCTTTGTAGGATCTGTCGCACGGCGATGTGAGCCGGTCGACGACCGGCACCACTTGTATCGGACACCTGTGGCGTTCGAAGATTTTCCTCCCCGCCCTCCGCAACCACGCGGAGCGCGGGGAGCGTCTTTGCGCTCGCCCTGTGGGGTGCGCGCAGAGGTGATCCCGGCGCATGGGGACGCCGGGATCGGGGCGTGGGGACGCCCGTACACATGGCATACAGGAGAAGAGCGGGGCAGATGAGGGCATGGCAGGCACCGCCCGTGCGGCTGCCGGCGGATGCGCGCGGGGCATCCGGGGCAGGGGCGCGCGCGGGTGCGGCGGCGTCCGGCGCGAAACTCGCGTCCGGCCCGTACAACCCCGGCGGGGGGAAACGTGTCCAACAGGCGTGGCAGAGGTTCTCGACTTCCCGGCGACCCGTGGCACGGCCCTGCGGCCGCCCCGTGGCGCCCTCCGACCCCGCATGCCCGGCGCGCCCGGCGGCATGCCGGTGATCGCGCCCATGCCCGCAGCGCGGCCCGCCCGCGTACCCAGCCAGCGTGACACCGACGAGGTGGCCGCCGGCACCACCGTCGACCACCTCACCGAGACCTACCGGGCCCACTACCGCTCGCTGCTCGGTCTCGCAGCCCTCCTCCTCGACGACACCGCCTCCTGCGAGGACGTCGTCCAGGAGGCCTTCATCCGCGTCCACTCCGCGCGCAAACGCGTCCGCGACCCGGAGAAGACCCTCGCCTACCTGCGCCAGACGGTCGTCAACCTCTCCCGCTCCGCCCTGCGCCGCCGCATCCTCGGCCTGAAGCTGCTCTCCAAGCCGATGCCGGACATGGCCAGCGCGGAGGAGGGCGCCTACGACCAGCTGGAGCGCGACTCCCTCATCAAGGCGATGAAGGGCCTCCAGCGCCGCCAGCGCGAGGTCCTCGTCCTGCGCTACTTCGCCGACATGACCGAGGCCCAGGTCGCCGAGACCCTCGGCATCTCGCTCGGCTCGGTCAAGGCCTACGGCTCGCGCGGCATCGCCGCCCTGCGCGTCGCCATGGGGGCGGCGGCGTGAGCGCGCGGGGCGAGAAACCCGACGGCGGGGAACCCGGCGGCGGGGACGCGCACGAACGGCGCGAGCCGTACGCGTGGCACGGGCCGATGGCACCGCCGCACAAGCAAGAGCCGAAGCAATCGCACGCTGGGAACGGAACCGTGAACCACCACCTCGACGACCAGGGTCCCGACGGGCTCGACTCGGACGAGCTGGCACTGCGCCGCATGCTGCACCAGGCGGTCCAGGAGATGGCGCCGAGCGACGGGACGCTGGAGCACCTCCGGCGGGCCGTCCCCGTCCGCCGGGCCCGCAAGCGCCAGGCCGCCGTGGGGATGGCCGCCGCGGCCCTCTTCGTCGGCACCGCCGTCCCCGCCCTGCTGCACGTCTCCGGGTCCGGCGGTTCCGAGGCGAGTCCCTCCATCGCCGGCCAGGCCTCGCAGACCCAGGGCGGCGCCGGTGAGGGCGAGAGTCCCGACGGCGACACCTCCGGCAAGGTCGGCGCGCCCGCCGGCACCACCGGCCGACCCGGTCAGGACAGCACCGAGGACCCCGACGGCGCCGAGGCCTCCGGCAGCGCGACCGGCTCGCCCGACGGCACCGGACCCGCCGCCAGCTCCCCGGCCGACGCCCCCGCCTGCACCCCGTCCCAGCTGGGTGACTCCAGCGCCGCCGTCGAGGTCCCCGACTCGGCCGGCGTCGTCTACGGCACCTTCCGCGTCGTCAACGTCTCCGGCCGCGGCTGCACCGTCGGCGGGAGCGTGTCCGTGACGCCCACCGCACAGGGCGCCGCCGACCCCGCGAAGATCGCCCTGGCCGCGCACACCTCCGGTGACGCGGCGGCCGGCCTGCCCGACCCCTCCCTCTACGTCTCCCAGCTGGTCCTCGCACCGGGCTCGGCGTACGACGTGCGGTTCGCCTGGGTGCCCTCCGAGACCTGCCCCACCGACGGCGGCACCGACGGCGGCACCACCACCGGCGGCCCCTCGTCCTCCCCGAACCCCTCCCCGAGCGGGCAGAGCGGCACCACGGACGGCACGACGGGCGGTACGACGTCCGGCACGTCCGGCACGGCTGCCCAGCTGTTCACCGAGGACGGCACGGCCGACGGCAGCGTCCTGGTGACGTACACGGCGCAGGGCGGCGCGCCGACGGTGAGCGCGACGGTGCCGGACGCGTGCGCGGGAACGGTCTACCGGACGGGCGTGCTGGCGTCGACGTCGGCGTCCTGAGCCGCCGCGGGGGAGCCGGCGGACCCGGGGGACCCGGGGGAGGCCGGGGGCCCGGCGGGCGTGGGGGAACCGGGTGACGCGGAGGCGTCGGGCCCGGTGATCCCCAGTTCCGCGTCCCGCGCGAACTCGATCTCGCGCCGCAGCAACCGGAACCACATGAACACCACGAACCCGGCGAAGACGAACCACTCGCCGGTGTAACCGAGGTTCTGGAACGCCTTCAGGTCCAGCCCCGTGCCGCTCGGCGCGCGCGCGGGCACCGCCGTCATCCCCGGGCCGGCGGTGTCGAGGGTGACCCAGGCGTCGTAGAGGTCGTCGGAGACGAGGTTGACCAGCGAGGCCGTGCTGATCGCGCCGGTCTGGCCGGGCGGCAGGCCGCCCCGCGCGCTCACCCCGTTGTCGCCGGGCGTCTCGGACGCCTGGAGCGCGCCGGTGACCTCGACCTCGCCGGCCGGCGGGGCCGGAGCCCTGGCGGCGTCGGCCGTACCGGGCAGCCAGCCGCGCACGACGGGCAGGGTCCTGCCGCCGTCGGTGCGCAGCAGCGTCAGCACGTAGAAGCCCGGCCGGCCGTCCAGCTCACGGTCGGGGACCAGCAGCTGGTCGCCGTACCGCCCGCTCACGGTGACCCGCTTGCCGGACGTGGCCTTGTCCACGGGCAGCATCTCGGCCAGCGGGCGCGGTACCAGGGTGCGGGCGGAGTCGGCCTGCGCCTCGGCGCTGCGGTGGTCGTCCACGCGCGCCTCGAACCGGCTCAACTGCCAGGACCCCATGAACACGCAGAAGGGGATGGCCAGCAGCACGAAGACGTTGATCCCCCACCAACGGGGCGTCAGCAGAAACCGGTACACACCGACAACGGTACGGGGCGGGGGCGGGGGAGCGGTCCGCGGGGTGGGCCGCGGGTGGGGCGCGGCGCGGGGTCCGGCGGGGCGGACACGCGGCCTCGGCGGTCCGGGTCCGTCCACAGGAGCGGCCGCGGCTCTCCCGGTCCGTCCACAGGAGGGGGTCGCGACCGGTCGGGGTTGTCCACAGGCGGGGCGGTGACCGGTCCGGATCCGTCCACAGGAGCGTTCGCGGCGGTCCGGTTGTCCACAGGCTGGGGGCCGTGGTGCTCCTTTGTCGGCGGAGGCGGGCACTATGGGGCCATGACTGAGAGCAACGGGTCCGCCGCGCCGCAGCGGTACGAGGAGATGCCGGACTGGGAGAAGCGCTTCCGGGCGCCCCGGGTGTCGCTGCCCGACTGGGCGGAGGACGCGCCGGACCGCTCCCTGTTCGTGTCGAACGCGACAGGGACCTACGAGCTGTACGCCTGGGACCGGACCACCGGCGAGCAGCGCCAGGTGACGAACCGGGCCAACGGCACGACGGACGGCGTGCTCTCCCCGGACGGCGCCTGGATCTGGTGGTTCGACGACAAGGACGGCGACGAGTTCGGCGTCTGGCGCCGCCAGCCCTTCGAGGGCGGCGAGGACGAACTCGCGACACCGGGCCTGGACCCGTCCTACCCGGCGGGCCTGGCCCTGGCCAGGGACGGCCGTACGGCGGTGGTGGGCCGCTCCACGGACGAGGACGGCACGACGATCCACGTGGCGCGGTTCGGCGAACCGCCGGCCGAGCTGTACCGCCACCGCGAGTCGGCGGGTGTCGGGGACCTGTCCCACGACGGCACCCTGATCGCGATCGAGCACACCGAACACGGCGACGCCATGCACTCCGCGCTGCGCGTCCTGCGCCCCGACGGCTCCCCGGTCGCCGAACTGGACGACACCGAGGGCGGCACCCGGGAGCTGGGTCTCGAAGTGCTGGGCTTCGCGCCCGTCGACGCCGACACCCGCCTGCTGATCGGCCACCAGCGCCGGGGCCGCTGGGAGCCGCTCGTCTGGGACGTGGCGACCGGCGAGCAGACCGACCTGGCCCTCGACCTGCCCGGCGACGTGGGCGCGGAGTGGTACCCGGACGGTTCCGGACTCCTGGTCTCGCACAGCTTCGAGGCCCGCAGCGAGCTGTTCCGCTACGACCTGACGAGCCGGGAACTCGTGCGGGTGCCGACCCCGCCGGGCACGGTCTCGAGCGCGACGGCCCGCCCCGACGGCAGCGTGGAGTACCTGTGGTCGTCGGCCGCCGAGCCGCCCACCGTCCGCTCGACGACGGGCGAGCCGGTCCTGGACCCGCCCGGCATGAAGTCCCCGGGTTCGGTGCCGGTGGAGGACGTCTGGGTGGAGGGCCCCGGCGGCCGCATCCACGCCCTGGTCCAGAAGCCGGCCGGCGCGAGCGGCCCCCTGCCCACCGTGTTCGACATCCACGGCGGCCCCACCTGGCACGACAGCGACTCCTTCGCGGCCGGCCCCGCCGCCTGGGTCGACCACGGCTACGCGGTCGTCCGCGTCAACTACCGGGGCTCCACCGGCTACGGCCGCGCCTGGACGGACGCCCTGAAGCACCGGGTCGGCCTGATCGAGCTGGAGGACATCGCGGCGGTCCGCGACTGGGCGGTGACCTCGGGCCTGGCCGATCCCGACCGCCTGGTCCTCACCGGCGGCTCCTGGGGCGGCTACCTGACCCTCCTGGGCCTGGGCACCCAGCCCGAGGCGTGGGCGCTGGGCATCGCGGCGGTCCCGGTGGCCGACTACGTCACGGCCTACCACGACGAGATGGAAGCCCTCAAGGCGATGGACCGCACCCTCCTGGGCGGCACCCCCGAGGAGGTCCCCGACCGCTTCACGGCCTCCTCCCCCCTCACCTACGTCGACCGGGTCAAGGCCCCCGTCCACATCTCGGCCGGCGTCAACGATCCTCGCTGCCCCATCCGCCAGATCGACAACTACGTGGCCCGCCTGGAGGACAGAGGCGCCCTCCACGAGGTCTACCGCTACGACGCGGGCCACGGCTCCCTGGTGGTGGACGAACGCATCAAGCAGGTCCGCCTGGAGCTGAGGTTCGCGGAAAAGCACCTGAACCGCTGAGGGACCCCGACACCGGCAGCCGGCAGCCGGCAAAGGGGCGCGGTACCAGGGGCGGGCGGTGGAGGCCGAGCTCCTCACCGGCCGGCCTCCGGAACCCGTGCCGATCCTTTCGGGGCGGCCCGCCGGGGCGGCCCGTGCCGGCCACCCAGGACCGGCCATCCTGGGCCCGCCCGCCGCGGCGGGCGCGGGGCCGCCCCGCCCCCGGCCACCGCTCCGAAGGGCCTGCCGTTGCCTTCCGGGCCCGCCTCTCCGGAACGGCTCCCCACGGGAGGCGGCCCTCATCGGCGTCCGTGCTCCCGCACCCCCGGTCGGAGGTGCGGGGGACGGAGTCCCCGCCGGGGTCCAGGAGCGGAGCCCCTGACGGGGGCGAAGGGGCGAAGCCCCCTGGGGACGGGACCGACAGGGGCGGTGGGGGCGGGAGAGGAAGGCGGCTACACCCCCGCCGTTCCCCTCCGCCGCCGCCCCAGCAACTCCGCCAGCCCCCACCGCGTAGCGGCCAGCACCACCCGGTCCTCACCCCGCAGCACATACGAGTCGGGCAGATCCCACACCAGCCCCGCCCCCGCCCCAGCCCTGGCTCCAGCCCCGGCTCCCGTCCCGGCCCCCCGCCCCTCGTCCCCCGCCCCGGACGACTCCCGCCCGGCCCCCTCCAACGCCAGCACCCGCCAGTACCCGGCCCGGAACGCCTCCCCCACCGTCTTGCCCACCAACTGCCCGTACCCCCCGACCTCCAGCGAAGCGAACAACAACACCCGCCGCTCCACCGGGATCGCCCCCAGGATCTGCCGCCCCATCATCGCCCCCGCGAAGGACGGCGCGGCCAGATGCGTCACGCTCCGACTCCGCGTCAGCGCCTGCGGATGCGCCGCCCGCAGCGTCCGGTAGACCGCGGTCGCGAAGTCGTCGTCGTACAGCCGCAGCACCACCCGCAGATCGTGCCGCAAGGACCGCGCGTACAGGGCGGCCTCGAGGTTCGTCGTGTCGGAGCTGGTGACCGCCAGCAAGGCGTGCGCCCGACGGATCTTCGCCGCCTCCAGCACCCCCTCCTGCGTGACGTCCCCCAGCACCACCGGCACCCGCAGGCGCCGCGCCACCGCGACCCCCCGCGCCTCCGGGGAGGCCTCGACGCACACCACGGGGATGTCCAGCTCCCGCAGCCGCGTCAGCACCCGCGCCCCGATCTTCCCCAGCCCCAGCAGCACCACATGCCCACCCAGACCCCGCGGTGGCCGCCGCAACGACCCGGCCGCCCGGAACGTCCCCAGCCCCTCCAGCACGGCCGCCAGCAACACCGGCAGCAGCAGCAGCCCCACCAGCCCGGACAGCAGTTGGAGAACCTGCCGCTCGGTCGACGAACCCACCGCCGGATCGTTGATGGAGAACAGGTCCAGCAGCGTCAGATACACCGCCCCCAGCGGGTGGACCCCCGTCACCAGCCACAACGTCACCGCCAGCGCGACGACACACCCCACGAGCCCCGCCAGCGACCACCGCAGCCGCCGTGAGAACAGGGAGGCGAACGGCGCCACGACCCCGACCCCGACCCCCCGCCCGGAGGGCAACGCGGGTCCGGCCGAGTACGACACCTGCTCCAGCACGACACTGCCCCGCCCGCTCGCCGCGGCGACCGTGGCCGCGTCCGGCAGCAGCAACGGCCCCTGCTCCCCGCTGGCCTCGGAACCGTCCGCGAAGGCGGGGTCGTTGCTCGTCGCGGACAGCAGGGCGAGCGTGGCCAGCCCGGGACCGGTGGTCCGCCCGGACCCCGGGGCGGGCCGTTCGACGGCCCGCAGCAACAGTCCGTCCGTCTGGACGACCTTGCTGGTGCCGGCGACGGCGGTCGCGGCCAGCGCGGGCGCGGCGGTGTCGGCGTCGGACAGGACGGTGGTGGAGGCGTCCCCCACCGCGGACCCGCCGCCCCCGCCCCCGCCCACGGTCGCCAAGGCGGCCGCCTGGTCGAGGAGTTCCTCGATGTGCTGCCCCAACCGCCGGTTGTACAGCCGCAGGACGAGTCGCAGCCGGGGGTTGAGCCGACGGGCGGTGAGGGCCGCGCGGATGTTCGTCTCGTCGTCGTCGTAGACGAGCGCGAGCGCGGCCGCCCGGTCCACTCCCGCCTCGGCGAGCACGGCCTCGGTCGGCTCGACGGCCTCCAACACCCGTCCCGTGGAACCGGCTTCGCCGCCGGCCGCCGCACCCGCGACCGGTCCGGGCCCGGCTCCCGTCCCCGCAGCGGTCCCCGTTCCCGCTCCCGACCCCCCGCTGTTCCCGGCGGCCCGGCTGACGGCAGCGCTCACCACCCGGTCGAGCAGTGCCGCGGACACCGCGCGGGCGCGCCCCACGACGGGCGGCCGTACCGCCCGCTCGGAGGGCGGGACGACGAGCGTGACCTGCTCCTCGTACACACCGCGCAACTCCGCGGCCAGCCGGTGCGCGAGCCCGTCGTCGCCGCACACCACCATGTGCGCGCCGGACCCGCCCGGCGCCGGACCCTGATTCGGTAGACCAGCCACGAGGGGAAAGACTGCCTCACCGCGACGGGCGGTTCCAGACCCGTCCCCGAACCCTGAACGAGCGGAGCCGCGGGCCCGTAAGGGAGGGGAGGGAGAACGACGCGACCCGGAGGTGCCCCACCCGTGGCCACAACCGAACAGGCCCCGAAACAGCCGGGCACCCCGAAGGCGAAGAGCACCCCCGGCGAGAAGGGGAACGAGAGCGCGCCCCCCGGCCCCCGCCGCCTGACCTCCCCCCTGGCCCTCACCCTCCTCCTGCTCCTCATGGTGCTGCTGCAGGCCCCCCTGCGCCGCGCCCTCTCCGCCCCGGTGATGCAGACCTGGACGACGGTGTTCGTGGCGGTGATGATCCAGGCGCTGCCGTTCCTCGTCCTGGGCGTCCTGCTGTCGGCGGCGATCGCGGTCTACGTCCCGCCGTCCTTCTTCGCCCGGGCCCTGCCCGGCCGGCCCGCGCTGGCGGTCCCGGTGGCGGGCCTGGCGGGCGCGGTCCTGCCGGGCTGCGAGTGCGCGTCCGTACCGGTCGCGGGTGCGCTGGTGCGCCGCGGGGTGACGCCTGCCGCCGCGCTCGCCTTCCTCCTCTCCGCCCCGGCGATCAACCCGATCGTGCTGACGGCGACGGCGGTGGCGTTCCCCCGCGACCCGGAGATGGTCCTGGCCCGTTTCGTGGCGAGCCTGCTGGTGGCCTGCGCCATGGGCTGGCTGTGGCACCGCCTGGGCCGCACGGACTGGATGCGACCGCCGGCGCACGCCCGCCACGAGGGCCGGAGCAGGGGCGAGGCGTTCTGGGACGCGACGCGCCACGACGTGATGCACGCGGGCGGGTTCCTGGTGGTGGGCGCGATGGCGGCGGCGACGCTGAAGGCGGTGGCCCCGGAGCACTGGCTGCGTGCGGCGGCCGGCGACCCGATGGTGGCGGTGCCGGCGCTCGCGGTGCTGGCGGTGGTCCTGTCGATCTGCTCGGAGGCGGACGCGTTCGTGGCGGCCTCACTGACGCAGTTCTCGCTCACGGCCCGGCTGGCCTTCCTGGTCGTCGGCCCGATGATCGACCTGAAACTGTTCGCGATGCAGGCGGGGACGTTCGGCCGCGGCTTCGCCCTCCGCTTCGCGCCCGTCACCTTCGTCCTGGCGATCGCCGGGGCGGTCCTGACCGGGGCGGTGCTGCTGTGAACCGCCAGGCCCAGTCGGCCGTCCTGTTCCTCCTCGGCGCGAGCCTGCTGCACGCGGGCACCACCGACCTCTACCTGCGCTACGTGAAGGCGGGCCTGCGCCCCCTGCTCCTGGCGGCGGGCGCGGCCCTGATCGCGACGGCACTGGCGACGGCCCGGTACGAGTGGCGCGCGACGCGACCGAAGGACGACGCCGGCACCCCCCGCGCCCGTCACCCCCACCCTGAGCCCCGCGTCTCCTGGCTGCTCGTCCTCCCCCTGCTCGCCCTGATCCTGGTGACCCCGCCGGCCCTCGGCTCGTACAGTGCCACCCGCGCCGGTACGGCGCTCCAGGAGCCGCTGGCCTACCCGGAGCTGCCCACCGCGGACCCCCTCCGCCTCAGCGTGGTCGACTACGCGGGCCGCGCGGCCTACGACGACGGCCGCACGCTCACCGGCCGCCGCATCCGGCTCACCGGCTTCCTGGCACTGGACCGCGACGGCACCCCGTACCTGGTCCGCATGGCGCTCAACTGCTGCGCGGCGGACGCCCAGCCGGTCAAAGTGGGCCTGACCGGCCGGATCCCCCCGGTGCTCCAGCCGGACACCTGGATGGAGATCACCGGCACCTACACCCCGCACCGCATCGAGGACCCCGTCAACGACGGCCCGATCCCCTTCATCGAGGTCACCGAGGCCAGGCCGACGCCCGCGCCGAAGGACCCCTACGACGAGACGTGGAACACCTGAGACACCCGTGGTGCCGGCGGTGCCGGGCCCCGTGGTGTCAGGACTGGTACGGCTGCTGCTGCGGCTGCCCGTAGGCCTGACCGCCCTGGCCGCCGACGGCCTGCGCCTGCAGGTGATCGGCCTGCTCCTTCACCAGCTTCTGCTCCGCCCCGCAGAACGTGCACTGCGTGGCGTACTTCGTCGAGATCGGGAACAGCGGCACGAAGAACAGCGTGAACTTCGTGACGCGCTTGCGCAGCGTGTGGGCGGACGGATTGCCGCAGCGCCCGCACACCAGCGTCAGTATCGCGAGCTGGTACAGATACCCCTTGGTCCCAAAGATGATCATGTCGCCGGTCCTTTCCCGGTTCGTCGCCTCCCTCCCACCATGCGAGGAAGCAGCGTCTGACACCACACACGATGCCATCCCCCCACCGTCCATGATCCCCCTACGAGCCTCCCGACGACCGGCCCCGCGGCAGACCGGCGGCCTCTGCCGCGCTCCGCTCGCCACCCTGGCCCCGGTCGCGGCGGCGGCCGGAATTCCCGCCCCCGCAAGCTGTTCTGTTTCCTACCGTGATCGACAAGGAGAGGGAGGGGCGGAGCGGTGAGCGAGGCGGACGAACGACGGGGCGCTCGAACGGCGGGCGACGGACCGGAGCCGTCATGCTGACGATCACCAAGGAGTTCCACTTCTCGGCCGGCCACATACCGGACCGCCTTCCGAGCCGGCGTCCCCGCGCCCGCCCGCACGGCCACGACTCCATCGTGGTTCTGGAACTGATCTCCCGGCGTGAGCGCCTCACCGGGGCAGGTCACCCTGTCGCCCGACACCGGCCCCGGGGCAAGGTGCGCGATGACGCGACCGCTCTCCACCGGTCACTGACGTGGTCCCCAGTGGTGCTGGACGGTCCGGCGGGGTGCCCTGCCTCGACTCGGGCCCCCGCCGCGCGTCCGAAACGTCAGCCGCCCACGTACCAGCTGAACCCGCCGTTGCTGGCGGCGACGACCAGGAGCACGAGCCACAGCACCACGTCGACGATGCCGAGGACGATGCCTGCCTTGGCCATGCCGGCCCCGTTCCCGACCCCCGCCTGACGTCGGGCGACGGCGCCGAAGACGATGGCCAGGGGCCCCAGAACGATGTTCAGGATGAACAGGCCGACGATGCCGCAGGAAAGGCTCGCGATCGCCAGACCGTTGGTGCGCGAGCTGGAGGACGCGGCAGAAGAGCTGCCATAACTCGACATTGCACACTCCCTGTTGTCGGTTGCACGGACCGAAAGGGCCTCGCGCTCGTTGTGTTCGGCTTGGCTGTTCGCATGCCCCTCCGAGCCGTTCCCATGTCGACGGACCGTCAGGTACGCCGTGCTGTCTCTCGGCGCCGAGCGGCTGGACCGGCTGACCCTGCAGGACACGGGGCCTCGGCTCAACAAGCTCGCCGACGCCTGTCAGTGCCGTGCCGCAGTCGGGGCAAGGACGCCCCACGACCCGAGGAGCGGCGGTGACGGTGCGCGAAGGGGGAGCGCTGCCGACGAACCCTCTCGAAGCGCTCGGTCGACGACGCCCGGACGATCCTCCGCAGCGTGCCGGCCGACGCCATGGTCGAGGAGGACGTCCCGAAGGACGGCGCCCGGCTCCTCAAGATCCACAGGCCCCGGAGCGACCGGCCCGAACCCTGGTCGCTCGAAGAGGCGTGCGGCTTCCCGGCGCTCCGCAAGCTCGGAAGGCACTGGGCGGCGGCAGCAAGCAGAAGAAGGGCGAGCGCACGCAGCGAGAAGCGGACGGAAGACCCGCCGGGCAGAGACGGCCGACAAGAGTCATAGCGGTTGCTGTACTCCACTGTCGCACGCACGACAGAGGCCCATTCACGATCACGTGAATGGGCCTCTGACCTGTGTGGGGGTGGCGGGATGTGAACCCACGACCTCTTCGTCCCGAATGAGGATCGGTTAATGATCTTTCCTGCCTGGATTGCGTTTGCGCAGTTCAGGCGGGTGGTCCCGGTTGGTCTCGGGTGGCGTGGAGGGGGTATCGGGAGCAGGGCGGCTCCCAGATGGCTCCCAAGGGTGCTACTGCCTGGATGGTGCTGGAGAGTCAGCCCTGCGACCCGAAGGAAATCCACCGGCCCACCGGTGCCAGGAAGTCGAGTCGGCCGCTCTATTCGCCGTCCGCTGCCTGGCGTCGGAGACTGCCGATGTGGTCCGGACGAAGTACGCGATGGCATCGCGGGTGCTCACCAGCGTGGGTGCGGGCGCTGGAGGGGCGCGGGTCGGGTCAGACCTTCTTGACGACGATCGTGTCCGGGACCAGCTTCTCCAGGTCGTCGACATCCGATGTGAAGACGGTGACCTGTCCCTTCTGCTGTCGTGCGATGACGGCGAGCACGGCGTCGATCGCGTACGTGTGGCCGTGCAACTTGGCGTCGGCCAGGAGGCGACGCGCCTGGCGGGCCTCGTCCTTCCCGATGTCGACGACCTGGAGCCGGGACAATACCCAGTCCCAGCGCTGCTCGGTCGTTCTGCCGTCGTACGCCTCGACCAGTGTCATCGGGGACGTCACCACTTCGGCCTCTCCGCGTGCCGCGAGGTCGAGCCAGGCGATCATCTTCCGGTCGCCGCGTACCGCAAGGGACAGGGCTTCACAGTCCAGTACGAAGACGCGGAGGGGTCGCTGTCCGTGCTCGGCGGCTCGCTTCTTCACGCAGCCTCTCCGGCGTTGTGCTTTCCGGCGGTTCGACGCCGTTCGTGTTCGGCGTCGAGTTCGTCCAGCTCGACGAGCGCTGCCGCATGCTCGTCCTCGGTGATGGGGCCGTGCTCTTCCTGCAGCCAGTCGGCCAGTTCCAGGAGCCGGTCCCGGTCACGCTTGAAGCGCAGCGCTTCGGCGACATACGCCGACAGGCCCCGCTCTGCCGCGTCCGCGCGGATCTCGTCCAGGAGATCCTCGGGAATCGTCACGGTTACCTTCTTCGTCGCCATACAAGAGACCATACTCCCGGTATCCCACTCCTTACCAGCGGGGTCACGTGATAGGCGCTCGGCGATCAGGCGGCCGGGGCGGGGCGTGGGCTGCCGTGGAAGACCTGGCTGGTGTGCCAGGAGCGGTGGACCGCCGCGACGGGACTGGCACCCGGTTGAGGTCCGATGAGCGGGCGGCCGGCGAGCGCTATGACGTGCTCGCGGGCGGCGGGGCTGTGGCCGACGAAGCGCTGCGAGACCAGGATGCGGTGACTGTCACCGATGCCGAGGACGCCCTTGTCGAAGAGCTTGTGGTGCAGCGAGCACAGGCACAGGCCGTTGTCGACGTCGTCAGGACCGTCGAACGCCCACCAGCGCACGTGCGCGGCCTCCAGCCCGACGGGCACCGTGCCGATCCTGCCGTCGTAGCCGCAGAAGGCGCACTGGTACTCGTAGGCCGTCAGGACCTGCTCCCGCATCCGGGGATCCCGCCGCCCGCGCACGGCCGAGAACTGTTCGCTCTCCGTCGGCTCCAGCTCCAGGCCGACGGCTTCGCAGAGATCGCCGTGGAGCGAGGGAGGGAAGTTCAGGTCGAGCAGGACCCGTGCCATCCGGCCGAGCAACGACGGCTCGCGCCGCAGCGCCGCCCGTAGTTCCGGCGTCAGCCGCCCTGCGGCTCCGATCTCCCGCAGCTCCCGCACGCCACTGCCGGGGCTGCCCGGTCCGCGATCGGTGCGCACCTCCCACACGCCATCGCTCACCAGATGGTGGAACGGGTAGGCGGGCGTCGTTCTGTTGGGCGGACCGTACTCGGCCAGCAGCCGTCTGAGGTCGTCCTCCACCGCGCTGTACCGCAGTTCACCGTCGGCGTCCCGCTGGAAACGCCCGAGCGCGTACAGGAACAGCAGCGGCTTGTGCGGAGCGCGGGTCCCGCCTCTGCTCCACTGCCTCAGCTTCGCGGCACGCTCCAGCCAGTCCATGACCGGCGATCGTAGTGGCGTTGGGGTGCGGTGGTTTCGAGGGGGCATGGGGAGCGGGTCGACTCCCGGATGGCGCCCGGACACCGTGGGGTCACTGGCTTCGTGCCGACGTTGCCTGTTGCGGCCTAACGAGTCGTGCCGAGGCGACTGCGACGGGTCTCAACCAGGTGCCGCCATCGTTCGCGCGTCTGTCGTTCTCCGTCGATCCGAGGAACACGGGCTCGTCTCCTCCTCCGCCGTGGGCAGGCCGCTCGACGCGGCCAACGTCCGCCGCGCCTTCCGGCAGGCGCTCAAGGACGTCGACGGGATCAACGCCGACGAGTGGACGCCCCGGGAGCTCCGGCACAGCTTCGTGTCCCTGCTCTCCGACCGGGGCGTCCCGCTGGAAGTGATCTCCCGGCTCGTCGGCCACTCGGGTACGGCCGTCACCGAGGAGGTCTATCGGAAGCAGATCCGGCCCGTGATCCAGACCGGCGCCGTCGTCATGGACGGGATCTTCGGCGCTGATCCGCAGCGGCCGTGGACACGCGGGAACCGGTAGTCACGCAGATAGACACGCAGACGAAACAGGTGAGGCACCTAGGAACGTTCCTAGGTGCCTCACCTGGTGTTTCTCTGTCGGGGTGGCGGGATTTGAACCCACGACCTCTTCGTCCCGAATGAGGTTCGGTTGGTGAGGTTGCCAGCCTCGATGACGTTTTGGCAGGTCAAGTGGGCGGGCTCGGTTGGTGTGGCGCGGCCTGGAAGGGGCTCGGGGAGCGGGTTGGCTCCCAGATGGCTCCCAGGGAAGGGGGAGTGTCCTATCCCCCGCGGGCCTACACGTTGTCCGTGGCGCGGCGTCCCGGCTGAGTATCGACGTACCGTCACACCGCTCGTACGCGCGCGTCGTGCATCGCTGGTGGCCATCCAGCATGCGCCACAGAGTCCGCCAGCCGAAGTACTTGCTTGCTCCCGCTCCATGCTCCGGCGGTAAGCGACAGACCGACAGCGCCTACCTCCGGCACCGTCAGCGGTTTCGGACCTGTTTGGCCACACCCGTGGTGTTGTACCGGTACCGGGCCATTTCCTCGGTCACTCCGTAGTGCTCGGCGATCTGCGTCGGCCCCCACTGGCGGCGGACTGCGCTGAGCAGGAGGGGGCGGGGAAGCATGAGTGTTCCGCCAAAGGCAGTGGCTTGTTCTTCCTCGTCGGGGCGGCAGGTCCTGAAGGGCATGCCATTGACTTCGCGGATCTCGGTGAGGTCATGCTTCAGGACGAGGTGGGAGAGCTCGTGGGCTACGTCGCTGGCTCTGCGACCCGGGGTGCGGAGCGGGTTGGTGACGACGATGTTCCTGCCGGAGACCTGGAAGGTCGCGGCAGAGAAGGCGTACGCCTGGACCCGTTCGAGTTCTTCGAGCCGGGTGTGGCTGACGAGCTTCTCGGCGCTGACGATCTTGACCTTGAGGTGGTCGGCGAGGTCGTCGACGTTCAGGGCATCGGTGTCGCTGAGATCGAGTTCGCGGCGCAGTCGGAGGGCTTCTCGTTCGGCGTTGGCCTTGAAGCCTCGGGGGAGGGTCACAGTTCGCCTGCTTCGACGAGTCGTTCGAGTTCGGTGTTCATGTCGGTGAGCAGGTCGGCGAGCCGCTGGGGGACGCCAGGACGCAGCACCGAGGCAGCTCGGAGGTGGCAGGCAAGGGCGGGTACGGCGGGGACCGCCTCCTTGGCGAGGGCGTCGTAGAGGTCGCGCAGAACGGAGCTGATCTTGTTCGCCGCGTCGTCGGTGAGCCGAGGGTCTGCGTGGAGGTGGGTGATGGCCTGGTCGAGGGGCGAGGTCTGGCGGGTGGCGGTCGGGGTGAAGAAGCGGCTCGGGGAGACGCCGAGCCAGGCGCAGAGGCGGGTGAAGGTGGCGAGGTCGGGCTGGGCGCCGGCTTCGACCCGGGTGAGGGTGCTGAAGCTGACGCCCGCTTCGGCGGCGGCCTGCCGGAGGGAAAGGGGGCCGCGGTGTTCCTTCAGGAGGCGTCCGAGTTCGGCGATGTCGAACTGTTCGACAGCGTCTGGTCCTGTCGTTTCGGGATCTGGGAAGGGGAGCTGGCTCCGGTCGGCGCTCATACGGGCAGCGTAGCGCGCAGCAATTCGGCGATGAAGCTTGACTGCATCAACCCGGGATGATCACACTGGGCTCACTACTGAACCAGTGACGCTTTGCTGAATCAGTAGCGCTCCGCCATCAACCCCGAACAACGCAGGAGATCGGTATGCCCCAGCCCCACGAGATCAAGATCACGGTGACCTCCGCGCTCGCCGAGCACCCGTACCGGCACGACTACGACCCGCAGGTGACCGCCGCGAGCATCCTGTCCGACACCCTCACCGCCTTCGGCTTCGCCAGCGACGGCACCACCCGCTACTACCTGTTCCACGACGGGCACGAGGTCCCGCCCGAGGCAACTGTGGGCGAGCTGGCCGGGCACGCCAAGGCCCTGCACCTCAAGCTGCGCACCGAGACCACCAACGGCTAGAGCCCGGGAGTCAGTCGTGGATCTCGAGAGCCGTCTGCGGCTGGCGGGCGACGTCCCGGCGGTCGAGGAGTTCCTCTCCTCGACCGCCGGCCGCCTCCACCACCGCGACCAGGACCCCGACGGCCTGTTCTGGGCCGAGGTGCAACCGAACAACGATGAGCGCGCAGCGTTCATCGCCCGGATCGAGTGGACGGTCTACCCGGACCGGCCGCCCTCTCTCGTCTTCGTCGAGTCGATCGGCGTCTCCGGAGTCGGAGCGCCCAGTGCCTGGCCGGAAGCGAATGGCTACCGCTACGGCTCCAACGATGTGTGCAAGCCGTTCACCGCCGAAGGCCAGAGGCTCCACCCCGAGTGGAGCAGCGGGCCGCACTCCTGGCGGAGCACCGGCAATCCCTTCCTGTACGTGGTGGAGAACGTGCAGGACGACATCAATCGCGTCGACGGGAGGCGTGCCGGATGACCACCGACACGAGGAAGCTCGTGCTGCCGGCCGGCGCGGTCGCCCCGGTGCTCCAGGAGATTCAGTGCCACGGCCTGGCCGACCAGGAAACCGGCGCGCTGCTGCTGACCGGGCAGTCGGACATGCACGTGCTGGCCGTGGCCGTGGCCGGGACGGCGGGGATCGTGCGGGGTCCGGGTCTGTTCACGGTGAGTGCGGTCGCGTACGACCGGCTGTTCACCTTCGCCGAGGAACGGTCCTACCGGGTGCGGGCGATGATCCACTCGCACCCCGAGAAGGCTTTCCTGTCGCGGACCGACCGCGCGTACTCGTTGCGGGTGCCGGGTTTCGTCAGCGCTGTCGTCCCGACCTACGCAGCGCCGCCCGCCGACCCTGCGTCGTGGGGGTGGTGGCGTTTCGAGCAGGACTGGGTGCCCTGCACCGCTCCGGTTGTCGACCCGGCGCTGCTCCCGGTGTACACGGTGGTGTTCGACGAGGAGGGTGTCCGTGAGTACTGACTACAGCCGCGGCCTGCGCCTGGGCGGCCTGGCCGCCGGCGTGGAAGAGAGCACCCTGCGGGAGCGGATGGAGGGCACCCTGATCCACCTGACCGCGGACGGGAACCTGCCCGCGGCCGCCGAGACTCTCGAAGTGCTGGCGGCGGACCTTCGCCGGTGGCCGGTCCGGCTGAGTCTGGACCCTGGCCGCGGACTGGGAGGGCTCGACGACGAACTCATCCGCAGGCTGGTGGAAACGGCGGCCGGGATCGATCCGGACCGGCCGCTTCGCATCGGCGAGGCCCAGGGCAAGGCGCCGCTGCATCTACACGTGGGAACCGCACCACCGCTGGGTACTGCGGTGACTGGTGCACCGGACGGGCACGGGGCCCGTCTGCGGCACACCGGTCATCCTTTCCCCCGGCTCAACGCGCCCGGCACCGGGCTGGGCGCGGTCCTCACTGCGGCGATGCTGGCCGGCGAGGCGTTCAAGGTCGTTGCCGGGCTGCCGGAGGGAAAGTTCCAGGTGACCCCGGTGGTGGACTTCTGCCCCGTCCTCCCCGGTGAGCAACCCGGGACCGTCGTTCCCCCGTTGCCTGCGCTGGAGAAGGTGCTGCTGGGCGGGGGCGGTGCGATCGGCACCGGCATCGCCCTGGTCCTGGACCTGCTGCAGGTCTCCGGCGAGTTGACGGTGGTGGACAGGGAGGTCTTCGAGAAACCGAACGTCACCTCATACAGCATCGGTACCCTGGCCGACGCGGCTGCGGGCCTGCCGAAGGCGCGGTTGATCGACGCACGCCTACGGCGCATCGAGGTGACCCCGTTCCACGGGACGATCCAGGCTTCCATCGAGGCCGTCGATGCGGGCACCCTGCCGTGGCCCCGGATCGTCCTCGGCGGACTGGACAGCGTCGACGCCCGGCACGACCTGCAGCGGTTCCACGCCGATCTCACCCTGGACGGCAGCACCGGCGGCCCGGTCGGCACCACTGTCGCCCTGCACGAGGCACTGCCCACCGGCCCCTGCCTGCGCTGCTACTTCAAGGCCAACCACACCGGGAAAAGCGCGGAGCAGCGACTCCATGAACTGACCGGCCTCCCGCTGTCCCGAATCGCCCGCGGGCAGGAACCGCTGACCGAACGGGACCTGGAATGCCTGGACCACCAACAGCGGAAGCTCGTCAGGCAGTTCCTCGGACGGCCGGTGTGCGGGCTGATCAACTCGGCTGAGCCGACCGGTAGAACGGACGACGGGTTCCGCCCTTCGGCCGCGTTCGTGGCCCAGCAGGCCGCCTGCCTGGTCGTCGGCGCCTGGATCGCACGCAGCACGGGCCTGGTCAGCGGGCCCCCACGACGCATCGAGTACGACACCCGCTTCGGCCCTCGACCCGACCAGATGATCGACCACCGGCTTCCCACCCCCGAGTGCGTGTGTCAAAAGGACGCCGGTCTCATCAGCCGCATCCGAGGAGCCCGACGCACTCGCCGTTGACGCCCGATTGGAGGTGGCAGCAAGTAGCTGAGCGTGCAGGGTGGTACGGAACGGTTGAAACGACCACTGCCGGAGCGCCGTCCCGTACGCGCTCCGCAGAGGTTCGTACGGGGGTCCGGAGCGGGCCGCACCCGTCCTGACCTGCGGCGGAGCGTTTGAGGTGAACCCGTCCGGACGGAGCCGGACGGAAGTGAATGCAACCAGAACTGCAACCACGATGGCCTGGCATGGGTGGGCAGGACGATGGCGACGGGGCGGTCGGCCGGTGCCCGGCGGAACGGTGCAGGTCACGCCTCACTTGGTACGTCCGGGCTGGCCGACCAACGATCTGCCCGCCTGTATACTCATCGCTCGAAAGTGCTTGCCCCTGGGCTAGCGCGAAGTATTTCGGTGACCATAGCGGTGGGGAAACGCCCGGCAACATTCCGAACCCGGAAGCTAAGACTGCCAGCGCCGATGGTACTGCGAGGGGGACCTCGTGGGAGAGTAGGTCGTCGCCGATATCTGCTTGAGGGCCGCTCCGCCTCGCGGGGCGGCCCTCGTCGTTTATTCGTGAGTGTCGCCGTAGGGGCCGAGGAAGCGCTCGCCGTTGAAGTGCACCATGTGCGTCTCCTCTTCCGCGACCCAGACTTCTGTTTCCCACGCGATGTCGGCTGCGAACTGTCGGAACTTCTTCTTCGTCTGGAAGGCAGTGACGAAGACCAGCCCCGGGCGCGCTCCCTCGAAGAGCTTCTTGAGCTGCGCGACCCGTAGACCGTTGACCGGCCCGGTGGAGGTGACTGCCTCCACGAGCACCAGCCAGTCCCTGTCCGTGTAGTGGATGACCACGTCGGGCATCTTGCCGTGGGCGTCCACGACCACGCCGAGCTCCGCGAGGTACTCGGGCTTGTTGACGATCCACTTGGAGCCCGTGTCGCCCAGGTAGACGACCGTGCCTCCGGGGGTGAACTGCGATGCGAAGCGTTCGACGACAGCCCCGATGAGTTCGCTGTGCTCGCCAGGGCTCAGCTTGACCTCCGTTCCGTCAGGAAGTTTGACGGGCACTCGGTGAACCGACCTCTCAGCGGCCCAGAGCTCGATCAGCTTCTTCCATTCGGCGTGGAATTCGTCGAGCGAGTCTTGCCATGCCGAGGTCCCGTAGGTCGTCAGCGCCTTTATGGCCAGTTGGCTCGGGTGGTATCGATTGTTCTTGTCGTTCGTGGCTCGTCCTGGGGCGTCAGAATTCTTGACGAGGACGCCGGCATCGATGAGCTGGTGGACGGATTCCTTGCGCACGGACTCGCGGCTGTTCGGTGCGTACCTGCTCGGGTCCTTCGTCCCTTTCGGGATGTCGGGATAGTGGACGGCCATCCAATCCATGCACTCGGTGATGCCGAGGGTGTTGGAGCTTGCCTCCGCCCATTCCTGATCCGGGCGGAGGTCCAGCATCGCAAGCAGGACCAGTGCGGTCCGGGTGTTCTGCTGCTTCGCGGGCATCCCTATAGAGGCGAGAATTTCCTTCGCCTCTTTGAGCTTCTTTTCTTGCTGTGCCTTGGTCACTCGCTGGCCCTCCCCAGCCACATCGATGCAGTGAGTGCGGCTCAGGCTACAGGGCCTCTGGGGGTGCGCTGCCAGGTGATGGGGACCCATCTTGAGGGGCGGCAAGATTCCGCCATGCCCGACCTTAATCAGCCATTCTGTGGCCGTGCTCGCGGACGTTACGCTTCGCCGGACGAGGCGGTCTCATCCAGCTCTAGGTGACGTTCGACGAGATCGTCGAGCTTCTCTTGATCGGGCCACCCATCCTCTATCCACTCGCCACCAATGGCCTGCAGCTGAGCTTCGCTTGGGTAGCGGAGGTTCCGTAGGTCGGTCGCGTTCACCTGTGTGTGGCCGCTGAATCGACGAATGAGCCGGTCTAGCAGGGTGGAGTTGAGCCAGAAGCAGAGACCGCGTGCGACGTCCCGGGGGAGTCCGGCCCCCGCCCTGTGGAACACGTTTACGTGGTTCTCGAATCCAATCCGTGAGTGTGGTGTCACTTCGGGATCGAAAACGGTAGCGACCACACGGCGCTTCTCCTCCTTAGAGGAGAGCCGCTTCACTACGACGTAATAACCAGACGGGAAAGTCATCTTTTCGGTGTCTGGGGTGAGCATGATCGCATTGTTTTTTTTGGCTCCCGGTACGGGCCAATGGATTCCGCCGTTACGCATGTGAAGCGGGTAGATGAGGGGAACCGCTCCCTTCTCTGGATCGGCTCGTAGGTGCTCCTTGGATCGAAAGTCCACCACGCGCCCAGTCGAAACCTGACAGCCGATTTGTGTGAGGGTGGCGGGAAGGTTGGCGTGAGTAGCCGCGAGCTGCGCGTCTTCTTCGTCTGCGCTGATGTGGATGAAGTGCTCGCCATCTTCTGGATGCACCATGTCGCTGTATTCCACCGAGCGGCTACGGATTTCGCCGCCGTAGCTGTGGCTTGAGGAAACGACGATAGGGCCTCGGTCAGGCTTGTCGGTACGTGTTGCCGAGAAGATCACGTTCTCCTGGAGTACGTCTGTATCGGCGAATACCTTGTTTCGCGATTCAAATAGGTGCACGCGGTCAATGTGCATGCGGTCCAGAAGATACTTACGGAACGGCCGGAAGTAAGGGCCATTCGCAAAGCTTCGGGGTGTGATGGCGACGAGCTGGCCGCTTGGAGCGAGGAGACGGATCCCCAGTGCCATGAATGCCGAATAGAGGTTCGAGGTCTCTGTGCAGGCCGCAGCGACTGCCCTCCGCTCACGTGAGTTGGCGGCCAGCTTCTTGTACGGGGGGTTCATGACTACGAGGTCGAACGGACCCCGATCCTCACCGAACAGCCCTGCATCCTCGGTCGCCCAGGTGATGAAGTCGTCCTTCACCAGGGTGGTCTCGACGCTTCCGCCGGCCGCTCGGGCCGTGCTCGCGCAGTCTTCCAACGTTACGGAGAGGGTCTCGTGAAGCTGTGGATCGTTCTCGCAAACGGTCACGTTGATCTGAGCCTGAGGCTGCTCCCGGAGGATGCGCGAGACGACCGAGGCGGTCAGAGACCCCGCCCCGGCACCGGGGTCGAGGAGCCGAATCGGGGCTGCACCGTCCAGCCTCGCGAGCGAGGCAATGAAGTCCGCAGCGGGGGCAGGAGTGAAGTACTGACCGCGCTTCGCACGCTCCTTGGGGTCAAGAGCCGAAGATGACTCCTGCCTCCTCGCTTCCGTGCGGGTCACAAGATCCGTTTCCGCTGCTGCTACCTCTGTTGCCATGGGCACAGCGTAGCCAGGTCGCACCGGATCCGATGAGCCTGTGGAAAACCCTTCGCGTGATCGCTTTTACCGGAATCACGGCTGCTCGCCGAGGGCGGCAAAGTGGAGAGCGGAGCTATCGGTCAGACTTGCGAGCACGGCCTTTCCCTTGGCCGGGGTAGCGATGGACGGAAAGCCAATATCTCCGGATACGGTGTAAGCCCTCTCTGATGGACGAGGAGAAGGGGGCGTGATCCGCCGCCGTTGTCCGCCTCGGTGTAGTCGTCGCGGATCAGCTCCAGGGCAGCATGGAGCAGGATCGAGGTCTCGACCTCGCTGACGTGCATGTCCGCGTGCCGATCAGAGACCAGGCCGCCGTGCTCGCGAGCACGGCCCCAGTCGAGGCCGAGGGGGAAGAGGAGACTGACGGGCCGCCGACGTTGGCTTCCTGGACTACGTTCGACAGGACGTAGTTCCCGCCATGGCCGTTGATGATCACCAGCTTGTGTATGCCGGTGCGGGCGAGTGAGGCGCGGATGTTGTCGATCACGGGGTGCAGGGTCTTGGCGCTGATGCTGACGGTGCCGGGGAACGCTGCGTGCTCGTGGCTGCACGAGATGGTGATGGGTGGGAGGAGGCGGACAGGGTAGGCGGCGGCGATCTCCTGGGCTAGGACGCATGTGATCGCAGTGTCAGTGATCAGCGGCAGGTATTTGCCGTGCTGCTCGAAGAAGCCGATTGGTAGCACTGTTACGCGAGGCTGCTGCTCCTGGACATCGGTGCTTGTAGCGGTCGGCAGCAGGCGCACGGTGTTCCCCCTTGGCGGCCCGGTACGGGTACCGATCCGATTGTGTCGGGTACCGGTCGGCGCTCTATCGGCCTCCACTGGTTGGGTGTCCATGCAACGAGACCAGCCATTGGCCGAACTGCGCCCTATTTGGACGCCTCCCCCTTCCCAAGACTGCTGCACTGGACGAGGGAGGGGCGCCATGGCAGCAGCACGGAAGCGGCGAGGAACAGCGGCTCGGAGGCGTCGAGAGCAGCGGCTCCACGGCGGCGTCATCGCCGGAGGCGTGAGTGTCGTCCTCTTGGTGGCCTTCTGGAGCGAGGTCTGGCCCTATCTCGTCGGTGGCCTCGTTCTGGGTGGGGTCGCCAGCGGTGGGTTGTGGTTGTGGCGCACCGATCGGTTCATCCGGGGCGGTGATCAGCAGTGGCGGCATGACGAGGCCGTGAGGGCAGGGCAGCGGACGCTCGCCGAGGTCGACGCGATGACGGGGACGGAGTTCGAGGACTTCGTCGTAGACCTGTGCCAACGCGATGGGTGCACCGACGTGCGGAGGGTCGGTGGCTCGCATGACAACGGGGCTGACGTCTTGGGGGTCCTTCCCGATGGGCGGAGCATGGTGATCCAGTGCAAGCGGTACACGCCGAAGAGCAAGATCCCCAGCCGGGAGGTGCGGGACCTGCTCGGTGCGAGGGTGCACTTCAAGGCCGACGTGGCGATCTTCGTGGCCACCACGTACTTCAGCGGGCCGGCTGAGAAGTTCGCCACGGAGAACGACATCCTCGCTGTCCATCGAGATCACCTCGGGCTGTGGAACAACGGTGCCTCGCTGCTGTCGCTTGGCGCGGTGAATGGCCTGGGACAAGGGGACTGGCGGCACCGGAAGCGGTGGAAGGAGACGTACGAGTAGGGGGCGAGGACGGCCGGAAAGCGTTGGTGCGAGGGTAGGTGGAATGGTCCGGTGCGAGTGTCCGGCGTCGGTACTCTGGGGTGCATGTCTACTGCCCCGGTTCGCGTTCGTTTCGCCCCGTCCCCGACCGGCATGTTCCATGTCGGTGGCGCGCGGTCCGCTCTCTACAACTGGGCGGTGGCGCGACAGTCCGGCGGCAGGTTCGTCCTGAGGATCGAGGACACCGACGCGGCCCGGAACAAGCCGGAGTGGACCGAGGGCATCATCAGCGCGCTCGCGGCGATCGGCATCCATGCCGAGGACCCGGCCTTCGAGGGGCCGTACTTCCAGTCGCACAACGCCGACCGGCACCGGGAAGCGGCTCAGCAGCTCTTCGCGGCCGGCCGGGCGTACTACTGCGACTGCACCCGGGAGCAGCTGAAGGAGCGCACGGGGTCGGAGCACCTCGGGTACGACGGGTTCTGCCGGGACCGGGGGCTGGCCTTCGAGGAGGGGCGGGCGCTGCGGTTCCGGACGCCGGACGAGGGTGAGACCGTCGTGGTCGACCTGGTCCGCGGGGAGCCGGCGTTCCCGAACAGCGCGATCGAGGACTTCGTGATCGCCCGTGGCGACGGGTCCCCGGTCTTTCTGATCGCCAACGTCGTGGACGACCTGGACGAGGGAATCACGCAGGTCATCCGAGGCGAAGAGCACCTGTCGAACACGCCGAAGCAGCAGCTGCTGTGGGAGGCGCTCGGTGCCAAGCCGCCCGTGTGGGCGCATCTGCCGGTGATTGTGAACGAGAAGCGGCAGAAGCTGTCCAAGCGCCGCGACAAGGTGGCGCTGGAGGACTACCTCGCCGAGGGCTTCCTGCCCGAGGCGATGGTGAACTACCTCATGCTGCTCGGCTGGGGCCCGGGCGACGACCAGGAGATCAGGCCGTACGAGGAGCTGGAGCAGC
Source organism: Streptomyces sp. NPDC031554 (assembly GCF_055580685.1). Taxonomy (NCBI): domain Bacteria; kingdom Bacillati; phylum Actinomycetota; class Actinomycetes; order Kitasatosporales; family Streptomycetaceae; genus Streptomyces; species Streptomyces sp. NPDC031554. Next base: position 189,188 of record NZ_JBVIKX010000003.1, on the reverse strand, counting down.
TCTTCCGGATCGAGGACGTCAACACCGCGCCGGCCTTCTTCGACGTGAAGAAGTTGACGGCGTTCAACGGCGAGTACATTCGCGCCCTGTCACCGGAGCAGTTCGCCGCCGCCTGCGCGCCGTGGCTCGTCGCCCCCTACGCGCCGTGGCGGCCGGAGGCGTTCGACAAGGACGTCTTCGAGGCTGCGGCTTCCCTGGCCCAGACCCGGCTGGCGCTGCTTTCCGAGATCACCAGCTATGTGGACTTCCTGTTCCTCGACGAGCCGGTCGAGGACGAGGCGTCGTGGAATAAGGCGATGAAGGCAGGCGCCGGCGACATCCTGTCGGACGCCCGCGCCGAGCTGGCCGGTGTCGCGGACTGGAAGGCGGACGACCTGAAGGCCGTTCTCCTCGCCGTCGGCGAGAAGCACGGGCTGAAGCTGGGCAAGGCCCAGGCGCCCATCCGGGTCGCGGTCACCGGCCGGACGATCGGACTCCCGCTGTTCGAGTCCATGGAGCTGCTCGGCCGGGACCGCGTGCTCGCCCGTCTGGACGTCGCCAGCAAGAAGCTGGCCGCGCAGGCTTAGCCGCTGCTCAGGCGATCTGCGCCAGGAGATTGCCCCAGGCGTCGCCGAAGTAGTTCAGGTCGAACCGGGCCAGGGCCTCGTACCCCGCCTTGGCCTCGGTGTGGCGTGCCACCGCACGCTCCCGGACCTGTGCCGGGAGGCGGCGGAGGTCAGGGGTCGGCTGGCCAGCCAATGCGGCGAGGTCGCCCAGGCCGGCCACCGGGCGGATGAGGCAGGGCAGGCCGAGGAGTAAAGCCTCGGCGGCGCAGCGGCTCCAGCCCTCCCGCATCCGTGGGAGGAAGACGCCGACGTCACAGGCGCGCAGCAGACGCAGGTACCGCTCCCGCTCGACGTCGTAGTGCGCGCTGTCGAGGCCGATGGTGTTGCTGCCGCTGGTGATCACCCGCAGGCCGGGAACGCTGGCCAGGGCTGCCGAGACCTCCTCGGTTCCCTTCCAGTGCACGGCCTTGCCCGCGTAGACGCCGATCACGTCGGGCGGCAGGCCGAACTCGGCGCGGCACTCGGCCCGGTCGTAGCCGCGTGCCTGCTCGATCTCGGTCATGTCGAAGGCGTTGTAGATCACCCGTACGTTGCGGACGCCGCGGGCGCGTAGGTGGTCGGCCCAGTACGGGGCGACGCACACGACGGCGGCGCACTGCGGCAGGACGCGGAACAGCCGTTCCCAGAGCATGGCCTCGATGGGGGCGGAGTCATGTTGCAACGGCTCGTAGTGGTGCAGGAGGAACACCGTGCGGGCGCGCATCTCGGGCGTGAACAGCAGCAGGCTCAGGTCGTCCCATACAAAGATGCCGGTGGTGCCGTGCAGGGCCCGTATGGGAGGGGCCAGGCGGGCGAGGTGGCGGAGCTTGCGCCAGCGGCGGACCCGGTAGGTCCGCTTGTGGTCCGGGACGGTGCGCCATTCCACGTCGCCGGCCGTCACCTCGTGGAGCATCCGCAGGTAGACCCGGCCGCCGGTCCGGCCGACCGGCTCCATCGAGTAGACGACCCGTTTCACGGACGTACCTCCTGTACGTGGTGGACGTACTCGGCGTGCAGGCGCGCGTGCATGGTCTCCAGATGCGGGCCGAGGCCGCGGGCGGCGTCGGCGAGGGGGAGGTGGAAATCGCCCAGGGTCTGGAGGAACCGTCGGCGCCGGTCAAGGTTCGGGGACGCGGCGAGGTCGCGCAGGTTGTGCAGGCGGTCGGCGAGCCGGACGAGGAGGTCCTCGGGCGGGAGCACGGCCTGCTTGGCGCGCCAGCGGGTCTCGTCGCCGACGGACTTGGGGCGCTGTTCGAGTCGGTGGTCGGCCGTCATGGCACGCAGGCGGGCGGTGAACGGGCCGCCGAGGTGGTGGACGAGTAGTGCCTCCGACTCAGGGGCCACCTCCAAGGCGTCATGGAGGAGGGCGAGGAGGAGGGTCACCGGGCGCCGGACGCCGATCTCCGTTCGCAAGAGCCTGACGACGGCCAGCGGGTGCTCCAGGTATGGCGTGCCCTGGTCGCGGGTGTGGCCGTCGTAGACCGTGAGAGCGAGGCCGACGGTCACGCGGGCGCGGGACTGCTCGTCCGGGCTCCACGCTGCGGCACCGAGCACGGTCAGGACGTGGTCGAGATCGATGGGGTCCATCCGCCTCACCTCGTACGAAGGGACGCGGCACGGGGTTCGGGGACGTGGTCGGCGAGCAGCAGGGTGTCCCCGACGGCGAGGGCGTCGAGGCGTAGGTCCACCGCCGCCGCCACGGCTTGCTCAGCGGTCCGCAGGATCGGGGCGCCTTTGCGGTTGAAGGATGTGTTCAGCAGCAGCGGCAGTCCGGTGAGGTCGTGGAACTGCTCAAGGAGATCGCGCAGGCCCTGGTGGTCGGCGGCGACGGACTGGACGCGGGCGGTGCCGTCGTGGTGGGTGACCCCCGCGACGCGGTCGGCTCGGCACCGGCGGACGGTGGCGACACGGTTCATGAAAGGGTCGCCCGCCGACATGAACCATTCCGTGGCGTGCTCCGCGAGGACGGCGGGCGCGAACGGGCGGTACGCGGCTCGCTTCTTGATCGCGTTGAGCCGGTCCCTCGTTGCGGCGCGACCGGGGTGGGCGAGGATCGAGCGATGGCCGAGGGCACGCGGCCCGAATTCGAGCTGTCCCTGCACCCAGCCGACGATGCGGTGCTCGGCGAGAAGTGCCGCCACTGTGGGCGCCAGTCCGGGCCCGAGGTGGGGCAAGGGGTGGTAGCCGGTCGGCACCGTTGTCGTCGGCAGCGCGCCCGGATCGGGACCCCAGGCCGCGTCGGTCGGTACCTGCAGGCGTTCCTGCCCGAGCTGGTAGTGCCAGCCGTAGAGCGCGGCGCCCACGGCTGTGCCAGCGTCGTGCGGGGCGGGCGCGACGAAGAGGGTGTCGAAGCCGCTGTCGGCGGCCAGCTGGCCGTTGAGGTGGGAGTTCAGGGCGCATCCGCCCGAGAACACCAACGCTGATGTCCGAGTGAGTCGTTGCAGGTGGCGGGCGATGTGGACGACCGATTCGGCGAAGACCTCCTGGACGGCGGCGGCCAGGTCGGCACGCTTGTGTTCCGGCTGTTCCGCGACGTTGTCGGTGGTCCAAGCCCGGCCATCGAGCAGCAACGGTGTGCTGCTGTCCGCAGAACCCCACGGATGATCGATGCGGACCTCGCCCTCGTCTCCGAGCCGGACCAGTTTGCGGACGTGTGCTCCGTAGCGCTGGGGATCGCCGAAGGCCGCGAGCGCCATCATGCTGCCCTCGGGCTCGTCGCCGGGTGGGATCACCCTCTGGGCGAGGTTCCGGTAGAAGTGCCCGAGGGAGGAGTGGACGCGCCGAGGCCCCACCGGGCCCGGCACGACGGTCGGCATGCCCTGGTAGAGGCGGTCGATCCGATCAGGCCACAGGTCGTACCCCGTGATGCGCTCCCGGCCCGGGCCGAAGTCGGATCCCAGGGAGGAGCCGCCGGCGTCGATGACGAGGCCCGCGGCGTGCTCGTGCCCGGAGAGGAGATGGCCAGAGAGCACGTGGGCCGTGTGGTGGGAGAGGAGGCGGAGGTGTTCGCCGAGCGGCGCGGGCAGGAGGGCGGCGAGTTCCTCCCGCTCCTCGGCCAGCCACCAGCCGGCCGCGGGGTTGGGACGCATGGAGGCGGCCCAGACGGCGTCCACGTCCTCCGGTTCGAGGCCGGCGGCCTCCAGGCACCACTGGAGCGCGCGGGTCGGGGCCGTGAGCGTGCCTTTGCGGGTGGGGTGGTTGTGCTTGACGCCGCTCCAGCGCTCCTCTTCGGCTGCGTAGAGGCGGCCGTCTACGACTAACGCGGCGGCCGTGTCGTGGTGGAAGTTCAGTCCGAGGACTGCGGGCATGGTGGTGTACCTCCCGGTCAGACGGTGAGGGCGGGGACGAGTGCGGCGCCGGAGTCGGTGTACTCGTGGCAGCGCAGGCAGAACCGGAAGTGGTGGGCGCGCGGCGCGAACACCTTGGCCGCGAAGTCCTCGTCCCAGATGCTGAACTCGCTGTCGTCCTTCGCCATGGCGTTGAAGCAGCGGTAGCAGGACCCGTCCATCTCGATCATCAGGTGCTGGTCGAGGTAGCGGTCGCAGAGGCCGCGCAGCTCGTTCGCCGGCTGGCCCACGTCGACGTGGTGCACGTGGTTGGTGACGTGGATGGCGCCGTACTTCTCACACAGCGTCCCGAGCTGCGTGAGCCGGGTGGAACTGATGCCTTCCAGGACGCTGTTGACGACCACGGTCTTGCCGACTTCGCGGAGGCGGGGCACGACGGCGTGCACCTCGTCGTAGTTCCCGTGTTCGTCGTCGCAGCCGATGAGGATCTGGTCGTAGGAGCGGAGGGTCGCGTCCATGATCGACTTGTTGCGGGCCAGGGTGATGGCGTTCGTGCCCAGGACCATGACTTTGTCCGGCAGCCGCTTGCGCGCGGCGTCGCTGAGCGCCGGGAAGTCCCGGTGCACGGTGGGTTCGCCGCCGTTGATGTGCAGCTGCTGGAAGGGGATGGTCTCCAACCGGGTCAGGATGGTGGAGAACAGGTCCAGGGACATGTTCTCGCCCTGGGCGCCGTCGGCGAAGATGCAGAAGTCGCAGTGCCGGTTGCACTTCGTGGTGATCTTGACCTTGGCCGTTTTGAGGGTGCGGGGCACCGGCGCACGCGGGGTCATTGGCGAGACTCCTTGGGGCAGAGGTGGACGTCGTCGGGGGTGAAGCTGAGGAAGTCCTGGACGGTGGTCTTCTGCTGGTGCCAGCGCGCGAGGGTCGCGCGCAGGGTGTCGGCGGTGGTGGGCCCAGTGGGAATCAGCGCCGCCATCCGGGTGGCCAGCCGCTGGGCGGCAGTCGCCTCGTCTGCCGCGAGCACGGTCAGCGTTTGCGCGGCGGAGCGGAGTTCCTTCGCCTCCCGCCGGATCAGGTACTCGGTCGCCACGCCGGGCGGCGGATCGAGGTAGTACAGCCAGCGGGCGACGCGTACACGGAGCATGCCGGCCGTCATCACCCAGCCAGTACGAGCGTGCTCATGCCCCTGGCCGCCTGGGCGGGCCCCGTCAGGAACGCGGCGCATGGCCGCCTCCAGAGCTACATGGGCCGCGCGGAGCAGGTGGCGCGGACCCCGTGGTCGGATATCGGAGCGGTTCTCTGAGTGCTGGAGGAACAGCTCGGCATATCCGTCCAGTCCCTCCGGCCGCCACTGGGTGAGGGCCGCCGTCTTTCCGGGGCAGCGGGTCCGGGTCGCGAGTGCGGCGGCGGCGAACCAGCAAGGGGCGAGGTAGTGCCATGCCACGCAGTGGCGCCGGTAAGCGGCGATGTCCTCGACCACGTTGTCCGTGCTGTCCGCGGCCAGCTGGTATCGGCCGCCCATCCTGGCCTGGAGGATCCCCCGGTAGAACCGCTCATCGACCTCGCACCAGGGCGCCATCTGAGCCCGGGACTTCCAGCGTTGGAAGTCCCGCGCGCTGCCGCTGATCAGTGACCAGGTCGCGAGTTCGGGCGCGGACACGAGCCGCCCGTCCGCCTCGGTCACGGTGAACGCGAAGCCGGGCGGGTGCTCCAGAAGACGTCGATGGAAGACTTCCCGGCCGACCGCGGCGGTGTGTGCGGCGGCCAGGCGGTGGTTCCACTCTTCCCAGTCGGTGGGGGCCTGGGGAAGGAGGACGCGTACGTCGATGTCGGAGTGCGGAGCCAGCAGGTCGGCCGGCTGCCACTTGTGGGTGAGCATCACGGCCCCGACGTCGTGAGCATCCAGCTTGCGTTCGTACAGAGCGCCGAGCTCCTGGTAGAGAGGCGGCGCGTCGACCACGACCATCACCGCTCCCCGGTGGAGGCGCGGGCGCAGGAGGAGCCGGCCGCTCTCGTGGACAGGACTGGGAGCAGGGGCAGGACCGGAGTGCCTTCGGGGCGCTCCATACGGTCCCAGCGCAGGTCGTAGTCGACGTAGTGGAAGCCTTGCCAGGCGTCGTTGGTGTTGCGGTCGAGCATGGCCTGGAAGAGGTGGGCGAAGGCGTCGCCGAGTGTGCCGTCGGCGAGGTGGGGCTTCAGGGGGATGTCGCGGTTGTGCAGGATGCAGGGTCGCGCCACTCCGGTGGGCGTGATCTTGATTCGGTTGGCGTCGGAGCAGGTGGCGCAGCTGGAGTTGGAGATGAAGCCGATCGACCCTGCCCAGCCGTCGGGACGGAGGTACTGCCCGGGGCTGCGGACGCCCAGCTGGTCCCGGGGGACTTCGCCGGCGTTCGCGAACCACTCGTGGAGACGGTCGCGGACCTCTGCCTCGGTGATGAACTCGGTGTCGAAGAGCGCCTGGGCGGGGCCGATGTTCTGGAGTTCGATCAGGCGGACGGCGACGGGCAGGTCGCGGGCGAGTTCGGCCACGGCGAAGGCGTCGTCCAGGTAGGTGCGCTGAAGAACGCAGTTGATCTTCACTCGCAGGCCGAGGGAGAGGGCGGCGTCGAGGGTGCTCCGGGTGGTGCGTGGGTCGCCGCCGCCCATGATCGCGGCGGACCGCGCCGGGTCGAGGCTGTGGAGGCTGAGGTTGAGGTAGGTCAGGCCGGCGTGGTGAAGCTGTTCGACGCTCAGCCCCCGGCGCAGGTTGCCGTGGCTGGTCATGCCGATCGCGGCGTCGGGCCCGAGGCCGTCGGCGAGGCCCGCGATGACGTCGAGGATGTCGGCTCGGAGGGTCGGTTCACCGCCGGAGCAGTGTGCCTTCCTGATTTCCCAGGCCCCGGCCTCGGTGCCGATGGCCGCGTAGTCGGAGGCGGTCAGAGGCCGGTCCTTGTGCCCGTAGTCCGGCATGCACCGGGGCTTGCAGAACACGCAGTCCAGGTTGCACAGCGAGTTCAGGGTGAAGGCCAGGTAGGGGTGGTTGCGGCCTGCAGCGGCGAAGGCGGCGGCCAGGTCGTCGTGGTCTGCGGTGGGCATTGGTCAACCTCCTACGAGCGGAGAGCGGATGGCGGGCGTCTCGGCCAGGCCGTTGAGGGGTTGGCCCGAGAGGTAGCGGTGCAGGTTGTCGGCGAAGAACGCCACCGCCTCGTCCATGTACGCGCGGCAGAAAACCGAGCTTTTCGGGGTGAGTACGACCCGGGGGTGGAGCCGCAGCGGATGGCGGGCGGGCAGCGGTCTCGGATCGAACACGTCCAGGGCCGCGCCGCGCAGGTGGCCGGTGTCGAGGGAGGCCAGGAGGGCCGACTGGTCCAGGGTTGCCGCGCGGCCGAGGTTGAGGAAGAGAGAGTGGGGCTTGCACGCCGAGAAGAGGGCGCGGTCGAAGTAGCGGTGCGTGCCAGGGGTCGCGGGCAGCAGATTGACCACGACGTCGGCGACGGACACCGCCTGGTGCACCGCCGTCGTGTGCACCCACGTGATCCCGCCCTCGGAAGCGGCAGGTGGTGTCCGGCGCACTCCGAGGACGTTCATGCCGAAGGCCCGAGCGGTCTGGGCGAGGTGGCGTCCGACGCTGCCGCAGCCGACGATGGTCATCGTCGCCCCCGCCAGGTCGAAGAACTCCTCGGCCAGGTCGTCCTTCCACCAGGCACGGTTCCGCTGGACGCGCTGGCTGATGAACAACCCGCGGGAGAAACCCAGGACCAGGCCCATTGCATGCTCGGCCATGGGCCTGCCGTGGAAGCCGTACGAGCGGGTCAGGGCCACCCCGACGGAGTGCGCCTCGGCGACGGGCAGATGGTCGGTGCCGGCGGCCGGGGAAGCGATCCACTTCAGATGCGGCGCGGCGAACAGCCACGAGGGCGCGAATCGCCACCCGAAGTAGACGTGTGCGTCGGCCAGCTGGTGCGGCACGGTCTCCTCGGTCGCCCTGCGGAACGCAATGCCGGGGAAGGCGGCGGACAGCGCACGCTCGTGATCGGAGGATAGCCGCCAGAAGGAGTGCGGGGACTCCAGGCTGATCAGCACCACCGGCTGGTTCATCGCGCGCCGCCCTCCACGGTGGCTGACCGCGCCAGCGCCCAAGGGGCGATGCGGTCCATGACGGAACCGACGCTGGCCTCGTAGTCGTGGCGGGAGCGCACCAGGGCCGCCCCGGCGCTCCGGAGTCGATCGCGTTCTCGGGGCAGGACGGTCAGGGCCCGGTGCAGGGCGGATGCCAGGGATCTGGGGTCCTGCGGTGCGGCCGTGAAGCCGGTCTCGCCGTCGATGACGGTCTGAGCCAGGCCGCCGGCCGTGGTCGCGACCACCGGGCCCGCACCGGCTGCGAACGCCTCCAGGGGTATCCGGCCGAAGGGCTCCTCGCGAGAGGGAACGATGACCACGCGCAGGGCCGGGCTGTGCAACCAGGCACGGATCGCGGGGGTGAAGCGAGTGATCAGAGTCGCGTCCAGATCGTGCGCCCGGATGTGTGCCGCCAGGTCCTGCTGGTACGAGGAGGGGTGCTTGTGTTCCTCCGAGGTCACGGCAGCCAGCAGCAGGTGAGGAACGGGAACCCCGCGTTCCTTCAGCAGGCGCAACGCCTCCAGGAGGTCTTCGAAGCCTTTCGTCGGGACTGCGCGGCCCATGGCGAGAAGGAATCCGGCGCGGGCCTTGAAAGGCAGCGGCAGAGCCGTGGCCGGCCTGACCATCTCCTCACGGATCAGTCCGTTCGGGATGCTCACGATGCTCGACCGAGGGACGGCGTAGTTGACGACGAGGTGGCCTCGCATGTGGGAGGAGATGGCCCCGACGCGCGCACCTCGGAGTGTCGCCGCTCGCAGGGCATCCCGCTCCCAGCGGACGCGCGAGACGTCCTTGGGCCGCGTCAGCGCGGTGGTGGAGCGGGGCACGAGCAGCAGGTCCGTGGTCGGCGACGTGTAGGGCGCGAGCCCGAGGAACGGGATGTCGAGGCCGACGAGGAGGCACCGGCTCGCCCGCGCGGCGATGCGTATGGCCGCCTCGCCCGCCAGGTCGCACAGCTGAACCGAGCCGCGGACCGAGTCCGGCGGCGCGTTGACCTTCGGAATCGTGACGACCTCGGCCGCGGCCTGTCGCAGCATCTGCCGTACCTCGCCGACCCACCGCTGATCATGTGCACCCGCGGTTTCGGGCACGTGCGGCGTGATCACTGAGAGGCGGCCTGTCGGTAGGAGCCGGGCCAGTGCCGTGAGGAAGGCGCGGTTGCTGAAGCCGGTGCCCGACTCCGCGCCGTAGAAGCCCTCGTGGAGAGCGACGGCGACCCGCTGGCGAGCGGCCTCCGGCACAGCCGTGAGCGAGGGTGGGGAAGTCGCATGGTCGATGCGCACTGTGTGGTGCCTCCTTGGAGGACGGTTTGGGCAGGCGTGGACGTCAGGCGCCGGCGGACGAAGAGCGCGGCCTGTGGGCGAGTCGGCACCAGGCACGAGAGCCGTGGGTGCCAGTGGTCAGCGACCAGGCATCGGCCAAGGCATCGACGATGACCAGTCCCCGTCCTGATTCGGCCTGCTCGTCGGGAGCGGCAGGAGAAGCGGGTGCGGGTCGGGAACAGCCGCCGTCGGTGACGGTGATCTCGACCTCCAGGCCGCCGCTGGCCAGACTCCTGCGGTCGACGCACAGAACCAACGGCGGACTGCCCGAGACGAAGGCGTTCGTCGCGAGCTCCGATCCGATCAGGCGGGCGTCAGCAAGTACGTCCGTGTCAGTGCCACGCAGTGCCAGCGTCACGGCGCACCGGGCGACCTCGGCCGCTTCCGGTCCGTACGGCAGATCCGTGATCAGGGTGGTCGTGCCGTCGCCAGCGACAAGCCCGCGTCTGGGGGCGGAGGTTGGTCGTCCGGCGTCACGGTCCAGCACACGGCCCGGTCGGCCTGGGGAGGTACTCGTGTGCTGTCTCAAGGCCCACCTCTTTCTCCGTCGGCTCGGAAGACGGGCGCCTCCGCCGGGATCCAAGAATACAGGAGAGGGACGGTCAGACAGGACCCGATCAGTGGGTCAACTCGGTCAACTTCCATGCGAAGGTGGTGAATCGTCCGTCCAGGGGCATCACCATGGGGCCCGCGAAGTGATGGACGAACCACTGGAGCGAAGGGTGGTCGCACGTGGCACCGCAGACAGGCGAGCCCAACGTCGTACTGGCGGGGTGCCTCGACGAACTCGGGTGGAGCCCGAAGGCGCTCGCTCGCAAGCTCAACCGAGTGTTCGGCGCGGGGACGGTGGCCGAGTCGGCGCCGTACCACTGGCGGGACGCAGGCTCCCTGCCGCGCTCGCCATTGCCGATGATGGCCGCCTACGTGCTCTCCCAGGAGCTGGGTAGGAATGTCTCGGTGGCCGAACTGTGGCAGGGGCGTGTGGGCGACTCGTCAGCGCTGGTCCCCGCGGACACGGATCTCGCGCGGCCTTGGACCGCGCAGGGCATGGAGGCGATCGTGGAGGACTGGGTGATGGGAGGGCTCGTCGACCGTCGCCGGTTCCTCGCGATCTCGGGCGCGGGACTCCTCGCGATCGTCGCCCAGTACCTCGACGGCACCGCGGGACGCGGTCAGTCGACGCCTCGAATGGCGTCGCCGCTCGGCGCCGGTCCGCTCGTGAACCAGGTGGAGCAGCATCTCCCCATGCTCCAGTTGCTCGATGACGAGCACGGAGGGGCACGTCATCTGCCCTACGTCGGAGCACAGTTCCGGGCTGTCGGGCTGCTGATTCGCGAAGGCGGCCACCTTCCGGCTGTCGCGAGCCGTCTGATCCGCGCGCTGGCGGAGATCGGCCAGTTGGCCGGCTGGATGGCCTTCGACGCGGCCGACCACGGACTGGCGCAGCGCTACTTCGTCACGGCGCTCCGGGCCGCGCATCAGGTCAACGATCTCCCCCTGTGTGCCCACATCTTGGGCGACCTCTCCTTCCAGGCGGCGAGTCGAGGACACCCCGCGGACGCCATCGCCCTCGGTGAGGCCGCCCGCCGTGCGAGTGACGCCGCACCGCTGGCCGTCCGGGCGTCCGTCCTGTCCCGGCTCGCCTACGCGTACGCCGCCGCCGGCCGTGACAACGACTTCGCTCACACTCGTGGCGCTGCCCGCGAACTGATCGCAAGCCGGGACGGCAGCCAAGAAGAGCCTCGCTGGATGTACTTCCTCACTGACAACCACCTGGACTGCCAGGCTGGTTACGGCCTCGTTCAGATGGGTCGTGCACAGCAGAAGGCGGAGAGCGGAAAGAAGAGCCGTCGCTTCCTCGCCCAGGGGACCGAGATGCTCAGGTCCGGGGCGTACGACGCCCCGCGCGGTGACCCGAGCCAGCGCCGAGCCATGTTCGAGGGAGCCTGGCTGGCCCTGGGCCACAGCGCGCATGGAGACCTGGAGGCAGCCTGCGAGATCGGCCAGATCGCGGCCGACCGCCTTGATGTCGTCCGCTCGCCTCGCAGCGCGGCGCTGCTCCACCAGCTTGCCGCCGACCTCCGTCGCCGACAGCGCAACCCTCACGTGCGTGGCTTCCTGCCAGCCTTGGAGGACGCCCTCGCCCAACACGCACCATCGACGCAACCCGGCCGTTAGGGTCAGGTTCATGACCGCAGGGGAGCGCGTTCTCGTTGTCGGGGCTGGGGTGGCTGGGCTCACCACGGCCGTCGTTCTCGCCGAGGCCGGGGCTTCGGTGCACGTGATCGCCGAGCAGGTGCCGGGGGTCACTTCGCTGGCGGCCGGGGCGATGTGGGGGCCTTACTTGGTCGAGCCGAAGGACAAGGTCGACCAGTGGGGACAACGGTCCTTGGAAATCTTCCGGGAGCTGGCCCAGGACCCGGCGACGGGCGTCCGGCTGACCAGTGGCATCGAAGCGTCCCGAACGGCCGAAGCCGCGCCAGACTGGGCCACCACATTGCCGGGTTTCCGGCTGTGCGAGCGGGCCGAACTTCCGGCCGGGTTCACGGCGGGCTACCGGTTCACCGTGCCACTGATCGACATGCCTACCTACCTCGACTACCTCCTGCGCCGGCTCAGCGACGCCGGAGGTGTGCTCGAACAGCGACGGCTGACCTCGCTCTCGGACGCCAGTCCGGCTTCGGCGATCGTCAACTGCGCGGGCCTTGGGGCACGCGACCTGGTTCCGGACCCTGACCTCCGGCCCATTCGCGGCCAGCACGTCGTCGTCACCAACCCCGGGCTGACCGAGTTCTTCTCCGAAGACACCGGACTTTCCCCGGACCTCCTGTGCTTCTACCCGCACGGGGACACCGTCGTCCTGGGCGGCACAGCGATCGACGGAGAGGGCGATCTGGCCCCCGACGACAAGGCGGCTGCCGGCATCCTCGCCCGCTGTGCCGAGGTCGAGCCCCGCCTCGCCGAGGCCCGTGTCCTGGAGCACCGGATCGGTGCTCGACCGACCCGCGCCACGATCCGTGTGGAGAGCGACCGGTGGGAGGACGGCACCGTGGTCGTGCACAACTACGGGCACGGGGGTGCCGGCGTCACGCTGTCGTGGGGTTGTGCCGATGAGGCTCGGACGTTGCTGGCCACCAAGTGATCCGACCCCGGCGAGCAACATGGCACCGGTCTTGAGCACGGCGCACGACGTGTATAGCTACAGCAGCTCCTCTTCCAGCTCGCCGTCCCCTGCGTCGCCGTCACCCGGATCGTGGCTGCCGAAGTCGGGGTGGTCCCTGTCGGAGTGGTGGGCGAGGTGGAGCGGGGCGGAGCGCAGGGTGCGGTGGTCCCACGCGACGGCCTGGTCGCACTGGCGGGCGATGAAAGCCACGAGGTCGCCGCACTCCCAGCCACCTGGGCTGGGGACAGCGATCTCGATGCGGCTGGTGGCGTGGAGGTCCTTGTTCATGGGATTGAAGGGGAGAGTGTGGAAGTCCTCCCGGGTTCGCCGGTTGCCCTCGCGCAGTATGGGTGAGTTGCCGGCCTGCTGGCGCGACTGCTGCGTGAGCATCCAGACCGTTTCGTGGGGGTGCCTCTTCTCGAAGATCAGGGTCCGCCGGTAGCTGGGGCTCATAGTGGCGAGGTCGTCGGCGCCGTCGCGGTAGACCGTGGCAGGCCGTGCTGCGTGGTGGCCGAAGGCGATCCGGGCGACGGCCACGTCAACGCCGTCCTGGGCGAGGCCGCGACCGGGGAGCAGACCACCGGCGAACGGGTTGTCGTCCATGCCGGCGTAGATGCTCCGGCTGCCCTCCTTGTCGAGCACGAGTACAACACGGTTGCAACCCTCTGGGAGGATGAGGCTGTCCAAGGCGGTCTCGATGTGGTCGCGGACCGCGCGGGCCCCGTTGCCGTCCCGACCCCAGTTCTCGTTGCCGATCTCGCTGGCATGGTAGGCAGCCCGTCCCTCGGCGAAGCGCAGCCACCGGCCATTGTGGTACATCTCGGTGCACGGCGGCGTCTCGGCGTCGGGTGTGAAGTGCATCGCGACCAGGCAAGCGACGAGCTTGGGCCGCCGGGGTGCCTGGCCGCGTACACGCCGGTAGTTGTGGCGGCGCAGGTGGATACCGACCACGGTGACGGGTTCGGTGAGGGGCGCTTCCATGCGGACGTCCGGCGCGGCGCACGTCGCGCGCGCGAGCCGGTCATCGATGACGCCGGCGTTCTGGAAGATGTGGCGCAAGGCCGCGCTGGTCCGGAAGTCCGTCTCCTCGTCTTTCGCCGGGACGTCGGCCGCGGTGAGGAACTGGCTAACGACCCCGGCTGCGGCGAGTGCCTTGCGGGTGAGGGGCTTGCCGTCATTGGGGATGGGCTTGCCGTCCCAGGTGGTTTCGCAGATGGCGGCGACGAGTTGGTCGGGGTCGTCAGAGTGGAAGAAGCCACTCGATTGGACGATGCTCGTGCGGTCGTGGGAGCCGTGCATGGTCAGTTCGGGGATCTTACGGAACTCCACTGTGATGCCTGGTGCGACGTCCATGATCTCCGCGTCAAACCTGGCGTCCGATCCGACGAGAGCTTCGGGAATTGGCACTCCGTAGTCTTGGCGGAGTTGGCGCATGACGCGGCGGGGGGTGGTGTCCGCGGCGTGGACGACGACCATGCGCATGGACTTCCAGCCGGCGGCCTCCAGTGCCCGGGGCAGCTTCTTGGCCGGGATGGGGCCGTGGGTGATGGAGGCACCTGGAATCGTGTAGCGGGACTTGTCGTATGTGATCGGCTGGACGCCCAGGACATCAGCGATGTGGGTGGTCATGCGCAGGGTGAAGTACGCACCGACGCCCTTGCCGACGAGGTGACTGCCCTTGTTGCGGAAGACGGCGCGGACGCGTTCGAGGTCCCCATCAGCCTTGTCGGGCAAAGTCACTGGGGTGAGGCCGCATGCCTGGACGATGGCGGCGGTGTGACCACGGAACTCCGTCTTCCAGATGAGGCGGCCGTTCTTGTCTCGGAGCTTCTCGCCGTCAGGGCCGCGCTGGGGCACGTGGCGTACCGGGACGCGCAGGAGGGTGTCGAACTGAGGGTGGTTGAGGGTGACTGTCTTGACGTTGCTCCAGTGGTCGGCAACCCGCGTGACGTGGCAGTCGAAGCGGAGAACCGGGTCGGGCAGGCCGCGCCGGGTTTCTCCGGTGACGGAGACATAGGCCATCGCCCATCCTGTCCGTTCGTTCGACCTTCCCTGGTAGATGGTGCGGTAGTAGGGATAGTCCCAGGCCACCAGCCTCTTGGCGTCGTGTGCCAGCCCGACGCGGAAGGTCGTGGCGCGCTGAGCTGGATCGGCTTTGTCGATCATGGGATGTGCGGCGAGGCGTTGGATGACGGCCCAGCCCGCGGCGTCTTTCCACCACCAGGGTCCGGTGACGTATCCGGCTTCGTCCCGCTTGAGAACATCGGGCAGGGGGCGGCATACTGCGCGCTCGAAGTCGATGTGTCGGCTGAGGAGCTGCCCCTCCCTGACGGCGCGGAAGTGCAGCTTCTGCCAGACGTCGAAGCACCTCGTGGTGAGCCTGGGGTCCAGAGGGCCGTCGGCGACGATCAGGCTCCGTTCCTCGCCGGGCCGGACGTTGCGCCTGCGGGCGACGGTGAAAACGATCATCCGGCCGGTGACCGTGCCGAGTGCGACGCGCAGGGCGCCGTGTGGAGTCCGGAACCCTTCCTCGGGATCCCACTGCCGTTCGCAGATCTCCCAGAGGTCTTCGAACTCCGGGGTGAGAGGGTAGAGCCACACCTGCCCCATCAGATCCGGGCTGAGCGGGAAGTCGGCGGTGTAGAGGCGCGTGGGGGCGGCGGCCATCAGTTGCTGGTCCTTTCGTCGGCGAAGTCGAAGATCGCCCGGAGGGTGCTGCCGTAGATGTTCTGGAGAAGCTCCAGCTCGCCGCTCCGGCTCCATCCCTCCCGCAGTTCGCGGATCAGGCGTGGCAGGTCGCTGCCGCTGGAGGGGTTGTGGAAGGCGTAGTCAGCCAGGTAGAGGACGCCTCGGTCGCCGCCCCGGCGTACTCGGCCACCGAGCTGGATGATGCCGATGAGCATCTCGGCGACGATCGACAACCGAACCTTGTTCGGCAGGGACTGGAAGAAGTGGTGGCTGCGGAAAAGCTCCTCGTGAACGGAGCTGGAGGTGATGGCCAGGTGCCGGAGCGTCTCCGCGGGGTCGGCCGAGCGGGTGACGCTGCTGTAGGCGCGGCTTGAGATCAGGGCGAGGAGCTGGGCGGGTTCGTCCATAAGCGGGATCGGGCGGACGGCGAGAATGACCTCGCCCACCAAGGACCGGCCGCTGTGATCGACCATGTTCAATCCACGCTCGGCGATGGCGAGCGGCGCGATGAGGATCTTGGCGGTCGGGTGGTGGGGAAAGCGCTCGAGCGCGTCCGAGGGGATCTCGTACCAGGCGGGGCGGCGCCGGTAGTGGGCCGGCACCGTGTTCTCGTCGCTCGCACGGGTGGCGACCGCGATCATTTCCGGGTCCGCGCCGGCGGAGATCATTCCTTCGGCGAGTTGAGCGGCGCCGACATAGGAGGTGCAGGCGACGAGGATGCGGGCGCGGTGTGCGGTTGCAGGGCGGCTGGCGAGCTTCTTCAAGTGCTGGACGATGTGCTGGGACCACAGGGCGCGGCCCATCTGTTGATGGGCCTGGTCCCGGTGGATGTCGGAGGTTCCCGAAATCCGGATGGGGTTGTTCCGCTCGTCCCGCAAGGTGAGCGACCGCAGTACGAGGGAGCCGGTGATGTCGTCGGGGACGTACCAGGTAGGGGGTGTGATCAGGTGGTGCATGGTCCCGCCTGGCATGTGGGCGGTTGCGGACAGCCCGAGCACGATGCGGCGCTGACCGCACAGCGCCAGCGCGGTGGTGTCACCGAGTTGTGCGGTATACGCGTGCGGGTCGCCCGCGAAGGAGGTCAGGGCCAGTTCGGTGCGGTGCTTGTCCTCGATGTCGTGGATGGCCGTGAAGCCGAATACCGGCGCCCCCAGGGGACCGTAGGGGGCGGCATGCCATTGGTTGTTGTCCTCCAGCATCTCGGTCAGCTCGTTGGCCGCCGTAATACCGGAGGCTTTCAGTGAGGTGCCGGACCTGGTCACGTACTCGATCTGGGCGCGGATCTGTTCCAGGTACGCCCTGCGTACGAGAAGATCGACGAGAAGTTCGCGGTCGTCATCGGCAAGGTGTTCGTCCAGGAGGGGACGCGCGGCGGCGGCGATCCGCGCGTGCACGTTGTCGAAAACGGGATCGGTGCCTTCGCGCAGCGCGGTCGCGTCGAGCAATTCGGTGCGCAACTGGGTCAGGTGTTCGCGAGTGCTCTCGCCGACCCCCGGTACGACCGGGACCCTCGCGCCCGTGAGCTGTGCTTCCTCCTTCGGGTTGAACAGCTTGCGGAAGGTATCGATCTGCTCGCGTGTGGGTGACTCGCCGTCAGGTGCCCGCCACAGGCGTGCGGTGCACCAGGCGTCCCAGCGGCGCGGGATGATCAGGCGACGGCGGGCCAGCTGCTGGCGGTTGCGTTCGTTGGGCCCCCTCTGGGCGATACGCCCATGCGCGGCGTTGCTGACATAGCTCTCGGCGAGGAAGCGCGCTTGGGTGATCTTGGGGTGGATGTAGCGCTCCAGCTCGTACATCAGGGCACCGGCGCGGATGCTGAACTGGTCGTGGAGCTCTTGCAGGGCGCTGGGTTGCCGGCTGCCGTAGCGGGCCAGCGTGACGTGGTGGGCGCTCTTGGCGAACCCAGTGGCCTGGAAGGCGTCCGCCTCATCAATGAGCAGAACGTGGGTGAGTCGAAGGAGCGCTTCCTCGACGGTCATGTAGTTGCGCACGTCGCCTTCGGCCAGGACAGGGATATGCAGGCGGCCGGACATCAGGTTGATGTGGTTGGTGATGATGACGTCGGCCTTGTCGAGGTTCAGCTGATGACGATGCTTCCCGCAGTGCGCGAACCACGGACAGCGGTGGCGCCGGGTCTCACCGCTCTCGGGATCGGTCCCCTCGAAGTCGGAGCACCTCTCGTGGCCGGGCTGCCACAGGTCGACGTCCTGCGTGTTGGTGGACTTAGCCTGTATGGCGCATCCATAGGCGAACTCGCCGTACGCCTCATCCGCCTCATGGGCTCGCCCTTCCTCAATGAGGCTGCGAGCTACCTTCTCGGCCTCCTCTTGCATGCTGTTCGGGGAGATCAGCGGCACCACGACCGCGTCCTGGAGACCGAGTGCGTGCAGCTCTTCGCGGATCGCGCGGGTGAAGGAGAGCACGCTGTCGTTGCGCGGCACGACGATCCCGGTCACCAGGTTGTTCTTCACGCCCCACGCGGCGAGCAGCTTGGCCAGGACGCTCTTGCCCGAACCCGTGCAGGCGCTCAGCACGCGGATCAAGCCGGCGTCCAGGATGAGGAAGCCGTCGGCGAGCAGGGAGCCGTCGGCTCGACGGATGTGCTTGAAGAGCCGTTCCAGGCTCTTGCGCCGGTGGCTTTGCCCGAAGGCGCGGTCCTGCGCGTCCGCGATCGCGCGCAGTGCGTCGATCGGCACCTGCAGCCTGAGGCATTCCTTGGGCTTACCGAAGTCCGGCAGCGACGCCTGGATCTGGGGCAGGTCGAGGACGTAGTGGGCCTGGATCACGCCGTTGCCGGGGCGGCTCGGGTCAGGGATCTGGGTGCCGATGCGGAAGTGACCTTGGAGGGCCAGATCCCGGCTCCGTCCCTCGTCGGCCGCTGCCCGGCGACCATCTAGCTCCTCCAACACCTGGTCCACCAGCGATGCAAGACGCTGCTGGACGGTCACCAAGTAGTGCTCGTCGTCAAGAGCCGCGAATCCCTCGGGCAGATCGGGCGAGTCGAAGAGGTTTTCGACCGCCCGGCGGAAGGCCGCGAGGATCGCCAAGCGAGCGGGTCGGTGCCACAGAAGTCTGGTGACTCGCCGCGTGTCCTCGCACGACAGCTCCTCGTAGCGGTTCCACAGATGGGTATGCCCGGACAGGAGGAAATGCGCGTCACGGATCGCCGAAGCGTGACGGAAGGGCTCCTCCGAGCGATTCGGGAACAGTCGTGCCGCCAGAGCCAGCGCGGCCAGCGTGCTCAGACGCTGCACATTCATAGTGGCCAGGGAGCGACCGCTCACCGCGCCTCCTTCAGGGCGTTCCGGATCGCGGTCTTGAACGTGCGCACCGTACGCACCTCGTAGCCCGCGGGAAGTGAGCGCCGCAGCTGGGCGACCTGCCAGGCCCGGTAGTCGGGCACCACGACGTGCCGGGCCCGGGGTGGCCTGGCGGTGATCTTCGACGGGGATCTGGTGTCCTTGAGGTCGACCTCGAAGATGGTGGCGCCAGCCCGCACGGTAATGTCCCACCTGTCTTTGTGCGGCCACTTCGTCACCGCGTCCCCGCCGATTCCAGCCTGATCCGCCAGCCACCTCATCAAGGCAACCTCGGTGACGCCGGGGACCGTGATGTAGCGCCAGACCGCCTCATGCACGCACACCACATCGGCGGCGCTGAGCGCGGACGCCACCACGGGACCGCGAACTCGCGGCACGCCGCTGCCGTCACGCTCGTCCGTCACCTGAAACCGGCCGAAGTGCGGAGGATAACGACACGCCAGCGACGCGCCTTGGACGTGCATGGGCCACTTGCACGTCGGACACGGCACGTACCAGGACTCGGACCCCACCACGAACTGCCGGTCCGGTGGCAGCGGCTCATATGCCTCGGTGTGCAGCGCGCCGCGCGCGTGCAGCTCGTCGCTGACGCGGTCCGCCGTGCCCGCCGGTACCTCGATCAGCATCTGCCTTGTGGCGACATACTCCTCCTGCCCAGCTGACGACAGCACCCCGTAGATGGCGCGCTCGACTCTTTCGAACGTCTGCCTGGCCCACCGAGGTACCCAATCGATGCCGGCCTCGTGGTCCTCGAAGAGAGCCTCGCTGTAGTCGGACCCATACTCAACGGCATCACCGGTCAGCAAGTCGTCCGCCCCAAGGATCTTGAAAGAGCCGACCTCGTCGGGTAGCGAGTCCCAGTCGAGCGGCACCCACTCCCTCATGGGGCGGTGGAGAAACTTGATCAGGTCGCGCGGCGTCGCCGGCCCGCAGCCGGGAGACAGCAGGCTGAGGAAGACCCCGTGCATGCGCGAGACCTCTCGCCATGCCTCTGGCTGCTCCCGGCGAACCGTCCATGCCTGCGCGGCACGCAGCCCGGCCGTCGTCAGGTCACCAACCAGCTTCACTGTGGCCGTTCGGGCGCCGACCGCGTCGGTCAGCGCCAAATCCTTCTGTTCGCGCGCCATGGCTGATCAGGGTGACCCACGGCGCCGCAAGTGACCGCCAGGGTGCGCGCTTTTCAGCCGATTAGGTACGGAACGAGCACGCTCTTGGTTCGGCTAGCACCTCGTCAAATGGGGCGCGCCGTAGAACGCGCAATCGTCAAGGCACGTGATGAAGAGCCCGAAGGTGGCTTGAACTGATCGCAGTCACGGGAGCGATGTCAGTGCCCCTCGGTATAAGCGCCCCCGCCCGAAGATCGGCATGGTGTGGAACTGCCCCCACTGCGCGCACGCCGCTTTCCGCGGTTGAACCGCGAGGTCTGGCGCTCTGTGTCTCAGTTCGCCGGGGGCAGACAGCAAAGATCCATGAATGACTGGCCAACGCCGCAAGAGCATGTGAACCTGGACGACCTTCTCGCAAAAAGCTCCAGGTCAAAGAGGTGATTGCCCGTGACTGCGGCACCCCAGGGCCCCGGATTCTCCACCACGGTCGAGGCCCTGCGGCTGCGTGAGTGGCTGCTCGGCCCGGGTCAGGCCACGCTCGTGATGGATCAGTTCTCCGCCGACGACTTCCACCTGGTCGTGGACGACCGCGCGGACGTGCACGTCAATTCGAAGGATGGTCGCTTCTACCTTGGATGGTTTCCGCTCGGGCGTCCTGGTACCGACGGCGAGGGGTGGAAGATCGCCGTCACCGGTACGGCCAAGGTGCGCGGCTACCAGATGTCCTTCGACACCGAGACGCCGGCGGATGTCGTCGCTGCCGCAGTCGCGTGCGTGCTGGAGACCTCCCAGCGGGTGTGACAGCCAGACGAATCGGCGCCCCTGGGGAACCTGTCGTCTGCCTGGTGCGGGCGAGACGGGGTGGACCGGTATCTGCCACCCGAGGTCGCCGGAAGGCCAGTCCGGCACGTCCATCCAGTTGCACGCAGCACTGGCGGCATCAAGCCCCAGCCCCCAACCCCTTGGAGGTATACCTGCATCCCGATTTCCCGATCGATCCACCCGCTCCGGCCTGCGTCCCGTCCGCGTACTGGGTCGGGCCCCGGCACCTGGCCGGTGACGACGGACGCCTCTACGACGCCGTCGCTGACACGCTCGCCGGTCTGGGCTGGACGAACCTGACGATCGTCCGCGGGCGCCAGGAGCCGGATGAGGCGCCGGAGGACCGTCAGGTCCTGCGCAGCACTGTCCTGCACTTCAGCCCCGACTCCCTGCGGTGGGCGCAGTGGGTTCTGTCGGACGAGCCGTTCCACCTGGGGAACCTGCCGATCGCCTGGCAAGTGTCTGCGCGTACGGACCCGAGCAGTCCGCTCGCCCAGTGGTCGGCCTACTTCACCCCCGATGTCCCGGGGGAGGTCCTCGCCGGCTTCCTTGCCGGGCTCGACGCCCGCGATCAGCCCGCTCTGCAGTGCGGTGGCCCCGAGCTGGTCCTCGACGCGGTAACGGCACACGGTTGGCTGCGCGACGTCGACCAGCCCGGCACCGGAGCGGTGGACCCGACGTTCGCCTCCCACATCCACCTGGGTGAGGTGCCGCCCCTCATTCAGGATGGCGACCCGCTCGCGCTGGTGGCCGACGTTGGCGAGGCGACCCTGGCGGGGTGGCAGGCGTGGGCCGAGCCGGTGTTCGGCGCGGGTTACCTGTGGGCCGCGTCGTTCAGCGTCAGCGTGCCGCACGACCTCGTCGCCGCGTTCGCCGGCTCCCTCAGCTCCAGCGCCCCGGTCCTGCGCCGGGTGTTGCCGGAGAGCACACGCGAGCGACTCCTGCGCGCTCCAGCCAGCTGAGGGCCCGTTCAACGTATGGAAGCCGGGCCTCCCCGAGGGGAGGCCCGGCTTCGTGCTGCTGTGTCTCGGCCGGCGTCTGCGTGGCGTCACGGTCCGCGGTTACAGGGAGCGGTCCGTGCTTCATTCGCGGCGGTGCGTTGTACCGGCTACCGCCTGAACGCCCTTGGCTCTGTGTGTCAGAGGCTGGCTCTGGCTTGGGAGCGGGGCACCGCCACGCTGGTCTTCCCGGTTAGAAGGTGTACGGGGCGAAGGGACGGACTGGTCCGACGATGAGGCCGAGGAGGTGATCGAGCTCGGCTCGCTCGTCCTCGTTCATGAGCTCGACGGCGTTGCCGAGCTTCTTCTCGGCGAGCCGCTCCATGAATGGGGCCAGGAACTGCTCAAGGACATCCGGAGCTTCGTCTACCGTGCGCCGGTACTCCCGGTATCGGTTGAACTGTTCCTGGATCTCTTCGAACTCGACGCGGGTGGCGCTGAGGACGAGGGCCCGTTCCTCCTTGCTGAACGGGCGCCCGTCGAGGTGGTTCCACGTGTTGGTTTCACGCTTGTGCTTGATGTCCGCGTTGCAGAGCAGGACGACGATCTCGGGCCGGGCTTGGGTTGTGGGCATACGGGTGCTCCTCACAGGAATGAGGTGGGTGGAGGCATCAATGATCCGGAGATTCGGCGGTTTGCCCAACCGCCGATCGTCGGCTATGTTCCACTGGCTTTTCGCTGGTCAACGCCGTCGGATGGGGTCGTGCAGGCCGCCCTGCTTCGGCAGCGCGCGGGGTGCCAAGGCCCCTTGGCGCCGACTGCCTCGCGCGGGTGTGTCGTGGGGGTGCTCGGGTAGGGCGGGCAGGTGGGCGCTGCGCCGCAGGCGCCATACCAGGACGTCGCTGATGGAGGTGGCGGTGTCGAGCTCGCGCCGTCCGGCGGCTTCGGTCAGCAGGGCGGTCGGGTCATGGCCGGCCTTCCGGGCGTCGTCGAGGGTGGCAGCCAGGGCGGGCCAGCCGGGTTCGGCCTGGACCTGTGCGGCCAGATCCGGCAGCACCTCGTGCAGGAGGTCGGCTTGCCGCTGCCGAGCACGCGGGGCCAGGCGTTGGCCTCGCTGGCGGAGGACGGCCATGGACTCGGCCGCGGCGGCTTGGTAGGCGGCGCGCAGGTGTTCGGCGGCTTGCCGGGCTGCTGCGGCCTGCTGGCTGTGGTGCTTCTTGGCGTGCCAGTTCGCCGCAGCTGTGGCGAGGAAGAAGGCCATGTCGATGAGCATGGCGGTGGTGGCGCCGTCTTCTCCTCGGCCCAGGGCGGGGCCGCTGTGGACGAGGTCGCGGGCGGCCTGGCGCAGGGCCCGGTCGTGCCCGCGTACGGCCTTCACGTGGGAGCGGCTGGCCCGCTCGAACACGAACGCCGCCTCGCGCAGCTCGGCGCGGGTATGGGCGGCGGAGGTCTTGGCCAGCGCGTCCAGCACCTCACCCGCAGCAGCGATCTGCGCCGCTGCCGCGCCGTCATCACCGTGATCGATGACCAGGAGGGCCTGCCAGGTGGCTGCGGTGGCCCGGCGCCGCGCGAACGCGGGACCTGTCACGTCCGGCCGGACCGGCTGTTCCCGCCCGGAGCCGTCCGCCGAGGTCACAGCCTTCACGGGCAGGGCCCAGCGTTCGCGGATGCGGGGCAGGGACAGATCGGGTGCGAGCGTCGAGCCCGCGTAGAACACCGGCTCCTTCTCACCGTTGCGGTCGTCGGGCAGGGCTACCTTGTAGCCGAGCAGGTCACCTGAGGGCGCGACGCGCTTACGGATCAGAAGACCGGCGGCGGCCAGCCGGTTGAAGAACTCCTCCTCGCTGCCGGCGCCGGCGACAGCGCGCCGTACGGTCTCCCGCAGCTCCTCCCGCGCCGGACGCTGCCTGCCCGTGCGTTCGGCCTTGTGCCGCTCCGCGCTGGTGGCCCGCTTGGCGGCGGTGCCGTCCCCGGGCGCGACCTGGTGCAGGCCGAGTTCCTTTTCGATCAGTCGGCACTCGGCCTGGGCGCGTTTTCCGGAGCGGTGGTGGTCGGGGCGGCGGCCGTCTTCGCGGATGAGTATGGCGATGATGTGGATGTGGTCGTCGGCGTGCCGGACGGCTGCCCAGCGGCAGCCGGCGCCGTCGCCAGGGTCGATGCCGGTGGCGGCGACCATGCGGCGGGCGATGTCGCCCCACTGCTCGTCGGACAGGATCGGGTCGTCGGGAGCGGCGCGCACCGAGCAGTGCCAGACGTGCTTGTCGGGACGCCGGTCCGCGTCGAGCAGGGACAGGGGCTGGTCGAGGAGGTGCTGGAGGTCCTTCTTCGTCGCCGAGGGGTCGCGGCCGGGGTCGGCGGCCATGCCGTCGAAGGAAGCGACCAGGTGTGGGTCGATGTGCTCCTCGTGGGTGCCCTTGCCGTACAGGTAGTGCAGGAGCCCGAGGGTGTTGCTGCCCTGCTGGTGGATCCGGGGGATCAAGCCGCCTGTTCCTCCTGCCCGTTGGCGACCCTGTCGGCTGCCCGTTGGACGGCCTGTGCGGCGCGTTGCAGGTCGGCGAGGGCGGCGGCGAAGTGCGGCGCGTCGGCATCAGAGTTGAGTGCCTTGGCGATCTGGTTGACGTTGCTGCCCGCCCAGCCGAGCTGACGGCGCACACCGAACAGGGCCGTCAGGATGTCCCGCTCGGTGGCGATGGCCGCTGCGGTGCGGGACTGGTCGCGGGCAGCGGCCAGGGCGGAGTGGGCGAGGAACCCGGCCACGCTCATGCCGACGTGGTCGGCGCCGGACTGGATCAGAGCGAATTCCTGGTCGTTGAGGCGGACACTGTGAGCGGGACGCTGCTTCTTGTCACGCGGACGCGACTTCCCCTTTCTGGCCTTGCCCTTCGGGCTGGCCTTGCCTGGCTGCGGTCCGCCCTTGGCCGCAGCCTTCCCGTCCGGCGCCCCCTGGTGCCGGACGGGACCCGCCACCCCCGGGGCGGGGTCGGGTTCGGGCGCTCCCCCTGCGGGGGAGTGTCCGGACCTCCAACTTGCTCCGCCTGGGGCAGGGGTGATCAGCAGAGATTGCTTGTGAGGCACGGGGGCTTCGTGGTGCGGGGCGTGCATGGGGCCCTTCGGGTCGGGGTCTGGTCGGAAGTGCTGGTGCTGCGGGGATCAGCGGAGCGGATCGCCGGTTGCTGCCTTGAGCTGAGCCTTGAACTCGCGGACGACTCGTCCGACGCCGTCGCTGGAGACGGTGTAGCCGACGGCGCGCAGGGCGTCCTCAACCCGGTCGCGTCCGACGCTGCCGGTCTCCTCATAGATGCGGCGAGCGTGCTTGAGGATGACCTCGTCGGAGGCACGGGCTTTGCCCGCGTCGCGTTTCTTCCGGGCAGCCGCCTTCCGCTCGCGCCTGCCCGACACGTTGCCCGCGCTGTTGCCCGTCGGCACCGGGCTGTCTTCGGCTTCTGCCCGTGCGGGCAGCCCGGGACCCGGGCGGGCAGGCTGCGGGCGGGCAGCCGTAGGCACCTCGTCGTCACCCGGCTCTGATGGGTGAGGACGGGCAGCGTCCTCTGCCCGCGGCATTGCTTCCAGGCGGTCGGAGCGCGGGTGGCCATACCCGGACTCTCGGGTGGAGGACGAGGCCGGAATCTGCCAGCGCGGCGGCAATGTGATGGCCGCGAGGTCAAGGGCCTGCTTGCGGGTGGCGAGCTTGCGCAGCAGCAGCTCGTCCTGGAGCGGGTCCCCGTCGACGTCGGCCCGCTCCAGCGCTTCGTGCAGACGTTCCGTCAGGCGTCGCTGCCGCCGCCTGCCGCGCTTGCGGTCGGTCATCGACTCGGCGCGCAGGATCAGGGCGACGGCTTCACTCAGCGCGCGCTCACGGATGAGGCGGGCAGCATCGGCGTCCTGGTCGGCGATTCCGAGCCGGGCCAGGAGGCGTTCGCGTGCCTGGCGGACGAGGACGGCGGCCATACCGCGTGAGGCGGCGTCGGGGGCTCGGTGGCGCAGCTCGATGCCCATGGCCAGGTGCCACAGCATCGCGGCCATGACCGGGCCGACAAAGGCCCGCACGGTGCCGCCGACCAGCCCGGACTCGGCGTAGGCGGGCAGGATCTGCACGGTGGTGATGACCCAGGTGAGGGTGCCGGGCAGGCCGGGTGCTTGCTTCGGGCCGTTGAGGTTCTGCCGGGCCATCAGGGCGGTGGCGAACAGGGCCAGCTCGGCGGCGGCGAACATCGCGACGCGCTCGGCGGTGCCGCCCATGTCGAGGTAGTCGGCGGCGAACCGCCAGCTGGTGTCCGCGCTGTAGGCGGTGCAGCCGAGCGCGGCCATAGCCGCGACGGGCACCGCGACTGTCCCGCGCCAGCGTTTGCCGCCGGGCGGCCGGCGGCGCTGCTGGCGAATCAGCCATCCGGCGAGCAGGCCCAGCAGCACGAGAGAGATGAGGAGCGCCAGGGTTGTCACCGGGGAGGTGACCCAGTCCGGGCGGAGCGGCGTGCCGCTGTTCCGGGTGGCGGAAACGAGGGTCAGAGAAGGCAGGAGGGTCTCCAAGGTGTAGAGGAACCGGGGAGGGCCGGACGATCACGGCGGAGCGTTGAGCGGCCCTGCCGCGCGGGCCGGCGCAGGCCAGGCGTGAGCGCGCGCGGCGCGGCGAGGCAGGTGGGGAGGCCGGTCAGGCGGAGGGCGCGGTGCGGCGTCGTCGGTCGGGGCCTTTGAGGATGACGCGCTCGGTCATCTCGGCGAGGCGGGAGGCGACGCGGTCACCGAGGGCGACGCGTAGCTGCTCCGTCGGGAGGTTGGTGGTGATGAGGGTGGGGAGCATGTGCTCGTACCGGTGATTGATGAGCCGGTAGGTGAGCTCCTCGGTCCACTCGCTGGTCTTGGCCGCACCGAGGTCGTCCAGGCACAGCAGCGGGCAGCGTGCCAGTGTCTGCAGTTCACGTTCGGCGTCATGGCCGGCGCGTGGACGCAGGCGAGCGTGGAAGTCGGCGGTGGTGGTCGCCTCCCAGCGCAGGCGGACGCCACGGGCGAGCAGGGTGCGGATGGCGCCGTACGCCTGGTACGTCTTGCCTGTGCCCGTGGGGCCGGCGATCAGCAGCGACGGGCCTTCGGCGATGCCCGGCCCCCCGGGGCCGGGGCGTCCGGCGCGGGCGATCTCGTCGGCCCAGGCGGTGACCTTCGGGTGGTCGGCCAGGGCTCGGCGGTATCGGGCGGGGATCCTGGCGTCGGCGAGTTCCAGCGCGGTGACGGGCTCGGCGTGCCCTTCCTCGACGGCCGCGCTGGCGAGGTCGATGCCGCGACTGGCAAGGATGCCGTTGAGCCGGTCGGCGAGCGGGCCGACCCGGTGGGGCTCGCGGGTGAGGGTGGCGGTCAGAGGTCACCTCCGTAGGCGGCTTCGACATCGGCGGGGTTTGTCCACGCCCTGTGGACAACCGGCGCGGCGGGGGCCGCGTTCATGGCTTCGTGCACGAGGCTCGGCAACGTGCTGGGGTGCAGGCCCTTGGCGCGGTGCAGTCCGAGTCCGGCCCGGATGTGATCGGGGGCTATGCCCTCGTCGAGCAGCTTGCGCACCTGCTGGCCGAGATGGCCCAGGACGTCCTTGGGTGGCCGGTGTGTGCAAGCGGCGACGTACTCGGCGATGAGCTGGTTGGCCGAGACGGTGCGAGGTGCGGGGGCGCTCGCGCCCCCCGAAGGGGTATCTCCTAGGTCCATGATCCTAGGTCCTAGATCCGGACCGTGAGGCGTCACCGCTCCCGCGCTGAGTCCTCCCTGCTTCCTCACGGAGGACTCTGTGGAATCGTCCTGACCTGCAGGTTCGCCATTCGGAGCGGGATTCACCGCAGGGTTGCGTACTTGCCCGGAGCCCTCACGGAGGGCTCCGGGAGACAGCGGTGCGGGCTCCGTGACGCCAGCCCCCGCAGCCGGCGTGCCGACGCCGGACGCGGGGGCTGGCGTGTCGTGACGCGGGCAGGCTGGCAGGCGGCTCGCGCTGGGGCGGTTGATCTTCTGATGCTGCCGCCAAGTGACGATGTGCAGGTAGCGCTTGTCATCCGGGCCCTTGTAGCGGCATATCAGCCCGGCGTCGGCGAGCTGGGCGAGGTCCTGCTCGACGGCGGAGGGTGTGTGTTCCGGGCGCAGGACCCACAGTTGCCCGGCGATGATCGCGGCGTGGTCACGGTGGCGGCCCTGGTCGTCAGCCTGGGTGAGCAGGCCGAAGAAGGTGCGCTCGGCGGTCAGGGAGACGGCGGCCAGGGACTCGGAGACGAAGGCTTCGGGCTTGATGGTGCGGATTCGTGCCAAGAGGGGCGGTCCTCACTCGGTGGCCGGTGGGCTGGGTGCCCACGGTTCACCGTCGGTCGGGGGCGGAGACGGGTGTGAAGGGCGGGAATGTACGGCCGTTGACGCGGGAGCGTTGATGGCCGCTCGCGCTTTCCGGGGTGTCGTCAACATAGCCACACCCACGGCGCGCAAGTCCAGCCCTATCCGGCGCAATCTCTCACGGCAGAAATGCCGCTGGAAATCGAATCGGCGAGGGCGGTGCGAAAACGGTAGGGCACGATCGGCGGTTGACCAAATAGCTGCCCCGCATCCCGAGCCAGAAGGATCACATTCGGAAGCCGTTGACACCCCGCGAGCGGCGAAGCTACAACACAACACCCCACGTCAGAGAGGGTCTCTGGTGTTGGGGCCGTTCGGGGATCCGGCCTTGCGCAGCACCCCGACCGCCTCGCTCACCGATTGAGCGCGGCGCAACATAGCCGACGATCGCCGGTTAACCAAACCGGCGAATGCACGCTACAACTGGAGCCATGGCAGCACGATCTCTGGAAATAGGGCCCGCAGGAATGCTGGCGGCTCGCACCATCGAAATCCTCCGTACGGAACGCGGCCTTGGGCAGCGCCAACTCGCCGCGCGGTGTACCGCTTTGGGCCGTCCTATGTCCAACACGATGCTGTCCCGCATCGAACTCGCCAAGCGGCGATGCGATATCGACGACCTCGTCGCCATCGCCGAAGCCCTGCAGGTATCGCCCGTCGCCCTCCTCCAGGGCCCGGGCGCCACCTGAGCCGCCCACGTATCCCCACCGCCCTCGCGACCAGGAGCCGCCCCCTTGCACCGACCCACGCCCGCGCCCGTCCCCCACAGGTCGTCCGACGCCCCTCCACCCCGCCTCTACCGCCCCGAGGAGATCGCCGACACCCTCGGCTGCTCGGCCTGGTGGGTCAAGGACCGCGCGCGACGGCGCCTGATACCGCACACCCGGGTCGGCCGTGCCTACCGCTTCACCGCCGAGCATCTCGCCGAGATCATCCGCCTCTACGAGCAGCGGCCGGCCCAGCCCGCGCAGGCAGTCGCACAGGCGACCGAGCCGCTCTCCGAGCCCGGTATGCAGACCGGCGCCGCGCAACCTCGCCGCCCTGTCGTTGCTCCGACTACCCGTCTACGGGCCCGCCCGCCGCGTCGACAGCAGCAGTACAGCACTGTCGCGTGACCCGATCGAATCTGCCGTAGCCGAGGACAACGAAGAGGGGGACAGCGGAACGTGGGTTTCGCGGAGAAGCGCGGAAACTACTGGCGCGGCCGGTACAAGGTCGCGTCCGGCAAGCACAACACGGTCGTCGACGAGAACGGCAAGGCGATCAGGTTCGCCACCAAGGGCGAGGCCCAACGGGCAGCGGCCGAGGCCGAGAACAAGTACCGTCGCGGCGATTGGCGCGACCCGGCCCTCGGCCAGGAGACCTTCGGCGAGTACGCGAACCGCTGGTACGAGGCCCAGGACCTGGCCGCCTCGACCATGCAGAACTACAAGCGCCACATCGAGGAGCACCTCCTCCCCGAGTTCGAGGACAAGGCGCTCGCCGGCATTCTGCGCACGGACGTCGACCTGTGGGAGAAGACGGAGAAGGCCCTCTATGCCGCCTCCAGCGTCAAGACCTGGCGCTCGACGCTCCACCTGATCTTCGAGGACGCGATCGACGAGGGCCTGATCACGTCCAACCCAGCCGCCCGGCGACGGGGAAGAGGTAAGCGCGCCGGCCGCTCCCGAGACCGGGGTCCGGAGAAGGTGGTCACCGACGCGCTCGGCATCCTGCTGACCGCCGAGCGCGCCGCCCTGCTATCCGGCCGTGACGACGAGTTTGTCGCCGTGGTCCTCAAGGGGTACACCGGCATGCGCTGGGGTGAGATCGTCGGCCTGGAGACCGCGTTCGTCCGCCCTGGAGCCGTCCGCGTCGAGTGGCAGCTGTACGAGCTCGACACGGGGGAGCTGGTGCGTTGCCCGCCGAAGGACGACAGCTACCGCACCATCGACTCGATGGACTGGCTGTCCGCGCTGGTTGCCAACCACATCGCCCGCACGAAGCCTGTGCCGTGCCCCTGCCACGGCAAGACCTACGTCTTCCGAGGACAGGGTGCGGCCCGTACCGGGGGCCACCAGGGCGCGAAGCTCGTCGACGTCGCCCGTCGTGCCGGCGTTTCGACCGGCACGGTGTCCAACGTCCTCAACCACCCCGATCGCGTCACCGAGGCCACGCGAGAGAAGGTCGAGCAGGCCATCGCGGACCTCCGGTTCGTCCGGGGCGGCGTCGTACCGGAGCATGCCGCCCACTGGCGCAGGAACGGTTTCGCAACCTGGCTGTTCACGCCGGCGGTCTCCGGCTGGTACCCGAAGAAGGCACCCCAGGAGCCACGACCGGTGCCCTTGCTCGGCGAGCCGTGGCCCGGCGTCCCGGCACGGGGGCGGGGTGCCAGCGACCGGGCCGACGCCTGCTGGCTCCCGATAGCCAAGGGACTCACGCCTCACGGCCTTCGCCACACCCACCGGACGATGATGGAGGACCTGGGAACCGAGAAGGTGCTCATGGACGAACGCATGGGCCACATCGACGGCTCGGTCTCGGCACGCTACGCCCACGTCACCCCAGGCATGCGCAAGCGCCTCATGCTGGGGCTGACCGAGCAGTGGGAGGCAGCGCTCGACGCGCGTTTGGCCATGAGTGCCACGTCACCAGTGCGCGTGCTAAGTGATCTCCTGCGGGCACGCGGAGTGTCACGCGTGCCCGCCAAGTCTTAGCAACAGAGTGCTGTGCCCTCCGGCGACCACTGCCGGAGGGCACAGCCGTATTCCCGATGCCTGCGCGAGGCCGCGTCAACTCCACACGGTCGTCTCACGCCAGCAGTTGCGGTGATTGCCAAGTAACGGGGCCAACGGACCTGGCTCAATAGGTACATGGAGATTGGCGAGCACTGGGCATACCGCGCGAGGCCGAAGGAGCTGGGCAGCCCTGTCAGGCGGGTGGAGATCGTTCGGGTGGGCGGCCGTGGCAGGTCTGGCTGGGTCCATGTCCGGTTCCTGGAAGGGGATGACGCCGGCGTGCAGGAATGGGTCAGTCCCGGCTGCCTCGTAGCACCGTGGTCAGATGTCGACGCGTTCCGCGCAGATGACGAGGCAGAGCTCAGACTGGCTGAGGCGTCACGCCAGGTACGGGGCGGTACGGAGTTCGAGGCCGCGCGCTTGATCCTCGGGTTCGTTCGGCCGAAGAACAGGCTGCGCCTCCGCCGAGGGGTGGCGGACGCGGGAGTTCTGGAACTGAGCCGACTCGACGAGACGGCGCCGCTCATCGGCATGGACGCCACCGCGCTCCGCAGTGACCCGATGGTGCACGAGAACCGCGCCGGCATGTGCCTGGCCGGCTGGCTGGTCACCGAGCGCGTCGCCCGTCAGGTAGCGGGCCGCCTCGCCGACGAGATCCTCCCGGAAGTAGACCGCAAGCAGCAGGACATTGCGCAGGAACGCACACGGCCCACCTGGGGACCCTACAGCCGACGGGACGACCGCAAGTTGGACGCGGAGGCGGCCGCCCTGCGAACCGTCCGGGCCTGGTGCGGAGCGGACAAGGCTGACCGCTACGACGAGTTGGTCGCTCTGCGCGCCGAGGTCATCAGGCTCGGCGAGCTGGTGGAGAAGGCGGTCAAGGCCCTACGCGACCGTGGGCACGGCGTCATCGCCTCCACCATTGAGCGCGACCTTGGCGTCCATATCGCCAGCCTTGATCCTGACGTGCGTCGATAGAACCATGCCACGGCTCCGGGTCCGGTTTCGGCGGCTCGGGCCGTGCCGCAGGCTGCTCCCTCTCCGGCCGGTGCGGGTTCCAGCCGCCGAGAAAGGGCCGCAGCTGATCTCCGGTCGGCTCCGTGTGGAAGTCGAGAGCGGCCAGGCCCTTGCTGTTCATGGTGGGATCCAGACGGTCGGCCTCCGCCTTCCCCCAAGCCGACCACTCTCGCAGCCTCTCGGCTTCGACGGCGTTGTCCGATGTTGCGGCGGCTTCGTCCAGAGCGACGCAGAACACCCGGATCTCTCCGGCCACCTTCCACTGCTCCAGGGCTGTGCCGAAGTGCTTCGCCCGTGCAGCGTGAACCGCCTTGATCGAGGCGGCACTGACGGCCGACTCCCACTCCCGCCTCTCGCGCTCCTCCCGCTCCGCTTCCAGACGCCGACGCTCCGCCTCCTGCCGCTCCCGCTCCTCGCGCAGGCGCCGCTGCCCCGCCTCCCGTTCCAGCCGAGCCCGCTCCTGCTCCTCCGCGCGCGCCTTCAGCGCCCGGAACACCGAACCGACCTGCTCCTCCAACGGCTTCTTGGCGGTGTCGGCCCATTCCTTCTTCCAGCCGTAGCTGTGGCCGTAGCCGTAGCCCGAGTGCTGGCTGATCAGCAGTTCCAGCTCGCCGGACGGCTCGAACCTGTGCGCCGGCGTCACCCGCTGCCAATCGTACGTACGACGGCCCGGCTGCTTGGGCACGTACCGGACCTGCTTCTGCCGTTCGCGGAAGCCGACCTCGTACGTCCTGCCGTGGACGGTGAGCAGGGGCCTGGGCTGCTTGCGCTTCTTGGACACCGTGATCTCGCCGTGGCGGGCGAGTGCCTGCTCGGCGAGGAGCCGGAGGAGCGAGAGGACTCGGGGCAGGACCTCCTCCGAGATCTCGAAGGCGCTGTGGTCCGCAGTGACAGTGGCGACCACGTCCTCGACATCGCTGATCACCCGGCTGCGCGCCAGCCGGATCCGGTTCCACTCGGTGTCGTCCTCACCCGACACCCTGAGCAGTCCGAGGAAGAAGTCCCCCTTCGCCCGGCCGCTGTACTTCAGGTGGTACCCCTCGGGCGCACACTGCCGGGCTGCGTCGAAAGCCCTGCGGTAGCGGGCTCGCTCCTGGTCGCTGGGGCTGGGGATCCGGAGGAACCGCCCAGCCTGTTGTACCTCCGCGATCAAGGCGGCTCCGATTTCCGCCGGCGACGCCTGTGGGGGCTTGGCGGTGCGTTGCGGCGCCGGCTTCGTCGTGGACGGAGCTGTGTCTTGCTTCTGCGGAACAGGGGTGGGCCGTGTCCGTTGCTCGGAACCCGCCGACCGCTGCTTGCGCGACGCCGGTTCCGGCCGGTCCGGGTGATGGCCGTGTTCCAGGTAGAAGCGCCCCGCGTCAGTGATCTCCGCCTGCCACTTCCCATCCTGCTTGGACATGGTGATCAGACGCCGCTCCTTCAGCGCGCGGGCGGTGAGGGCGAACTCTGGGCTGTCCGACGTGACGGGGTCGGCTCCGTCCCCGATGCGGGTGAGGAGTGCGAGCTGCCGGTCATTTAACGGAGACCATCGGTGCATGGCGATCGTCGTACCGTCTGTGCTCACCTCACCACAACCCGTATGAGAAGAGTTCATCCCCGGTTTGTGACGAGCTGACGCTGACCAGCCTGGCAGATGGGACGCACACGTAATGGCATTTCATGATTTTACGTGCGCACAGTCTGGAAACGGGCGAAAACTGGGTGCTCCAAGTCGAGTAGAGGAAAGGAGCACCATGCAGAACCGAGCGCTGGGGCTCGTGCCCGAGGAGGGTCGGGACCAGGACTGGGCGCCCGGGAGGATGCGCGCACATGACGCCTGGGCGCTAGAGCTGTCCGTTCTGATGGACACGATGAACGCACGGGCCGTCGCGATCGACCTGGGACAACAAGGCATGCAGGCTGCACTGACCGTCGTCTCGGGGCGGCTCTGCGTGCTGTTGCGGCCCGGTCTGAGCGAGCAGGAGGCGGCGGTCGCCATCAGGTCGCTGCTCGGCCGTTACATTCACCGACCTGCCTCTCTCCTGACTCTTTGGCCGGAGACAGGTGGGCAAGGTGTGGTGGTTAAGGAACCAGACGACGCCTCGGACTGGGGGCAGGGGGACCCGCCAGAGGTGCCGGCTGACGTTCTGCCTCTGTACGAGGCCGGGAACTGGGCACCGAAGGACGGATGGCGGAGCGACGACGAGGTGTGGGAGAACCTGAAGCAGTTCACCGCGGACCACCTCAAGGGCGTCGTGGAGTACATTCCCGAGGACATGTATCCCCTGCCCGACGGGCTGGGCGCAGTTGTCGCCGCCGGGTACGACGGTGAGGGGCTGGCTCATCCGCTGGTGTTCCTCCGCGGCGATCTGCCCGCGGGTCTGCGCGTCGACCTTCTCGGCTTCTCCCTCGCGCTGGCCGTCGGTGCCGATCGCGGCGGTCGGGAACCCGATGAGAACGGCATCTTCTACGTCGGTACGGACGCGGGGCCGGTTGACGGCCCTGGGGCCGCACTTCTCGGAGCTCTGATGGTCCAGCGCTTGGGGCGTCGTCCGGGCGACTGCGACTTCAGGCTTCTCGATCCACCGGAGGAAGCCGGCCGGGGGCAGGAGTCGGCCGCTTGAACCTGAGTCGACTGCGCTCGGAGGTGTCGGGCCTCTGAGGAGCGTCACTAGCGCTCCCTTGGGAGCCGGATTCCGGGGTTGGCTCCCAAACGGCTCCCAAAAGATGCCCAGGAACCACTCAGGGGCCCAACCCGCTAAGCGGATCAGGCCCCTGACCTGGTACTTCTCTGTCGGGGTGGCGGGATTTGAACCCACGACCTCTTCGTCCCGAACGAAGCGCGCTACCAAGCTGCGCTACACCCCGATGTCGCTGCTCTACTGCTTGTCGCGGCGACGTCGTTTACTTTAGCCCACCGTCGGCTAGAGGCGAAATCCGGTTTTGACGCGGTGGCGGACGGGGTTCGGGCGGGCGTGGTCGAGGGCGACCAGGAGGACGGCCAGGGCGTAGAGGGAGAGGCCCAGGAGGAGTGCGTTGGCCAGGGTGTGCCGGTAGCCGTGGGCCTCGGCGTCGAGGAAGGGGTAGAAGTAGCGGTCGGGGGTGCCGGCGGTGATCAGCGCGGCGCGGGCCAGGAAGAAGCCCAGGTAGGCCAGTGGGTAGAGCAGCCAGGTCGCCGCCTGGCGCAGGTGCAGGTGGTCCGGGGCGGTCAGCAGCAGCCAGTCCAGGACGGCCGCCACCGGGATCACCGTGTGCAGGAGGTGGTGGACGACCGCGTGCCAGCCCGTCGGGGCGCCGGTCGTGCCCGTCACCGAGTACGGATTCGCCGCGTCCGCCAGCAGCAGGTGGTACACCAGCCCGCCGGCCACGGCGTAGAGCAGCGCCGCGCCCGTCAGGACGGAGGGGAGGGGGCGGCGGGCCGTCCAGGCGCGGCGGGCCGACGCGAGGGTGGCCAGGGCCAGCAGGATCGTGCTCTGGACCGAGAAGTGGCTCAGTACCCGCAGGGGGCTGCCGAGCAGCAGTGCGAGGGTCACGGCCCCGGCCGCCGTCGCCGCGATGAGCAGCCGGAGTGCGCCCGCCCAGGGGTGGCGTGCCGGGGCCACCACCGCGGAGGCGGGGACGAAGGAGGGCAGGAGCGCGTGGGTCCGCGGGATCGCCGGCAGGTCCGGCATGTCCCTGGGTATCGGAGCGGTCATGCCCTCACGCTAGAAAGCATGGGCAAAAGGGGCGATACGGGTGGTCCGTTCGGGGGAGAGCGCTTCTTCTTCCCCGTCCGTCGACCCTCGGCGCACAGCCCCCGGGGCCTGGACCTCCGGATCCCGGCCCTCTCCCCTCTACGCCTTCTCCACCAACGTCAGCAACGTCACCTCCGGCGGGCAGGCGAACCGCACCGGCGTGTAGCGGTTGGCGCCGCAGCCGGCCGACACGTGCAGGTACGCCGTCCGGCCCTCCGCCGTGTGGGTGGACAGACCCTTCACCCGGTCCGTGTCCAGGTCGCAGTTGGTGACGAGGGCGCCGTAGAAGGGGACGCAGATCTGACCGCCGTGCGTGTGGCCGGCCAGGACCAGGGGGTAGCCGTCCGCCGTGTACGAGTCCAGGACGCGGAGATACGGCGCGTGCACGACACCCATCGAGAAGTCCGCCGTCTCCGACGGGCCGCCGGCCACCCGCGCGTACCGGTCCCGCTTGATGTGCGGGTCGTCCAGTCCCGTCAGCTCGATCGACACACCCTCGACCTTCAGGGTGCCGCGGGTGTTGGTGAGGTTCAGCCAGCCCGCGCCGTCGAATCCGTCGCGCAGGTCCTCCCACGGGTTGTGGACGACGTCGACCACCGGCGCGTTGCCGTTCAGCCCGTGCCTGCCCTGGACCTTCTCGAGCAGGTAGCGGGCGGGGTTGCGCGGCCTGGGGCCGTAGTAGTCGTTGGAGCCGAAGACGTACGCCCCCGGGAACTCCATCAGTGGACCGAGCGCGTCGAGGACCTCGGGGATGCCCTCCGTGTCGGACAGGTTGTCGCCCGTGTTGATCACGAAGTCGGGACGCAGGCCGGCCAGGGAGCGCAGCCAGCGCTGCTTCTTGCGCTGCCCGCTCACCATGTGGATGTCGGAGACCTGCAACACGCGCAGGGGACGCATCCCGGCGGGGAGGACGGGGACCGTCACTCTCCGGAGGCGGAAGGAGCGGGCCTCGAAACCCGCCGCGTACACCAGACCGGCGGCGCCAGCCGCCGCGATGGACAGAGGTACTCCATAACGCGCGCGCATACGACCATCGTGTCAGACCCGTTCGGGGGCCAGGACCCCGCCTGTCCCCGGAACCTTCCTGAGACGACCCTCAGTTGTCCCTGACGTCCGCCCCGCCACCCCGGCATCCCGCCTCCGGTGTGTTCGGCCCTGACGCCACCGGTGAGGGGCCGTCGGCGGACGGGCGTAAATGAGGGGGCGTCGTTCCGCCCGCACCTGCGACAATCACCTCCATGACCACGCTCAAGTCGAAGCTCAAGGAAGACCTCAACGCTGCGATCAAGGAGCGCGACGAGCTCCGCTCCTCGACGCTCCGGCTGACCCTCACCGCGATCACGAAGGAAGAGGTGGCGGGCAAGACCAA
The DNA here is from genome assembly GCF_055580685.1 of Streptomyces sp. NPDC031554. Classification (NCBI taxonomy): domain Bacteria; kingdom Bacillati; phylum Actinomycetota; class Actinomycetes; order Kitasatosporales; family Streptomycetaceae; genus Streptomyces; species Streptomyces sp. NPDC031554. The sequence goes on along the minus strand of NZ_JBVIKX010000003.1, from coordinate 152,690 downwards.
GCGCGACCTCACCGACGACGAGGTGCAGAAGGTGATCAGCCGCGAGGCGAAGAAGCGCCGCGAGGCCGCGGACGCCTTCGCGCAGGGTGGTCGCCCCGAGTCGGCCGAGCGGGAGCGGGCGGAGGGCGAGCTCCTCGCCGCGTACCTGCCCAAGCAGCTCGGCGACGACGAGCTGGAGGCCATCGTCGTCCAGGCCGTCGCGGAGGCCAGGGCGGCCGGTGCCGAGGGGCCGCGGGCCATGGGCGCCGTCATGAAGATCGTGAACCCGAAGGTGGCCGGTCTGGCGGAGGGCGGCCGCGTCGCCGCCGTGGTCAAGAAGGCCCTCGCGGGCTAGAGCCTCTCGTTTGGATCAGGCTGGGCTCGCAGGCCCCGGCACCGCACCTCGCCGCGTTGTCGTCGGTCGCCAGGGCTCCGCCCTGACTCCCTCCTCCGCCTTGCGAGGCACGGCACCGGACCCCGCTCCCTGATCCGGCCTGATCCAAACGAAAGACCCTAGAAGCCCAGCACGGGCCGGAGGCCTCGCATGGGCCGGAGGACCCCGCGGGCTGATCCGGCCCGCCGCCGGACACACCGCCCCCGCGCGCGGCAGCGACGGCTACGGCCCCTGTCCCCCGGAGAGGGGGGCAGGGGCCGTAGCCGTGGAAGAGGTGTCCGGGGCCTCAGCCCCGCCCCCTGCCCCCGCCGCCCCCGTTGCCCTGTCCCTGGAACAGGTTGTCCGGGAAGGTGATGCCGCCGGAGGTGTCGCCCGTCGTGCCGCCGGTGACGAGGCCGCCGATGAAGCCCCCGTCGCCGTTGTTCCCGTCGTCGTTCCCGTTCCCGCGGCCGTTGTCGCCGCGGTCGTCCCCCTTGGGGTCCTTCTCGGGGCTCGGGATGCTGACGAGGTTGAAGGAGGGAGCCTCCTTGCCCTCCAGCGCACCGGTCATGGCGTCCCGCCAGATCGGGCCGGGGGTGTCACCGCCGTAGACCTGGGCGTGGTAGGTGCCGCCGATGGAGATGTCGGTCATCTTGACCTTCTGGGTGGCGCTGCCGACCCAGACGGCGCCCGAGAGGTTCGGGGTGTAGCCGACGAACCAGGCGTTCTTGCGCTCGTCCGTCGTACCCGTCTTGCCGGCGTTCGCACGGCCGGAGAGACCGGCCTGCTTGCCCGTGCCGGAGTCGGTCACACCGCTCAGCAGCGTGTTGATGCTGTCCGCGGTCTTCTCGCTCATCGCGCGCGAGCAGGTCGACTTCGGGACCTCCAGCGACTTCTTCGTGCCGCCCACGGTCTGGGTGATCGACTCGATGGCGACCGGCGTGCAGTACATCCCGCGGCTGGCGAAGGCGGCGTACGCGCTCGCCATGGTCAGCGGCGAGAGGCCGGTCGAACCCAGGGTCATCGAGGACGGCACCTCGGGCACCTTGTCGCCGTTGCCCTGGACGACGCCGAGGGCGTCGGTCATCTTCACCACGGGGCACATGCCGATGTCGCCGAGCATCTCCACGAAGTAGGTGTTGACCGACAGCTCCATGGCCTCCTTCAGCGCGTACGGTCCGACCTCGGTCTCCGACTCGTTCTCCAGCTTGTACTTCTCCGGCCTGCCGTCGTTGAGCCACGGCTTGCCGCTGCACGTCTGGACCTTCTCCGGGTACTGCATCTGGTACGGCGCCGGGTACGACTGCGTCAGCGGCTTGCCCTGCTCCAGCGCGGCCGCGGCCACGAACGGCTTGAACGTCGAACCGGTCGGGAAGCCGAAGTTCGACCCGCCCATCGCGGCGTTGACCGAGAAGTTGTACTCGGTCTCGTTCTTGTTGTAGCCGTACGGCTTCGACTGGCCCATCGCGAGGATCTTGCCGGTGCCGGGCTCGACGAGCGTGGCGGCCGCGGCCACCTTGTCCGACTTGTAGACGTGGTCCTTCAGCGAGTCCTGGACGGACGCCTGGGCCTGCGGTTCCAGCGTCGTGCGGATGGTCAGGCCGCCGCGGTTCCAGACCTTCGCGCGCTCTTCCTTCGTCTTGCCGAAGACCGGGTCGCTGAGGAAGACCCGCTCGACGTACTTGCAGAAGAAGCTGGCGCCCTGCACGGCCGTGATGCAGCCGTTCTTCGGCTGGGTCACCTTCAGGCCCAGCGGCGCCCGCTTCGCCTCCTCGGCCTCGGCCTGCGAGACGTCCCCGACCTCGGCCATGCGCTCCAGCACGACGTTGCGTCGCTTGACGGCCTCGGCCTCGTCGTTGACGGGGTCGTACCGGCTGGGCGACTGGACGATGCCGGCCAGCAGGGCCGACTCGGGGAGGGTCAGCTCCTTGGCGTGCTTGGAGAAGTACCGCTGGGCGGCGGCCTCGACACCGTAGGCCTGCTGGCCGAAGAAGGTGATGTTCAGGTAGTTCTCGAGGATCTTCTTCTTGCCCAGCTCCTCCTCGACCTGGATCGCGTACTTCAGCTCGCGGATCTTGCGGCCGATGGTCTGCTGGGTGGCCTGCGCGACCTTCGTCGGGTCGTCACCGGCCTCCTCGACGAAGACGTTCTTCACGTACTGCTGCGTGAGCGTGGAGGCTCCCTCGGAGACACCGCCGCTCTGCGCGTTCTTGTTGAGGGCGCGCAGGACGCCCTTCAGGTCCACCGCGCCGTGCTGGTAGAAGCGGGAGTCCTCGATCGCGACGATCGCCTTCTGCACGTACGGCGAGATGTTCTTGAGGTCGACGACCGTGCGGTCCCGGGAGTACACCGTGGCGATCTGGTCGCCCTCGGCGTCGAGGATCGTGGTGCGCTGGCTCAGCGGCGGCGTCTTGAGGTTGGCGGGGAGCTCGTCGAAGGACTCCACCGACCCCTTGGCGGCCAGTCCCAGCGCCCCGACCGCGGGCAGCGCGATGCCGGCCAGCACGGCTCCCGCGAGCACACTGACACCGAGGAACTTGGCGGCCTGCTGGGTCGCCGTCAGACCACCGCCGGAGCTCTTCTTTGGCATGAGGGCAGCCTACGTTCTCATTCGCCGGACACGCGTCAATGCCTTGGCCTAAGCTGCTCTCAACTGTCACAGCAGCAGGGCTACGTATCAATACGTCCGGCGACCCCGAATCGTTCCGGAGGTTCCTCGGTCCCTGAGGAGGGCGTGTCCGAATCCGCCTCGTGTGCCGATAGGTGTCCGTTGTGACTTGAGTGAACCGTCCCGATTCGCCGGGATCGCCCCACATGTCGCAGGCTCACTCCCCCGGGTGATCTGCCGCTTACGCATAGTCCGTTCGGACCATTCAAGATTGGGCCCGAAGGGGGTGTTGCGCTGTGCCCGCCTTCCGTAACGTCCTCAACTGGCGGCGGTGAATATGCCGCTGCCGCCGTGGGGGAGCCTCGATTCGGGAGAGGACGGCGCCGGTATGGGCTGGGTAACCGACTGGAGTGCGCAGGCCGCCTGCCGCACTACCGATCCGGATGAATTGTTCGTGCAGGGAGCAGCGCAGAACAGGGCCAAGGCGGTGTGCACCGGATGCCCGGTGCGTACCGAGTGCCTGGCGGACGCGCTCGACAACCGCGTCGAGTTCGGCGTGTGGGGAGGCATGACGGAGCGCGAGCGCCGTGCGCTGCTGCGCAGGCGGCCGACCGTGACCTCGTGGCGCCGGCTCCTGGAGACCGCGCGCTCGGAGTACGAGCGCGGAGCGGGCATCGTGCCGCTCGACGACGACCAGGTGTACGAGAACTACGCGGCGGTGGGCTGAGGGTCCGTCCCCTGGCGAGCCCCCTCAGACCTCCGTCTCGGGCAGCTCCGGCCGGTTGGCCGCGAGCCGGTCCCCGATGTCCCGCAACCCCGCCAGGTCGTGTACGTCGCCGGCCAGCGCGGCCACCTCGGCGACCGCGACCTCGGGATGCAGGGAGGCGAAGCGCTCCCACGTGCGCTGCTCCCGGGAGAGCAGGTGCATACGGTCGGCGTGCAGCCTCAGCAGGCCTGCGGTGAGCCGGTCCGCGGACCGCTCCGGGTCGGTGGGGGAGCCGCCGCCGGTGCCACGGTCGGCGGCCGGTGTCCCCGGAGCGGTTGCTTCTGAAGCGGTTGCTTCTGAACTGCCGTACGTGTCGGGAGAGTTACGAAGTCCAGCCTTCCCGTCGCCCTGATCCACAATGCGGGGTTCCTCAAGATTTTCGGCGGCGGCGAGCGCCCGCTCGGCGGACAGCTGGGCGGCGCCGCTGCCGTGGACCCGGTTGAGCACCAGCCCCGCCAGTGGCATGTCCTCGGTGGCCAGCCGCTCCACGAAGTACGCCGCCTCCCGCAGCGCGTCCCGCTCGGGCGCCGCCACCACCAGGAACGCCGTCCCGGGCGCCTGGAGGAGCTTGTACGTGGCGTCGGCACGCGTACGGAAGCCGCCGAAGGTCGTGTCCATCGCGGACACGAACGTCTGGACGTCCTTGAGCAGTTGGCCGCCGAGGAGTTTGCCGAGGGTGCCGGTCATCATCGACATCCCGACGTTGAGGAACTTCATCCCCGCGCGGCCGCCCAGCTTGGCCGGGGCCGTCAGCAGCCGGATCAGCCGCCCGTCCAGGAACGACCCGAGCCGCTTGGGCGCGTCCAGGAAGTCCAGCGCGGAGCGCGACGGCGGCGTGTCGACGACGATCAGGTCCCACTCGTCCCGCGCCCGCAACTGCCCCAGCTTCTCCATCGCCATGTATTCCTGCGTGCCGGCGAAGCCCGCGGAGAGCGACTGGTAGAAGGGGTTCGACAGGATCGAGGCCGCCCGCTCGGCGTCCGCGTGCGCCTCGACGACCTCGTCGAAGGTGCGCTTCATGTCGAGCATCATCGCGTGCAGCTCGCCGTCCCCCTCGACGCCCTTCACCCGGCGGGGCGTGTTGTCGAGCGAGTCGATGCCCATGGACTGCGCCAGCCGGCGTGCCGGGTCGATGGTGAGGACGACCACCTTGCGGCCCCGCTCGGCCGCCCTGAGGCCCAGCGCCGCCGCGGTCGTCGTCTTGCCGACCCCGCCCGCACCGCAGCACACCACGATGCGGGTCCCCCGGTCGTCGAGCAGGGGATCGACGTCCAGCATGCGCGCGGGGGAGAGACGGCGAGCGTCCTCCTGGGCCCGGGACCGCTCCGCACTCATGACATCCCCTGCTTCCGCAGCTCACCGGCGAGTCCGTAGAGACCCGCCAGGTCCATGCCCTCGGTGAGCAAGGGCAGTTCGTGCAACGGCAGACCCAGCTCGCCCAGCGCGGCCCGCTGCTCGTGCTCCAGCGCGTACCGCTCGGCGTACTCGTCGGCCTGGGTCAGGAGCGGGTCCACCAGCCGCTCGGCGTGCCCGCCCCGGCGCGCCCCGCCCAGCCCCGCGGCGGACAGCGACCGCGCGACAGAGGAACGCGCCACCGTCCTGACGAGTTCCAGCCCGTCGGCGTCCAACACCTCCGGCCGGACCATGTTGACGACGACCCGCCCCACGGGAAGCTTCGCGGCCCGCAGCTCGGCGATGCCGTCGGCGGTCTCCTGGACGGGCATCTCCTCCAGCAGGGTCACCAGGTGCACCGCCGTCTCCGGGGACTTCAGCACCCGCATCACGGCCTGCGCCTGGTTGTGTATCGGGCCGATCCTGGCGAGGCCCGCGACCTCGTCGTTCACGTTCAGGAAGCGGGTGACGCGGCCCGTGGGAGGGGCGTCCATGATGATGTGGTCGTACACGAACCGCCCGTTCCTGTCCTTCCTGCGCACGGCCTCGCACGCCTTGCCGGTGAGGAGCACGTCCCTCAGGCCCGGCGCGACGGTGGTGGCGAAGTCGATCGCCCCCAGCTTCTTCAGGGCGCGGCCCGCGCCGCCCAGTTTGTAGAACATCTGGAGGTAGTCCAGAAGGGCCAGCTCGGGGTCTATGGCCAGGGCGTACACCTCCCCGCCCCCGGGAGCGACGGCGATCTTCCGCTCCTCATAAGGCAGCGTCTCCGTCTCGAAGAGCTGCGCGATGCCCTGGCGGCCCTCGACCTCGACGAGAAGCGTCCGCTTCCCCTCGGTCGCGAGAGCCAACGCGAGAGCGGCGGCGACCGTGGTCTTTCCGGTCCCGCCCTTGCCGCTGACGACCTGGAGCCTGCTCACGTCTTCGAGCGTAACCAGTCGGCGCGCCGGTCAATCGGGAGGCTGTGGACAACCGGTGTCCGATCGGCCACATGGCCGGGACGGAACGGCGCCGCCGCAGCGGATAAAGTCGGCCCATGACCAAGTGGGAATACGCAACCGTGCCGCTGCTCGTCCATGCCACGAAGCAGATTCTGGACACCTGGGGCGAGGACGGCTGGGAGCTCGTCCAGGTCGTGCCCGGCCCGAACAACCCCGAGCAGCTCGTGGCCTACCTCAAGCGGGAGAAGGCGTGAGCGCGGTCGAGGCGAGGCTCGCCGAGCTGGGCCTGGCCCTGCCCGCGGTCGTTCCGCCCCTCGCCGCCTACCAGCCGGCCGTGCAGTCCGGTCCCTACGTGTACACGTCGGGCCAGCTGCCGATGGTGGACGGCAAGCTCCCGGTCACCGGCAAGGTCGGCGCGGAGGTCACCCCCGAGGAGGCCAAAGACCTGGCCCGCACCTGCGCGCTGAACGCCCTGGCCGCCGTCAAGTCGGTCGCCGGTGACCTGGACCGCGTCGCGCGCGTGGTGAAGGTCGTGGGCTTCGTGGCGTCGGCCGCCGACTTCACCGGCCAGCCCGCCGTCCTCAACGGCGCGAGCGAGCTGCTGGGCGAGGTCCTGGGCGACAAGGGCGTGCACGCGCGCAGCGCGGTCGGTGTCGCGGTCCTGCCCCTGGACGCGCCCGTCGAGGTGGAGATCCAGGTCGAGCTGGCGCAGTAGCCGGCCGGCCCGTCCGGTGGACGCCGGAGGCCGGGACCTCGCCGTCGGCCCGCCGTGCCACCGGCGTACCGTCCGGCCTCGGGCACCTCTCGAACATTCACGCGTCACGGGATAGCCTCCGGCCATGGCGAATGGGCAGTGGTTCCCCGCGGACTGGCCGCAGCGCATCCGTGCGCTCGCGGACGGCACACTCACCCCGGTCGCCCCGAGACGCGCGGCCACGGTGATGCTCCTGAAGGACGCCGGCAGCGGTCCCGTCGTCCACATGCTGCGCAGACGCGCCTCCATGGCCTTCGCCGGAGGCGCGTACGCGTATCCGGGCGGCGGAGTGGACCCGCGCGACGACGACCGGCACGTGCGCTGGGCGGGCCCCACGCGCGCGTGGTGGGCCGAGCGGCTCGGCGTCGACGAGACGGCGGCCCAGGCCGTCGTGTGCGCGGCCGTACGGGAGACGTACGAGGAGGCCGGTGTGCTGCTCGCCGGGCCGACCCCCGACTCCGTCGTCGGCGACACCACCGGCGACGACTGGGAGGCCGACCGGGCCGCCCTCGTCGCCCGCGAGACGTCCTTCGCGGAGTTCCTCCACCGGCGCGGGCTGGTGCTGCGCTCCGACCTGCTGGGCGCCTGGACGCGCTGGATCACCCCGGAGTTCGAGCCCCGCCGCTACGACACCTGGTTCTTCGTCGCCGCGCTCCCCGAGGGGCAGCGCACCCGCAACGCCTCCACGGAGGCCGACCGCACGGTCTGGATCCGCCCCGCCGACGCCGCCGCCTCGTACGACCGCGGCGAGCTGCTGATGATGCCGCCCACGATCGCGACGCTGCGCCAGCTGCTGCCGTACGGCACGGCCGCCGAGGCCCTGGCCGCCGCACCCGCGCGCGACCTCACCCCCGTTCTGGCGCGGGCCCGTCTCGAGGACGGCGAGGTCGTGCTGTCCTGGCCGGGCCACGACGAGTTCACCAGGAACGTCCCGGCCGGTGGAGGCCCCGCATGAGCGACGCGGCCGCCCTGCCCGGCCAGCCCCGCGGCGGAGTCCTCTCGGGTCCCGCCACCCCGCGCGCGGTCAACGTCCTCGCCCCGAACGCCTCCGCGATGACCCTGGACGGCACGAACACCTGGCTCGTCTCCGAGCCCGGTTCGGAGCTGGCCGTCGTGATCGATCCGGGTCCGCTGGACGAGGGGCACCTGCGCGCGGTCGTCGGCACCGCCGAGGAGGCCGGCAAGCGCGTCGCCCTGACCCTGCTCACCCACGGCCACCCCGACCACGCCGAGGGCGCCGCCCGCTTCGCCGAGCTGACCGGCACGAAGGTGCGGGCCCTGGACCCGGCGCTGCGGCTGGGCGACGAGGGACTGGCCGCCGGTGACGCGGTCACGGTCGGCGGCCTGGAGCTGCGGGTCGTCCCGACGCCGGGCCACACCGCCGACTCCCTCTGCTTCCACCTGCCGGCCGACCGCGCCGTCCTGACCGGCGACACGGTCCTCGGCCGCGGCACGACGGTCGTGGCGCACCCCGACGGCCGCCTGGGCGACTACCTGGACTCCCTGCGCCGGCTCAGGTCCCTCACGGTCGACGACGGCGTCCACACCGTCCTGCCGGGCCACGGACCCGTCCTGGAGGACGCCCAGGGCGCCGTCGAGTTCTACCTCGCCCACCGCGCCCACCGCCTCGCCCAGGTGGAGACGGCCGTGGAGAACGGTCTCCGCAGCCCCGCCGAGGTCGTGGGCCACGTCTACGCGGAGGTGGACCGGTCCCTGTGGCCGGCGGCGGAGCTGTCGGTACGGGCCCAGCTCGAGTACCTCCGGGAGCACGGCCTCATCTAGGGCGTGTTGCGAAAGTCCCGTCTGCCCGGCGACGCCTGGCACGCACGCTCGCCGCGTTGTCGGGATCACCCCGATACAACCAGTATCGGGGCGACCCTCCGCCTTGCGATCGCACGCACCAGACGCCGCCGGACCTGCCCTTCGGGCAGACGACGCCACTTTCGCAACACGCCCTAGTCACCCGTCAGGCAACTCGTCCGGTCACCCGTCAGTCCGGCCGCGGTGCCTTCACGCCGTGCACGCGCGCGTACGTCTCCGCCAGCCAGGGTCCGAGATCCTCGACGTACCCCCGCAGCACGCCGGCGTCCCCGGTCGGCTCGTATCCGCGTACGGCCGCCGCGCGGATCTGCTCCGCGCGCGCGGGGTGGTGGGCGGCGAAGGCCTCCGCCATCTCGTGCAGGTCGCTGGTCCAGCCGTTCCAGCGGGGCATGACCAGCGTGAAGGCGGTGCGCACGAGGTGCCGGGACATGAACCGGACCAGCGGCAGCCGGGCCGCGTCGGTGTCGTCCGCCGCGGAGATGTGCGCACGCCAGCGCGGGAGGAGCAGGGCGAGGTCACCGTTGGTCTCCCGCGCGAGCAGGGAGGTGGGCCGGTAGCGGGGCAGGTGCCCGGCCAGGTCCTCGCCCAGCAGGGGCGTGCACAGACACGCCACGAACCAGCCCAGGCCGTACCGCTCGGCGTCGCTCAGCAGCCGGGCACGACCGTGGAGCAGCGTGCCGACACCGTCGATCTGCGGGTGCTCCCGGTCGAGCGCCGCGCCGAGGGAGCGGACGGCCGCCCGGTCCGCCCCGGTGGGCTCCTCGCGCAGGGCGACCAGGAGGTCGAGATCACTGCGGCCCGCGCGTGCGGTGCCACGGGGGACCGACCCGTAGAGGTACGCGCTGTGCAGCCGCTCCCCGAACAGGCGTGGCAACCGCTCCCGTGCCGCGGCGACGACGGGCCGGAAGGCGTGCGGCACGCGCGCGAGGGAGCCTTCGCGCGCGATGAACCCCTGGGCGTCCAGACCCGGACGGGTGTCCTTCATGAAGGCACTGTGCTGCGGGAGACGGCGAGGGGGCCTCCCCTTTTTCCTCACTCACGCCGAAGACGAGGGCCGCCCGGCGCGCGGAGGTTCGTCCGGCGCGCGGAAACGGGGCCGTCGGGCGCGTGGGGGAGCAGGGGGACGGAACACCGCCGCGGCAGCGCTCGCACCGGCACCCCGGCCCTCCGACGGACGCCCGCACGAACACACCGTCGGCGGGGACCTGCGGTCAGCGGGACCGCTTGGCCAGTCGCTCCACGTCCAGCAGGATGACCGCCCGCGCCTCCAGGCGGAGCCACCCGCGCTGCGCGAAGTCGGCCAGCGCCTTGTTCACGGTCTCGCGGGACGCGCCGACCAGCTGGGCCAGCTCCTCCTGCGTGAGGTCGTGGACGACGTGGATGCCCTCCTCGGACTGCACGCCGAAGCGGCGGGACAGGTCCAGCAGGGCGCGCGCGACGCGGCCGGGAACATCGGAGAAGACCAGGTCGGACATGGCGTCGTTGGTCTTGCGCAGGCGCCGGGCGACGGCACGCAGAAGCGCGGTGGCCACCTCGGGGCGGGCGTTCAGCCAGGGCTGGAGGTCGCCGTGGCCGAGGCCGAGCAGCTTGACCTCGGTCAGCGCGGTGGCGGTCGCCGTCCGCGGGCCCGGGTCGAAGAGCGACAGCTCGCCGATCAGTTCGCTGGGCCCCACCACGGCCAGCATGTTCTCGCGGCCGTCCGGTGAGGTGCGGTGGAGCTTGACCTTGCCCTCGGTGACGACGTAGAGCCGGTCGCCGGGGTCTCCCTCGTGGAACAGGGAGTCGCCACGGGCGAGCGTCACCTCGCTCATGGAGGCGCGGAGCTCCGCGGCCTGCTCGTCGTCGAGTGCCGCGAAGAGCGGGTTGCGCCGGAGGACGTCGTCCACGAGTTCTCTCCTTGTCGACCTGCTCAGGGGATCTTGCTCCCCCGTGTGCCAGGGGTCCGTGTTCCCCATTTTGCCGGGCGGTCCAAACAGTGTGATCTGTCACAAGGATGCCGCACAGGTGTCCTGGGGTAAGCGTCAGGGGTCCAATCGGGGGCTGATCTTCAGGGTCCGGGGCGGATGTCGGTGCCGGGCTTTAGGCTGGCCGGGTGTCCGGATCGCCGGTGAGAGCACAGGCCAAGGGGGCTGGGCGGGTGAAGCAACGTCACGATTCCGCTGTGGGCGAACAGGGCTCCGGTGGTGACGAGAAGAGGGCGAAAACCGTGAGGAAGACGGCGGCGGAGCGGACGCCCGCCTCGACGCCCGCAGCGGCGGAGCGGACGCCTGCGAAACGAACGGCAGCCAAGAAGACGGCGGCGGAGCGGACGCCCGCGAAGAAGGCGGCCGCGAAGAGGACGACCACGAAGAAGGCGGCCGCCGCGGGGGCCGCCGCGACGGCCCCGGCGCCGTCGAAGTCCCCCGCGCCGCCGAAGTCTTCCCGGAGCGAGTCCCGCACCGCCCTGGTCCGCCGCGCCCGCCGCATCAACCGCGAGCTCGCCGAGGTCTACCCCTACGCCCACCCCGAGCTGGACTTCGAGAACCCCTTCCAACTCGTGGTCGCCACCGTCCTGTCGGCCCAGACCACCGACCTCCGGGTCAACCAGACCACCCCCCGCCTCTTCGCGAAGTACCCCACCCCTGAGGACCTGGCCGCCGCCGACCCGGAGGACGTCGAGGAGATCCTGCGTCCGACCGGCTTCTTCCGCGCCAAGACCAAGTCGGTGACAGGCCTCTCCAAGGCCCTGGTCGAGCAGTTCGGCGGAGAGGTTCCCGGACGTCTGGAGGACCTGGTCAAGCTGCCCGGCGTCGGCCGCAAGACCGCCTTCGTGGTGCTGGGCAACGCGTTCGGCCGGCCGGGAATCACCGTGGACACGCACTTCCAGCGGCTGGTGCGGCGCTGGCGGTGGACCGAGGAGAGCGAGCCGGACAAGATCGAGGCCGCCGTCGGCGCGCTCTTCCCCAAGAGCGAGTGGACGATGCTCTCCCACCATGTGATCTTCCACGGCCGCCGCATCTGCCACGCCCGCAAGCCCGCCTGCGGCGCCTGCCCCATCGCGCCGCTCTGCCCGGCGTACGGCGAGGGGGAGACGGACCCGGAGAAGGCGAAGAAGCTCCTGAAGTACGAGAAGGGCGGCTTCCCCGGGCAACGGCTGAACCCGCCCCAGGCCTACCTGGACGCGGGCGGCCGGCCCGCTCCGCCGCTGGGGGCCGGATGAGGCAGGGGGAGGGCACTGCCGGACCGGAACGATCCACGTCCCCCCGGGCGTTGGACCGGGCAGAACGGGGGGTGGTGCGGTGACGGCGCGCGCGAGTGACACGCAGGGCGGTGCGGTGACCCTCAGCAAGAAGGGGCTGCCGGCCTGGCTGGAGCCGGTGGCGGAGGCCGCGGAGACGGTGCGGCCGCTCCAGCTGAGCCGCTTCCTGCCCCCGGAGGACGGGGGCGGGCGGCAGTCCGCGGTCCTCATCCTCTTCGGTGACGGTGAGCGCGGCCCCGAGCTGCTGCTCATGGAGCGGGCCAGTTCGCTGCGCTCGCACGCCGGGCAGCCCTCCTTCCCCGGCGGCGCCCTCGACCCGCAGGACGGCGATCCGCACGGCGACGGACCGCTGCGGGCCGCCCTGCGCGAGGCCGAGGAGGAGACCGGCCTCGACCCGGCGGGCGTCCAGCTGTTCGGTGTGCTGCCCAAGCTGTACATCCCGGTGAGCAAGTTCGTCGTGACCCCCGTGCTGGGCTGGTGGCGCGAACCGAGCCCGGTCGCAGCGGTCGACCCGAACGAGACCGCCCGCGTGTTCACCGTCCCCGTGGCGGATCTCACGGATCCCGCCCACCGCGCCACCACGCACCATCCGAGCGGCCACCGAGGCCCGGCATTCCTGGTCGAATCCGCCCTCGTGTGGGGCTTCACCGCCGGCGTGATCGACCGTCTCCTGCACTACGCGGGCTGGGAGCGTCCCTGGGACCGCGAGAAGCTGGTGCCACTCGACTGGCGGTCGTGACAGGGTGTCGTCCGTGCTGTGTGCATCCGGGGGACGACCCTCCGGACCCCGGCCGGCCTGCCGCGGCCGGGCAGAAAGAGGCGAGGCCTGAACGGTGAACGTGCTGGACATCCTGTTGCTGGTCGCTGCCGTCTGGTTCGCGGTCGTCGGCTACCGCCAGGGCTTCGTCGTCGGCATCCTGTCGGTGATCGGTTTCCTGGGTGGCGGTCTCGTCGCCGTCTACCTGCTGCCGGTCGTCTGGGACTGGCTGACCGACAACTCCGAGGTGAGCACGACGGCCGCCGTCGTCGCCGTGATCGTCGTCATCGTCTGCGCCTCCGTGGGGCAGGCCCTGACCACGCACCTGGGCAGCAAGCTGCGCCGCCACATCACCTGGTCCCCGGCCCGCGCGCTGGACGCGACCGGCGGCGCACTGGTCAACGTCGTCGCGATGCTGCTCGTCGCCTGGCTGATCGGGTCCGCCCTCGCCGGTACGACGCTGCCCACGCTGGGCAAGGAGGTCCGTAACTCCACGGTGCTGCACGGCGTGTCCGAGGCACTGCCCGCCCAGGCCGACACCTGGTTCGCCGACTTCTCCTCCGTCCTCGCCCAGAACGGCTTCCCGCAGGTCTTCAGCCCGTTCGCCAACGAGCCGATCACCGACGTCCAGCCGCCCGACCCGGCCCTGGTGAACAGCGCCGTGGCGGTCCGCGCGCAGCGCTCCATCGTCAAGGTCATGGGTACCGCGGAGAGCTGCGGCAAGGTCCTGGAGGGCACCGGCTTCGTCTTCGGCGAGCGCCGCGTCATGACCAACGCGCACGTCGTGGGCGGTGTCGACGAGCCGACCGTCCAGATAGGCGGCGAGGGCCGCAAGCACGACGCCACGGTCGTGCTGTACGACTGGAAGCGCGACATCGCCGTCCTCGACGTGCCCGATCTCGACGCGCCCGTGCTGCAGTTCACCACCGGGAAGGCCACGAGCGGGGACAGCGCGATCGTCGCCGGCTTCCCGGAGAACGGCTCGTACGACGTCCGCGCGGCGCGCGTGCGGGGCCGCATCACGGCCAACGGTCCGGACATCTACCACCGTGGCACCGTTCGCCGCGACGTCTACTCGCTGTACGCGACGGTCCGTCAGGGCAACTCCGGCGGCCCGCTGCTCACGCCCGAAGGCAAGGTCTACGGCGTGGTCTTCGCCAAGTCCCTCGACGACGCCGACACCGGCTACGCGCTCACCGCGGACGAGATCCGGCAGGACATCGCCCGTGGACACGCCGCCAACCAGCAGGTGGACAGCGACAACTGCGCCCTCTGAGGTGGTGCCGGCCGTCGCACGGCCGGCACCACATGCTGTCGGAAGCGGCGGTTCGCCACAGGGGGAAAACAGGGGGAATCAGGGAAAAGGGGATTTTCGTCACCGAGGACGCGCCTCGGGAGGGGCCGCGCGAGAGTGTCAGTCGCGCGGGTGACGCAGGCGTACCGAGACCCAGCGGGCCCGGCGGCGGAGAATGCGCGGAATGCCCACCCGAAGGTCACTGCCCTGCAACTGCGGGCCGCTACCTCGTTCGTGGGAGTCAAGACCGCCGGTCGAGCGGCGGTCGCGTACTGCGTCACTGTAGTCGTGCGTCCAGCCCATACACCGACGTCTGCCCGGGCCCCAAGGTCGATAACCGCCCGGTGGCACGCCAATTGGCCTATGCGCCGGGCAATTGGCCTTTCGTAGGACAGGAGTTCCGTTCCGGATACCGGGCGCGACGATCCGGTCACCGGTCGGGTTCGGGATCCTTCAGCCAGTTGACCAGTTCGGAGGAGAAGGCGGCCGGGTCCTCCTCGTGCGGGAAGTGGCCGAGCCCGTCGAACAGCCGCCAGCGGTAGGGGGCTTCGACGTACTCGCCCGAACCGGCCGCGCTGCGGGTGCGCATCACCGGGTCCAGCGAGCCGTGCAGGTGCAGCGTCGGCACGCGCACCGGCCGCTTCATGCGCCGGTAGAACTGGATCCCGTCCGGCCGGGCCAGCGAGCGCACCAGCCACCGGTAGGGCTCCACCGAGCAGTGCGCGGTGGAGGGGATGCACATCGCCCGCCGGTACGTCTCGATCGCCTCGTCCTCCGGCTGCCGGGGCCCGGACCACTCCCGGATCAGCCGGCCCACCAGCTCGCCGTCGTCGGCGGTGAGCTGCCGCTCGGGGATCCAGGGCCGCTGGAACCCCCAGATGTGGGAGCCGGCCGTGGTCTGCCGGACGTCGGCGAGCATCGCCGAGCGCCAGCGCCTCGGGTGCGGCATCGAGGCGACCGCGAGCCGTCGTACGAGCTTGGGGCGCATGACCGCCGCGGTCCACGCCAGATAACCGCCGAGGTCGTGGCCGACCAGCGCGGCGTCCGGCTCGCCGAGGGAGCGGATCACGCCGGTGATGTCGAGGGCGAGGTTGGCCGGGTCGTAGCCGCGGGGCGTACGGTCGCTGCCGCCCACGCCCCGCAGGTCCATGGCGACGGCCCGGAAGCCGGCGCCGGCCAGCGCGGTCAGCTGGTGCCGCCACGTCCACCAGAACTGGGGGAAGCCGTGCACGAGCATCACGAGCGGGCCGTCGCCCAGTTCGGCGATGTGGAAGCGCGCGCCGTTGGCGGCGACCTCCCGGTGGGTCACCTTGGTCTCGCCGACGAACTCGGGCCGTACGACCGAGGCGGGCTGAGCCGAAGGGGTGGCGGGGTCCGTCATGACGACGAGCGTGCCACAGCCTCGATGGCCTTCGGACCCCGGTCCTGTGCCGACTCGGGCCGCGGGTGCGGCTTGGCGTTCTGCAGGACGCCCGCCGACTCCTTCACCGAGGCGGCGACCTTCTGCGCGCCGTTGCCCTTCTTGGCCTTCTTGGCGAAGGCGACGCCGATCAGTGCCAGGACCACGGCGACGAGGACGTTCGCCGCGAAGGACAGCAGGAAGCAGATCGCGAGGTTCCAGCCGCTCCAGGTACGGATGCCGTACGCGAGGGCGAAGTTCAGCATCGGCAGCGAGAACAGCAGGATCGCGGCCGCCACCGTGAACGCCCCGCCGCTCGTCGCACCCCGCTTCACGTCCTGCTTGAGCTGGGCCTTGGCCAGCGCGATCTCGTCGTGCACCAGCGCCGACATCTCGGTCGTCGCGGAGGCGAACAGCTGGCCGATGCTGCGTTCGGCGCCGACCGGGCTGCCGTCGGGTGCGCTCATCGCGGTCTCCCTCGTCTTGTACGGTTCCGCCGTCTTCTGCCTGACTGCGTGCGGTCCCGTCTTTTGTACCGTCCCGTCAGATCATGCCGGACGGTCGCCCTCCTCGCCCGCCCCGCCCGCCACTTCGGCAAGCCCGTGGCGTGCCGCGGCCTTCTTCGCGGCCTTCTCCACGGCGAGCCGGCGGTGCTCGGCGGCCTTGCGGTCGTAGATCTCCGCCATGCGCGCGTGGTACTCCGGTTCGTCCTCCTCGTAGACGTCCGGTATGCCGTCGTGGTCGTCGTCGCGCTCCTCGTCCTGGCACATCCGGCGGTACTTGGCGTTGCGCACCTTCAGCAGGACGGTCGCCAGGACCGCCGCGATCAGGGAGCCCGTCAGGACGGCCGCCTTGACCTCGTCGGTCAGGACCGCGTCGCCCTCGAAGGCCAGCTCCCCGATCAGCAGCGAGACGGTGAAGCCGATGCCGGCGAGCGTGGCCACGGCGAAGACGTCCGCCCAGGCGAGGTCCTCGCTGAGCGAGGCCCGGGTGAAGCGGACCGTCAGCCAGGTCCCGCCGAAGATGCCGACCGTCTTGCCGACGACGAGCCCGAGGACGACGCCCAGTGTCTCCGGCTGGGTGAACACGTCTGCGAGCGCGCCGCCGGAGACCACCACCCCGGCGCTGAACAGGGCGAACAGCGGGACCGCCAGGCCGGCCGACAGCGGGCGCACGAGGTGCTCGATGCGCTCGCCCGGGGAGTGCTCCTCGCCCTCACGGGTGGTGCAGCGCAGCATCAGGCCCATCGCGACGCCGGCGATGGTCGCGTGGACGCCGCTGTTGTACATCAGCGCCCAGATCACCAGCGCGAGCGGCACGTACACGTACCAGCCGCGTACGCCCCTGCGCAGCAGCAGCCAGAACAGGACCAGGCCGACGACCGCGCCGCCGAGCGCGGCGAAGTCGATGCCCTCGGTGAAGAAGACGGCGATGATCAGGATCGCGAACAGGTCGTCGACGACGGCGAGCGTGAGCAGGAAGGCCCGCAGGGCACTGGGCAGGGAGGTGCCGATGACGGCCAGGACGGCGAGCGCGAAGGCGATGTCGGTGGCGGTGGGCACGGCCCAGCCGTCCAGGGCCCCGCCACCGGTCAGATTGGTCAGTGCGTAGACCAGGGCCGGTACGGCCATGCCGCACAGGGCGGCGACGACGGGCAGCGCGGCGGCCCTCGGGTCCTTGAGGTCGCCGGCGACGAGTTCGCGCTTGAGCTCGATGCCGGCGACGAAGAAGAACACGGCGAGCAGCCCGTCGGCCGCCCAGTGCTCGACCGACAGGCTCAGCCCGAGCGCCCCGGGGCCGAGGTGGAAGTGGCTGACGCTCTCGTAGCTGTCGTGCAGCGCGGGTATGTTCGCCCAGATCAGCGCGGCGACGGCGGCGACCAGCAGCAGCACCCCGCCGACGGTCTCGGTGCGCAGTGCGTCCGCGACGTAGTTCCGCTCGGGCAGGGACAGGCGTCCGAAGGCCTTGCGGGGAGGGGTGGCGCGGGGGGTGTCGGCGCGGGGCGCGGTCACGGTGGGCCTCCGGTGGGTGGACAGCACGGAACTCGTGCCGACCAGACTTCCCGGCTCACCTGTGTCCAGGTTACCCAAAGTGAGCCAGGGGTGCTCCGGCGACTCCCACGGCAGGTGCGTCACGGGCACCCGGCGCAGGGTGCCCGTGACAGGCGTGCTCAGTCCTCGCTGGGGGCCGCGGGGAGCTTGCCCTGGATCAGCTGCATGACGCTGCTGTCGGTGAGGGTGGTGACGTCACCCAAGGCGCGGTTCTCGGCGACGTCGCGCAGCAGACGGCGCATGATCTTGCCGGAGCGGGTCTTGGGCAGTTCGGCCACCGGCAGGACCCGCTTCGGCTTGGCGATCGGGCCGAGCGCGGAGCCGACGTGGTTGCGCAGCTCGGCGACGAGGCCCTCGTCCTCGGCGTCCGCCGTGCCGCGCAGGATCACGAAGGCGACGATCGCCTGGCCGGTCGTCTCGTCGGCGGCGCCCACCACGGCCGCCTCGGCGACGGCCGGGTGCGACACCAGCGCCGACTCCACCTCGGTGGTGGAGATGTTGTGGCCCGACACGAGCATCACGTCGTCGACCCGGCCGAGCAGCCAGATGTCGCCGTCGTCGTCCTTCTTCGCGCCGTCGCCCGCGAAGTACCGGCCCTCGAAGCGCGACCAGTACGTGTCGAGGAACCGCTGGTCGTCGCCCCAGATCGTGCGCAGCATCGACGGCCACGGCTCGGTCAGGACGAGGTAGCCGCCGCCGCCGTCCGGCACCTCGTTGGCCTCGTCGTCGACGACGGTCGCCGAGATGCCGGGCAGCGGCGTCTGCGCCGAGCCGGGCTTGGTCGCGGTGACTCCCGGCAGCGGCGAGATCATCATCGCGCCGGTCTCGGTCTGCCACCAGGTGTCGACGACGGGCGTGCGGTCGGCGCCGATGTGCTTGCGGTACCAGATCCAGGCCTCGGGGTTGATCGGCTCGCCCACCGACCCCAGGATCCGCAGGCTGGAGAGGTCGAACTTCGCGGGGATGTCGTCGCCCCACTTCATGAACGTACGGATCGCGGTCGGCGCCGTGTACAGGATCGTCACCCCGTACTTCTGCACGATCTCCCAGAACCGGCCCTGGTGCGGGGTGTCGGGCGTGCCCTCGTACATGACCTGCGTCGCGCCGTTCGCCAGCGGCCCGTACACGATGTAGGAGTGGCCGGTGACCCAGCCGACGTCGGCGGTGCACCAGTACACGTCGGTCTCGGGCTTGAGGTCGAACACGGCGTGGTGGGTGTACGCCGTCTGGGTGAGGTAGCCGCCGGAGGTGTGCAGGATGCCCTTCGGCTTACCCGTCGTACCGGAGGTGTACAGGATGAACAGCGGGTGCTCGGCCTCGAACGCCTCGGGCGTGTGCTCGGCCGGCTGCCGCTCGACGATCTCGTGCCACCACACGTCACGGCTGTCGTCCCAGGCGACTTCCTGACCGGTGCGACGCACCACGAGGACGTGCTCGACGTTGTCCACGCGCGCGACGGCGTCGTCGACGGCCGGCTTCAGCGCCGACGGCTTGCCGCGCCGGTACCCACCGTCCGAGGTGATGACGACCCTGGCGTCGGCGTCCTGGATGCGGGTGGCGAGCGCGTCCGCCGAGAAGCCGCCGAAGACCACGGAGTGCGCGGCACCGATCCGGGCGCACGCCAGCATCGCGACGGCCGTCTCGGGGATCATCGGCATGTAGACGGCCACCCGGTCGCCCTTGCGTACGCCCAGCTCCAGCAGGGCGTTGGCGGCCCGGGAGACCTCGTCCTTGAGCTGGGCGTAGGTGATGGCGCGGCTGTCGCCCGGCTCGCCCTCGAAATGGATCGCCACCCGGTCGCCGTGCCCGGCCTCCACGTGCCGGTCGACGCAGTTGTACGCCACGTTGAGCTCGCCGTCCTTGAACCATTTGGCGAACGGCGGGTTCGACCAGTCCAGCGTCTCGGTCGGCTCCTTGGCCCAGGTCAGCCGACGGGCCTGCTCGGCCCAGAAGCCGAGCCTGTCAGCCTTGGCCTGCTCGTACGCCTCCACCGTGACGTTGGCGTCGGCGGCCAGGTCGGCGGGCGGCTCGAACCTGCGCTCTTCCTTGAGCAGGTTGGCCAGGCTTTCGTTGCTCACGACATCTCCCTTTCCCAGGGTGTCCGTTGTGTCCCAGGCCACAGCTCATCAGACCCGGGGGCCGGTGACAAGGGCTGACGGAAAATTGGTTTAGACCTGTCGGGGTCGTGTGACGTGGCCTCTTGTCCCGTTGCTCCGAGTCATCCGTACCCACGGACCCCGGCCGACCGGAGTTCAGCGGATGTAACGGCTTTCACACTCGCGGGAGGCGGGAGGCGGGAGGCGGGAGGCGGGCGAAGGCAGGCGAGGAGATGACGCAGGGGGAAGGCTCATGGGCGGACGGGCATCCAGGCGTGTGGGCGGAGCGACGCGGGGTGGGTTTGCGGGCAGTGGGCGGGCTTGCCCGTGCGAGGAGCAGGGCCGGGCGGGCCGGCCGCCGTGTGCCTCGGCCCGCCCGCCCAGGTCGCTCACGCGCTCAGATCCGCCACCCCCACATGGTCGAACACCTCGCCCGCGCTCTCGCCCGTGCGGTCCTCACCGAGCAGGTACGCCTGCGCCTCACCCACGTGGAAGTACATCCCGTGCAGCTCGAGCTCACCGGTCCGCAGAGACCGAGCCACCGACTCGTGGGTCCGCAGGTGGTCCAACTGCTCGACCACATTGGTCAGGCAGAGCTGCTCGACCGCGTCGGCGGCCGCCCGCCCCGCCAGTCGTGCCCCGGGCCGGCCGGTGTCGGCCATCCGCTCCAGGCTGGGCAGTCCGTACCGCAGCCACCGCTGCAACGGTGTCCGCGCGTCATCCGGTTCGGCGTTGAGCAGTGCTTGCATGGCCCCACAGCCGGAGTGCCCGCAGACCGTGATGGACCGCACCTTCAGTACGTCCACCGCGTACTCGATCGCGGCCGCCACCGAGTCGTCCCCGCTTTCCTCGCCGGGCGGTGGCACGAGGTTGCCCACATTGCGCACCACGAACAGGTCGCCGGGACCACTGGAGGTGATCATCGACGTGACCAGTCGAGAGTCGGCGCAGGTGAGGAACAGCTGGGACGGCTGCTGCCCTTCCCGGGCCAGTCGCGCCAGCTCGCCCCGCACCAGCGGCGCGGTGTTCCGCTGGAACGCGCTGATGCCGCGGAGCAACTGGCGCGCACTGGGCCGGGAGCCGGCGGCAACGGGGGACCGGGCCTGCTCTGTCCGCCGGGCGAGGCCGGCTTGTTCGGTCTGTTCGATTTTGGGGGTCTGGGGGGTCTCCCGGGCGTGCGCGATCGGTTCGGTGGGCGCCGGTGGCGCGGCGGGCCTGGCGAGTGCGCTCGCTGCGGCCGGCCGGGCGGACTCCGAGAAGCCCGCGGGGAGGGTGCCGGCCTGGCCGTCCGGCTCCTCCGTCAGATCCTCCTGGTGCTCCATGGAACGGTCACCGGGCGGCGCTGCCGACAGCGGGCCGTCGCACTGGTGGTTGCGCCAGGGTGTCCAGGGGCGGCAGCGACAACCGGTGAGCGGGCTGTCCGCCGTGCCGACGGAGACGGTGGCTCCGCCGGGCGAGACGGCGGGGTCGTCGCCCTCACCGCCGGAGCCGGGGAGGGCGATCCCCGCGCCGGAGCGGCGGCCGGTCAGCTCGACGGAGCCGCCCTGCGCGGTGTGCGTCCTCTGCCAGTCCTGCAGTGTCTCGTACGCCGCGTGATCCATGAAGGAACCGTCCAGCTCGACGATCACGCGGTCGCCCCGGGGCACGTGATGCAGCGCGCGGCTCAGGCGTGGCACCGCCAGGAACGTCAACTGCCCTCGTACGCGTACGTGATGGACTCCTTCCTTCTCGTCGTGGGTGATGCGGGTGCGGGCGAGGCGCTGCATGGAGACGGTGACGGCCACGGCGATCCCCAGGGTGACGCCCTGCAGGACCCCGAGGAACACCACGCCGAGGATGGTGACGGCGTACACCGGCACCTCTCGGTGGCGGGTCACCGTGCGGATGTGGTGCAGGGACACCATCTGGATGCCGACCGCCATGACCAGGGCTGCGAGCGAGGCGAGCGGGATCAGCTCCAGGACCGGGACCATCAACAGCGCGGCGACCACTACGAGAACGCCGTGCAACATGGTGGAGTTCCGGCTGACGGCACCGGCGTGCACATTCGCGGAACTGCGTACCGCCACGCCTGCGACGGGCAGCCCGCCCAGGGCGCCGGAGACCAGGTTGGCGGCACCCTGGCCCAGCAGTTCGCGGTCGAGGTCGGAGCGGCCGACCAGGGCGGGCAGGCCGGGGCGGGCGGCGATCAGCTTGTCCACGGCGACCGCGCCGAGCAGCGACTGCACGCTGCACACCAGGGTGATGGTGAGGACGGCGGCGACGAGTCCGAGCACCGGTCCTTCCGGCAGCCCCGCCAGGGCATGGCTGCTCCAGGACGGCAGCTCGACCCGGGGCTGGGTGAGCCCTGTGAACACGGCGGTCGCGGTGGCGCCGGTGACGGCGACCAGCGCGGCGGGCACCTTGCGCAGCAGACGGCCGAGGCGGCCGGGCAGGCGCGGCCAGAACAGCAGCAGGGCCAGCGTGAGGACGCTGACCGTCACCGCGGCCGGTCGTGTGTCGAGCAACTGGGCCGGCAGGGAGCTCAGATTGTCGAGCACGGAGCTCTGCGGGCTGCCGCCGAGGACGATGTGCAGCTGGGCGACGGCGATGGTGACACCGATGCCCGCGAGCATGCCGTGCACGATGGCGGGGCTGACGGCGAGCGCGCTGCGCGCCACGCGCAGGCACCCCAGGCCGAGTTGGGCGAGTCCGGCCAGCACGGTGATGGCACAGGTGGTCCGCCAGCCATAGCGGTGGATGAGGTCGGCGGTGACGACGGTCAGGCCGGCGGCGGGCCCGCTGACCTGGAGAGACGAGCCGCCGAACCGTCCGGCGACGAGTCCGCCGACGGCGGCGGCGACCAGACCCGCCTGGAGGGGCGCGCCGGTGGCCAGGGCGATGCCCAGGGACAGGGGCAGGGCGATGAGGAAGACCGCGATCGCGGCGGACACGTCCGCGCCCGCCACGTGGAAGCGGCGGTGCGATGCGGGCGGCGGGCTGTGGGGTGGGTGGACGCGCTCGTCATGGGGCGAGTCCGGCGTACGAGTGGGGACGAAGGCTGACATGTTTCCCGTCTCCTCCGGGGCTGCGCGGTCGCATGTGCGGCCGTGGGTCACGGCGTACAACGGCGGGATGGATCAACTATCAGTAAATGAATCGTAATGCAGAGTAAAGGGCGAGCATGGACTTTTCAGGCAAATGGGTTAATCAATCACTCGAGTGAGCGAACCGAGCATTTAGTCGGCTTGTCGTATTAATTCCTTTCCGGGCTCCGTGCGACGTTGGCGGCGCCGTTGTTGGCCCTGGAGAAGGAAGAAGGTGGGCGGAAGATGACCGCCACCCAGAGGATCGCCGCGGGCGCCGTGATCGCCGCTGCGATCGCGTCGCTCGCCGGCTGCGCCACGGGAACCGGTGGTCCCCGTGGCGCCGAAGAAGGGGCGTCGGGGTCCCGGAAGGCGAAGCCGGCCCCCGCGCCCGAGAACGCCGTCCGCCTCATCGGTGACGGCTCCACCGCGTTCACCGGGGCCCAGCCCCATCTGCCCAGACCGGAGCGGCTCGAGCCGGGGCGGAAGCCGCCGCAGTTCGTCGTGTTCTCGTGGGACGGCGCGGGCGAGGACAGCCAACGGTTGTTCTCCCACTTCCGCAAGGTGGCCAAGGAGAACAACGCCACCATGACCTACTTCCTCAGCGGCGTGTACCTGCTGCCGGAACACAAGCGCGACCTCTACAAGCCTCCCCAGCACTCGCCGGGCCGCTCCGACATCGGCTTCAACGACGAGCAGGGCATCGCCGACACCGTGAAGCAGCTCCGCCTGGCGTGGCTGGAGGGCAACGAGATCGGCACCCACTTCAACGGCCACTTCTGCGGCAAGGACGGGGGTGTCGGCGAGTGGTCGGTCGAGGAGTGGAAGGAGGAGATCGCCCAGGCCAAGCAGTTCGTGAAGACCTGGAAGACCAACACCGGCGCGGCGAAGGCGGCCCCCCTGCCCTTCGACTACGACAAGGAACTCGTCGGCGCCCGCACGCCCTGCCTCGAAGGGCAGGAGAACTTCCGCAAAGCCGGCCGGGAACTGGGCTTCCGCTACGACACCAGCGGCGTCAACAACCAGGTCTGGCCCGGCAAGAAGGAGGGCCTGTGGGATCTGTCCATGCAGCTCGTGCCCTTCCCCGGCCACTCCTTCGAACAGCTCACCATGGATTACAACTTCATGGTCAACCAGTCCGGCACCACCACCCAGGGCGATCCCGCCCAGCACGAGTACTGGGGCGACCAGATGCGTGACGGCCTGCTCAGGGGCTTCCAGCGGGCCTACGAGGGCAACCGCGCGCCGCTGATCATCGGCAACCACTTCGAGTCCTGGAACGGCGGCACGTACATGCGCGCCGTCGAGGAGGTCGTGGAGAGCGTGTGCACCAGGGAGGGGGTGCGGTGCGTCTCCTTCCGGCAGCTCGCGGACTGGCTGGACGCCCAGGACCCGCAGACCCTGGCCAAGCTGCGCGGCCTCGGAGTCGGCGAGGCCCCGAAGCAGGGCTGGGCGTCCTTCCTCTCGGGCGGCCCGGCCCCGGCACCGAAGGGCGTGCCCGGAGCGCCGGCGGTCAAGCGGTAGCGGTCGGCCGTGGACGGCGGGGGTCGCGCGGGCCGGCCCGCGCGACCGTCACACCGGGGCGGTCAGGCTCTCGCCGAGGACGAAGCCGGGGTCGATCTGCGCAGCCAGGTCGGCCCCCGTCCGCTCGTTCCCCCACGACCGGGCGTTCTTCAGGTGGAAGTGCACCATCTGACGCATGTAGCGCTTCCCGTCGCGCCGCTCGTACGCCGAGTCGGCGGTCGTCCGCAGCAGGTCCAGCGCGCGACGGTTGGCGTCCTCCAGGGTGTCGAACCGGGGCGGCCGGCCCTTCTCCATGGCGCGCACCCAGTCGGAGTGGCCGACCGTCACGAGCAGGTCGTCCCCGACCTCGGCGCGGAGGAAGTCG
The DNA here is from genome assembly GCF_055580685.1 of Streptomyces sp. NPDC031554. Lineage (NCBI taxonomy): Bacteria > Bacillati > Actinomycetota > Actinomycetes > Kitasatosporales > Streptomycetaceae > Streptomyces > Streptomyces sp. NPDC031554. The sequence continues at coordinate 128,271 of NZ_JBVIKX010000003.1, read as the reverse complement.
AGGTCGTCCTGACCTTGGACTTTGTTGCCCACCACCCTCAGCTCGACGCCGAAGTCACGGGCGTACTCCTTGTACTGGCGATAGACGGAGACCCCCTTCCGGGTCGGCTCGGCGACGAGGAACGTGATGTCGAAGCGGGTGAACATACCGGAGGCGAAGGAGTCCGAGCCCGCCGTCATGTCGACGACCACGTACTCGTCGCGGCCGTCCACCAGGTGGTTCAGGCACAGCTCCACCGCTCCCGTCTTGGAGTGGTAGCAGGCGACCCCCAGATCGGCGTCCGTGAAGGGGCCCGTGACCATCAGACGGACCGCACCGCCGTCCAGTTCCACCGGCCGGGCGCACGCGTCGTACACCGGGTTGTCCTCCGACACCCGCAGCAGTCGCGAACCCTCGCCGGGCGGGGTCGTCTTGATCATCGTCTCGACGGAGGCGATACGGGGGTTGGAGCCGCGCAGGTAGTCCTTGATCAGCGGCAGCCGGCCCCCCATCGCGGGCAGTGCCGCGGCCTCTGCCTCGTCGAGCCCGAGTGCGGCGCCCAGATGCTGGTTGATGTCCGCGTCGACCGCGATCACCGGCGCGCCGCCGGCCGCGAGATGACGGACGAAGAGGGAGGACAGCGTGGTCTTGCCGCTGCCGCCCTTCCCGACGAAAGCAATTTTCATGTTCACCAAGAGTAGTGTCACATGTGCGTTGCGTCGCATGACCACGTGAAGAAGACCACTCCTTCGTGGGGTCCGTGCCTCCGTTGCGTAGTGTCGTACTCATGAGTACGACAGGCGCTACCGTCGATCCGCTCGCAGCCCTGGGATCGCTGCCCGGGGTGGCCGACTCCGTCGAGACCGTGCGCAAGGCCGTGGACCGCGTCTACGGGCACCGCGTCATGCGACGGCGCAGCACGGCGATCACCTCCGAGGCCGCCCTGCGCGGCTCCCGCGGCTCGGCGGCGCTGTCCGGGGCGGACTGGGCCCTGGAGGAGGTGCGTCGGCGCAGCGACTTCGGGGCCGACGACGAGGCGCGGGTCGTCGGCGCGGCGCTGAGGCTGACCGCCGAGGCGGGCCAGTTGCTGTCCATCTGGCGGCAGTCGCCGTTGCGGGTGCTGGCGCGACTGCACCTGGTCGCCGCGGCTACCGGCGGCGACGAGGTGGGGCGGCCGAGACAACCGGGCGAGGCGGTCGCCGAGCCGCTGGTCGAGCTGTCCCTGCCGGGCGCGGACGAGGTCTCCGGCCGGCTGGAGGGACTGTCCGAACTGATCATCGCGGGCAGTTCCGCGCCCGCTCTGGTCACCGCCGCCGTCGTCCATGGCGAGCTCCTCGCCCTGCGGCCCTTCGCCTCGCACAACGGCCTGGTCGCACGTGCCGCCGAGCGCATCGTGCTGATCGGCAGCGGCCTCGACCCCAAGTCGGTCTGTCCTGCCGAGGTGGGCCACGCGGAACTGGGCCGGGCTGCCTACCTCGCGGCCCTCGACGGCTATGTCTCCGGCACTCCGGAGGGCATGGCGGCCTGGATCGCCCACTGCGGCAGGGCGGTGGAGCTGGGGGCCCGCGAGTCGACAGCGGTGTGCGAGGCGCTTCAGCGCGGGGCGGCATGACGGAAAAGGTGTTCCGGGGCGGCCGGAAACACCGGGAGGACCCGGAAAAGGGTTGCGGCGGTACGAGGTCTCGTACCGCCGCTGGCATGTTCACCGGGTTACCAAGCGTCCTCGAAATATGCCCATCAGGTCGGGAACTTCGCCCGTCACCTGGTGCGGCTGGCCCGTAATCGACGGGTCGACGTCGCGTGGGTGCTCGGTGTTCATGCTTCGGTCCGTGGGGCCACATGCGGTATTAAGGTGATCCTCTCGGATGTCCTTGGTCTCGCGGGCCGTTGACTCCTTTGTACTCCAGGATCCCGGCCGGCGGAAGTGCTGGCGGCCGTTCTTTGCTTTTCCCCTCAAACAGGTCGCAATCGGATGCCGTGGCCGCGGGTGGTCACGGCTCAGGCGGGCGCCGCCGCCCGCCGTCGGCTGGCGTACCAGACCAGCCCCGCCGTGGCCGCCGCGGCTCCCACGGCCGCCATCGCGACGAGTGCCGGGCGGGGCGGGACGGAGAACCCCGGAATCCGCTGCTTGAGCCGCACCGGCCGGTGGAAGTCCAGGATCGGCCATTCGCGTGAGACGGCCTCGCGGCGCAGCGCGCGGTCCGGATTCACGGCGTGCGGATGACCGACCGCCTCGAGCATCGGCAGATCGGTCGCCGAGTCGCTGTAGGCGTAGCAGCGTGCGAGGTCGTAGCCCTCCGACTCCGCCAGTTCCCTGACGGCCTCGGCCTTGGTCGGGCCGTACGCGTAGTACTCCACCTCCCCGGTGAAGCAGCCGTCCTCGCCCACGACCATCCGGGTGGCCACCACGCGGTCCGCGCCGAGCAGCTCGCCGATCGGCTCGACCACTTCGGCTCCCGACGTGGACACGATCACGACGTCGCGGCCGGCGGTGTGGTGCTGCTCGATCAGGGAGGCCGCCTCGTCGTAGATGAGCGGGTCGATCAGATCGTGAAGGGTCTCGGCGACGATCTCCTTCACCTGCCGGACGTTCCAGCCGCGGACCATCGCGGAGAGGTACTCGCGGGTCCGCTCCATCTGGTCGTGGTCCATACCGCCGACGAGGAAGACGAACTGCGCGTATGCGGTGCGCAAGGCCGCCCTGCGGTTGATCAGCCCGCCTTGGTAGAAGGACTTGCTGAAGGTGAGTGTGCTCGACTTCGCAATGACCGTCTTGTCCAGGTCGAAGAAGGCGGCTGTGCGGGGCAAGGAGTGGTTTTCCACACCCTTGAGCATAGGGGCTGCTCATTCGGCGTAAGGTCGGCGCGTGGGTTTGCCTGAGAAGGCTCTCGGGTACACCATGGAAGTCACGGATCGTTCGCGACCGTGCTAACCCGGTCCGACTCCTCCCCCCCCGAGTCGGCCGTGGAGACGACCCCCGCTCTCCCCCCCGGCGGGGGTCGTCGCATGTCCGGACGGGTTTTTCCGTTCCTGCGCTGATCTGGACCTGTGCCGAGGCGACGGAGGTCGCCTCTTCGGCGTGTCCGCGATCCGTCACTCTCAGTAGCTGTCGAGCCGTTCTGAGGGTGTGGTGAGCGGGGCGGACAGCGCTCACCGGTATGGGTGACGGTGATATTCACAACTCCCCGCCGGTCCACAGTTATCCACCAAGATCCACACGTTTTCCGGCTTCGTCGCATCGTGAATCCCACGCGTTCGCTCGCACCGAGTTCCGGGCCGGTTCCGTTTGCCGGTCGCCCGGATCGGTATCCGGCGGACCTTCATAGGGAGACCGGGCGCCGGTTCTTCACACGTACGGGATTCGCGGGGCCGCAGAGGACTGCGCGCCACGCGGCGAAGGGGAGGAAACCGTGACCGGAGCCGTCACACACGACCCGCCGGCCGCCGGAGGGCGGCAGAACAGGCCGCTGATCGTCACCGAGGACGCGGCGCTCCTCGACGACCTGCTGCGGCTGTGCGCCGCCGCCGGCGCCACCCCCGAGGTGCACCACTCGGTGCCCCCGCAACGGGGCGGCTGGGAGTCCGCGCCGCTCGTCCTGGTCGGCGACGACGCCGCCCGCCGTGTGCGCGGCGCCGCCCGCCGCCGTGGAGTGGTCCTCGTGGGACACGACCAGGACGACTCAGGGGTGTGGCGCAGGGCGGTCGAGATCGGAGCCGACCACGTCCTGGTGCTGCCCGACGGCGAGCAGTGGCTCGTCGACCGGATCGCCGACGTCGCCGAGGGCGTCGGCCGGCCGGCTCTCACCGTGGGAGTCGTCGGCGGGCGCGGCGGGGCCGGAGCGTCCACGCTCGCCTGTGCTCTCGCCGTCACCTCCGCGCGTGAAGGCCTGCGCACCCTCCTGGTGGACGCGGACCCACTGGGCGGCGGGCTCGACGTACTGCTCGGCGGCGAGACCGTCGAAGGACTGCGCTGGCCGGCGTTCGCCGCCTCACGAGGGCGCGTCGGCGGCGGAGCACTGGAGGAGTCGCTGCCCGCGCTTCATCGACTACGTGTGCTCAGCTGGGACCGTGGAGACTGCGTCGCCGTCCCGCCACAGGCCGTGCGGGCGGTGCTCGCCGCCGCCCGCCGCCGCGGCGGCACGGTCGTGGTCGACCTGCCGCGGCGCATCGACGACGGGGTCGCCGAGGCCCTCGCCCAGCTCGACGTCGGTCTCCTCGTGGTCCCCGCCGAACTGCGCGCCGTCGCAGCGGCCGGACGGGTCGCGTCCGCCGTCGGCATGGTCCTGCGCGACCTGAGGGTGGTGGTACGCGGTCCGTACGCCCCCGGACTCGACGACCGTGAAGTGTCCCGCCTGCTCGGACTGCCCCTGGCCGGTGAGGTGCCCGTCGAGTCCGGCCTGTTGCGCCCGGACGGCGGAAAGGCGCCGCCCGGTGGGTCCGCACGCGGTCCGCTGGCCCGTTTCTGCAAGGAGTTCTGGGATCGGGCGCTGACCGAGGCGAGCGCCGTATGAGCACGCAGCCCAGGCTCGACCGGCCGCGGGGATCCGGCGCACTCCTCGACGGTGTACGCCAGTGGCTCGCCGAGAGCGGAGCCGAACCGACACCCGCACGCGTGGCGCAGGCGCTGCGGGAACAGGGGCGTGTCCTCGGGGACGCGGAAGTGCTCGGGGCGGCCGAGCAACTGCGGTCCGAGCTGGTCGGCAGCGGTCCGTTGGAGCCGCTGCTGGCCGATCCGTCGGTGACCGACGTCCTGGTGTCGGCTCCCGACCGGGTCTGGGTCGACCGGGGTGGCGGCCTGGAGCTGACCGCCGTCTCCTTCCCGGACGCGGCCGCCGTGCGGCGCCTCGCGCAGCGTCTGGCCGCGGTGGCCGGACGACGCCTGGACGACGCCCGGCCCTGGGCGGACGCACGGCTGCCCGACGGCACCAGGCTGCACGCCGTACTGCCCCCGGTGGCCGTCGACTGCACCTGCCTGGCGCTGCGAGTGGTAAGGCCACGGGCGTTCACCCTGGACGAACTCGTGGCCGCGGGCACGGTGCCGCCGGGCGGGGACGAGGTGCTGCGGGCACTGCTGCGGGCCCGTCTGTCCTTCCTGGTCAGCGGAGGCACCGGTACCGGCAAGACGACGCTGCTCAGTGCGCTGCTGGGGCTGGTCGGGCCGGGGGAGCGGATCGTCCTGGCGGAGGACTCGGCGGAACTGCGGCCGGACCATCCTCATGTCGTGCGGCTGGAGACCAGACCGGCCAACCAGGAGGGTGCCGGGCTGGTCACGCTCGAGGACCTGGTGCGGCAGGCGCTGCGGATGCGGCCGGACCGGCTGGTCGTGGGCGAGGTGCGCGGAGCGGAGGTCGTCCATCTGCTGGCCGCCCTCAACACGGGCCACGAAGGCGGGTGCGGGACGGTCCACGCCAATGCCGCCGCCGACGTCCCCGCCCGGCTCGAGGCGCTGGGCACGGCGGCCGGGATCGACCGGGCGGCTCTGCACAGTCAGTTGGCGGCCGCGCTGTCGGTGGTGCTGCACCTCGTGCGCGATCCGGCCGGGCGACGGCGGATCGCCGAGGTGCACGTGCTGGAGCGGGACCCCTCGGGGCTGGTGCGGACCGTGCCGGCATTGCGCTGGCGGTCGGATGCGTTCGCGTGCGAGCGCGGGTGGGAGCGGCTGAGGGAGCTGTTGCGAAGCGAGAGGAGCGGAGAGAGCCATGGGTATGACAGGCGGGACGGGTGAGGTGCCGATGAGCGCGGCTGTCGCTTGTGCCGGGGTGGCGGTTCTGCTGTGGGGCGGACCGTACTCGGCGCTTCGGCGGGCGCAGTTGCTGCTGGACGGGGGCGGGGCGGCCGGCGGCGGGCCACCGTCGTGGCAGGGCCTGGCGCACGACCTGCGGCGCATGCGTGCACGCTGGCGGCCCGAGTGGTGGTCACCGGTCGTCGGGCTGTTCGTGGCCGTGCTCGGCGGCTCGGTGCTGCCGGTCGCCGCGGGGGCGGCCGGGGTACCCCTGCTGCGTCGTGCGCGGCGGGCCCGGTCGGCTCGGAGGGCGGGTGAGCACCGGGCGGACGCGGTGATCGCGCTGTGCGCGGCGCTGGCCGGGGAGGTGCGCTCCGGGAGGCAGCCCGGTGAGGCCCTGCAGCGCGCCGCACGCGACTCGGGAGGGCTCGGTGAGGCCCAGGCGGCCGTGCTGGCGGCCGCCCGGTTCGGGGGTGACGTACCCGGCGCGCTGACCGGTGCGGCACGGCAGTCCGGGGCCGGTGGTCTGTCGGGGCTCGCGGCGTGCTGGCGGGTGGCCGTGGACCAGGGCGCGGGACTCGCCGCAGGGCTCGACCGGCTCGAAGGGGCGTTGCGCGCCGAACGCGACCAACGCGCTGATTTGAAAGCGCAGTTGGCGGGAGCTCGTTCCACTGCGGTGATGCTCGCCTGTCTGCCGGTCCTGGGGCTCCTCCTGGGCACGGCACTCGGCGCGGACCCGCTGCACGTCCTGCTGCACACCGGGGCCGGCCTCGGGTGCCTGCTCGTCGGCGGGGCGCTGGAGGGCCTGGGCACGTGGTGGGCGCTGCGGATCGTGCGAGGTGCGGAGGAGGCGTGAGCAGCAGGAAGGAGGGGTGTGCGAGGCGGGTCTGCGCCGGTCGGCCGAGTGAGGCGGACGAAGGACGAGCGAGTGGTGGGGAGGCGGGATGAGTGCGGAAGTCGTCCACGGGCTGGGGGCGGCCGTGGGGATCGTCATGACCCTCGGGTGGACGGTGCGGTGCGCGGACACCCTGCGGCGTCGGCGGCGGGCGAGACGGCGGCTCGCCGAGGTGCTGGCCCGCCCGGCGAAGCCGCAGGTTCCGCGGCCCGGGGTGCGGGGGGCCGTCCACCGGTGGCTGCCGGAGGTGGCGGTGGCGGGTGCCGGGTGGGCGGTGGGTGGTGGGGTCGTCGGTCTCGGCCTGGGGCTGGCCGGGGCGGCGCTGCTGTGGTGGTGGCGCCGCAGGCGGCAGGCGACGGAGTCGATGAGCGAGGCCGACGCGCGGGCCGTGGCCCGGCAGTTGCCGCTGGCGGCCGATCTGCTGGCGGCGTGCATCGCGGCGGGGGCGGGGCCGGTGATCGCGGCGCAAGCCGTGGGGGAAGCACTCGACGGGCCTGTCGGGGAAGCGTTGGCACGTGGTGCGGCCGAGGTGCGTCTGGGAGGCGAACCCGCGGGTGCGTGGCGAAGGCTGGCGGCGGCGCCCGGCGCGGAGGCGCTGGCCCGGCTGCTGGAGCGGGCCGACGTGTCCGGTCTCCCGGCGGCGGTGCCGGTTGCCCGGATCGCGGCCGACGCCCGCGCCGACTGGGCCCGAGCCGGCACGGCTCGGGCCCGACGGGCCGCCGTCATGGTCACCGCACCGGTGGGGCTGTGCTTCCTGCCCGCCTTCATCGTCGTGGGGATCGTGCCCGTCGTGATCGGCCTGGCGGGTGGGGTGCTGGGAGGGGGTGGGCCGTGAGGGGGACCTGAGGGGCGGCCTGGTCGGCCGGTCCGGGCCGGCCGTGCCGGGCAAGGCGGTCGGCGCGTCCGGTCCGTGGGTTCAAGCGGTCGGAGGAGCACGGCGAGGGAGACGACTGTGGCAGGTCGAGCAGATTGAGCAGGTCGAGCAGTCCGGCTGGTCCAAGGGGGCCGGTCGTCGGTAAGTGGGATCGAGACTCACAGGGGTCGAAATGAGCAAGGCGGTACGAGTGAGGCTGCGTTTCCTGGTGCGCCGGGTGCGTGCGGCGCGCAGGGACGCGGGGATGGTGACGTCCGAGTACGCGATGGGAATCGTTGCGGCGGTGGCGTTCGCCGTGGCTCTCTACCAGGTCGTGACGAGCGGGGCGGTCGCGGCGGAGCTGCAGGACATTGTGAAGCGGGCGCTCAGTGGGGGCACATGAGCGGAACCGGCCGCGAGGCGGGGACCGGGGGTTCGTGACGGCGGAGGCGGCCGTGGTGCTGCCGGTGCTGGTGGCGTTCGCCTTGGCGCTCGTCTGGGGACTGCTGGTCATGGCCGCCCAGATCCAGTGCGTGGACGCGGCCAGGACCGGTGCCCGGGCCGCCGCCCGGCAGGACCCGGCCGACGCGGTCGTGGAGGTGACGCGGGCGACGGCACCACGTGGGGCGCGGGTGACGGTCACCAGGGAGGGCGACCGGGTCCGGGTGGTGGTCGTGGCGAGACCACCGGTGCTGCGAGGGTTGCCGTTCGAGGTACGGGAGGAAGCCGTGGCGGCGGCGGAGGACGTGGAGGTCACGGGAGACGGCGGCGGGGCCGGAGCCGGATCGGAGGCGGGACCGTGAGGGCGCGCGGGGGAGGCGCGGGGTGTTCCTGGGAGGGCCGGAGCGCTGTCGGGCAGCGACGCCGGAAGACGGGCGGCGCCGGCGCCCCTGCTCGTGAGGCGCCCTCGGGATCGGAAGGGCCCCGCGGCCGGAGGGACGGTGTCGCGGCAGGGAGGCGGTGCCGGACCGACCAGGGCTCCGCGACCGTGTGGACCCTCACCGTGCTCGCCGTGCTGTGCGCGGTCTTCGGCGCCGTGCTCGCCCTCGGGCAGGCCGTCCTGGCCCGGCACCGCGCCGCCGGGGGCGCCGACCTCGCGGCACTCACGGCTGCGGAGCACTGGACGGACGGCACCGAGGCGGCCTGCGCCCGCGCGGACCGGTTGGCCCGGGCACAGGGCGTACGGCTGGTGCGGTGCGTGGTGGTGGGGGAGGTGTCGGACGTGACGGCGGCGGCGGGACGGGGGCTCTTCACGGTGGAGGTCCGGGCCCGGGCAGGGCCTGCGGGACCGGTGCCGCCGGAGGGGACGGCGGCGGCCTCCCCGCCCCGCCCCCGGGCGGTCCCGGGCCGCGCCGTCTACTCCACCTGCTCCACGCGCTCTCCCGGCCTTCCCTCCTGCGCGGTCCCGCCGTTCTCCACCGGTTCCTCCGCGGTCCCGTCTTCCTCCACCGTCCTGTCGTCCTCCACCGTTTCGAAGTCCTTCGTCGTCCTGCCGCCGTCGGCCGGCCGGCCGACCTCCGCCGGTGCGCTCCGCAACAGTTCCGTCAGGAGCCTGACCGCGCCTCTCTTGTGCAGCGGGTCGTTGCCGTTGCCGCACTTGGGGGACTGGACACAGGACGGGCAGCCGGCCTCGCACTCGCAGGAGGCGATGGCCTGGCGGGTGGCCGTCAGCCAGGAACGGGCCGTGTGGAAAGCGCGTTCGGCGAAGCCCGCGCCGCCGGGATGGCCGTCGTAGACGAAGACCGTGGGGAGGAGGGTGTCGGGGTGCAGGGGGATCGAGACGCCGCCGATGTCCCAGCGGTCGCAGGTCGCGAAGAGGGGCAGCATGCCGATGGACGCGTGCTCGGCGGCGTGCAGGGCTCCGCCGAGGATCTCGGGGGAGATGCGGGCGGCGTCCAGTTGGTCCTCGGTGACCGTCCACCACACAGCCCGCGTGCGCAGCGTGCGAGGAGGGAGGTCGAGCTTCGACTCGCCCAGTACTTCACCGGTGACGACGCGCCGGCGCAGGAAGGAGACCACCTGGTTGGTGACCTCGACGGAGCCGTAGCACAACCGGCCTTCGCCCCAGGGGATCTCGACGTCCGTCTCCAGCACGGAGATCGCCGTCGTGTCCCGGGCGACCGTCGTGTACGGCGGATTCGCCTCCTCGACCAGGGCCACCGAGTCCTCCAGGTCCAGGGACCGCACCAGGTAGGTGCGGCCCTGGTGCAGATGGACCGCTCCCTCGTGGACGGTCGAGTGGGCGGCTCCCTCGTCGACCGTGCCCAACAGGCGGCCCGTGCCGGACTCGACGATCTGGACCGGCCGGCCGCCCGCGCCCCGGATGTCCGTGAGGTCGGCGGCACGCTCGCGCCGGGTCCAGTGCCAGGCCTTCGTCCGGCGGCGCAACAGCCTCGCGGCCTCCAACTGAGGCAGCAGCGCCTCGGTCTCAGGGCCGAACAGGGGCAGGTCCTCCTCGGTGAGCGGGAGCTCGGCGGCGGCCGCGCACAGGTGCGGGGCGAGGACATAGGGGTTGTCGGGATCCAGGACGGTCGATTCCACCGGTCGGTCGAACAGGGCCTCGGGGTGGTGGACGAGGAAGGTGTCCAGCGGGTCGTCCCGGGCGACCAGCACGGCCAGTGCCCCCTGGCCCGAACGCCCCGCCCGTCCGGCCTGCTGCCACAGGGAGGCGCGGGTACCGGGATATCCGGCGATGAGGACGGCGTCCAGACCCGAGACGTCGATCCCGAGTTCGAGGGCGGTCGTGGCGGCCAGGCCGAGGAGCTCGCCCGAATGCAGGGCCTGTTCCAGGGCACGGCGTTCCTCGGGGAGGTAGCCGCCGCGGTAAGCCGCGACACGCCCGGACAGCGAGCGGTCCACCTCGGCGAGACGTTCCTGGGCGATGAGGGAGATCAGCTCGGCGCCGCGCCGGGACCGGACGAAGGCCACGGTGCGGACGCCTTGGACGGCCAGGTCGGTGAGGAGGCCGGCGGTCTCGGCGGTGGCGGTGCGGCGGACGGGGGCGCCCCTCTCGCCCTGCATCTCGGTGAGCGGTGGCTCCCAGAGGGCGAACACCAGTTCGCCGCGTGGCGAGGCGTCGTCGGCCACCTCGACCACGGGGAGGCCGGTGAGGCGGCCGGCCGCCACCGAGGGCTCGGCGGCCGTCGCGGAGGCCAGCAGGAAGACGGGGGAGGCGCCGTAGCGGGCGCACAGGCGGCGCAGACGGCGCAGCACCTGGGCCACGTGGGAGCCGAACACGCCGCGGTAGGTGTGGCACTCGTCGATGACGACGTACTTCAGCGATTTCAGGAAGGAGGACCAGCGGGGGTGGGACGGCAGGATCCCCCGGTGCAGCATGTCCGGGTTGGTGAGGACGTAGTTGGCGTACTGGCGGATCCACTCGCGTTCCTCGACCGGAGTGTCGCCGTCGTACACCGCCGGGCGCACCGCGGTGCCCAGCGGTCGTGAAAGTTCCTTCACGGATCGGCACTGGTCCGCCGCCAGCGCCTTGGTCGGCGCCAGGTAGAGGGCCGTGGCACCGCGCCCGTTCGGTGCCTGCGCGCCGTCCAGGAGGGTGGACAGGACCGGCACGAGATACGCCAAAGACTTGCCGGAGGCGGTTCCGGTCGCGACGACCACCGACTCGCCGTCCAGGGCGTGCTCCGCGGCGGCGGCCTGGTGCGCCCAGGGGTGCTCGATGCCACGGGTCTGCAGTGCCGCGACGACCTCCGGGCGAATCCGGTCAGGCCAGACGGCATGGCGACCCGCCCGCGGGGGCACATGCTCCGTATGAGTGATGCGCGACGCCCGGTTCGGGCCCGGGGCGAGCCGGTCCAGGATCCGGCCCGGCGACAGGCGGGGCGCGGGCTGTGCCGAGGGTCGATCGGATCGGTGATTCTTGGCCATCGGCACCGAGTGTGTCACTGGCGTGACGGACAATGGAGCCAAGGCGTCGTGCACGCCTGCCGGTAAGTGATTGAATGCCATCGCGGCTGGCGTACCGTCCCGGGGGCTCCTGCCCAGGTGTTCCGAGGGACGACCGCTCGATAGCAAGGTGCTGGAGGATCCGTGGACCTGTCCCTGTCGACCCGTACCGTCGGCGATCGTACGGTCGTCGAGGTCGGTGGCGAAATCGACGTATATACCGCGCCCAAGTTGCGCGAGCAGTTGGTCGAGCTGGTGAATGACGGCAATTTCCACCTTGTCGTCGACATGGAGGGCGTGGACTTCCTCGACTCCACCGGGCTCGGCGTGCTGGTCGGTGGCTTGAAGCGGGTGCGTGCCCATGAGGGCTCGCTGCGCCTGGTCTGCAACCAGGAGCGCATTCTGAAGATCTTCCGCATCACCGGTCTGACCAAGGTGTTCCCGATTCACACCTCGGTCGACGAAGCGGTCGCGGCCACCGACTGACCATTCCGTCCGGGCCCGTGTGACCCGGACGGCCCAGTTGAACGATCCGGGGTACCGGGCTTTCGGCAGCCCGGCCCCCCGACAGCACGCCCGTAGTTCCGAGGGGGACGCATGGCCACCGTTGAGCTCCGCTTCAGCGCGCTGCCCGAGCACGTCAGGACCGCCCGACTGGTGGCGGCGGCGGTGGCGCGCAGGTCCGGAGTGGACGAGGCCGTTCTCGACGAGGTCAGGCTCGCTGTCGGTGAGGCATGCTCCCGTGCCGTCGGACTCCACCGGAGCGGTGGCATCACCGCCCCGGTGAAGGTGTCGCTCATCGAGGAGGAGAAGCAGTTCTCCATCGAGGTGGGCGACGAGGCCCCGCGGGTCGCGGCCGGCGACCGGGGGCCGGGCTCCGGTGACCTCGACACGGACGCCGAGGAGGACGAGATGGGCCTCGCGGTCATCAGCGGCCTCGTCGACGACGTGGAGGTCACCGCCGGCGAACACGGCGGGCTGATTCGCATGACGTGGCCGACCACACCGTCGGCCGCGGTGCTCGGCTGACCCCGCACCCCCCGTCCGGCCCGGCCGGACACATCCGTACCCGAAGGGCCCCACGAGGTGGGGCCCTTCGGCATGTGCGCAGGTGCGACGGCGCGCTTACAGTGGTGCCAGCAAGTGAATCTTGGAAAAGTGAATCTTGCCGGGCGGACGAGTGAATCCTGCCGAGAGTTTCGTGAATCCATTCACGAACGACAATGCCTTGAGGGCATTACCGTGACGGATTTGCGGGCGAAGGCGAATTCCGTTTACCGCGCACTGTTTTGATCAGGTTCCGGTACCTAGAATCCGTCCACATCTTGAGCTCAGTCCAAGCGTCAAGGAGGACGAATGGCGGGGCTTTCTCTCCCTCACCGGTTGGACCACTCCACAACCTCCGCGGCCGCGGTGCTGACCGACGGCAACCGACTCCTCGTGGTGGTCATCGCCGTCGTCGCACTGGCCGCGCTCGTGGTCGCGGGCGTGCTGCTGCGCCAGGTGCTCGCGGCAGGCGAGGGCACCGACAGCATGAAGAAGATCGCGGCGGCCATCCAGGAGGGCGCCAATGCCTATCTGACCCGGCAGCTGCGCACGCTCGGCGTATTCGCCGTCGTGGTGTTCTTCCTGCTCATGTTGCTGCCCGCGGACGACTGGAACCAACGCGCCGGACGATCGATCTTCTTTCTGATCGGTGCGGCGTTCTCGGCGGTCACCGGCTATATCGGCATGTGGCTCGCCGTGCGCAGCAATGTGCGTGTCGCCGCCGCGGCCCGGGAAGCGACTCCGGCGGAAGGAGAACCGGAAAAGGATCTCACCGCCGTTTCGCACAGGGCGATGAAGATCGCATTTCGCACGGGCGGTGTCGTCGGCATGTTCACGGTCGGGCTCGGTCTGCTCGGCGCCTCGTGCGTGGTGCTGGTGTACGCGGCCGACGCGCCGAAGGTGCTGGAGGGCTTCGGTCTCGGCGCGGCGCTCATCGCGATGTTCATGAGGGTCGGCGGCGGCATCTTCACCAAGGCCGCCGACGTCGGCGCCGACCTGGTCGGCAAGGTCGAGAAGGGCATCCCGGAGGACGATCCGCGCAACGCCGCGACCATCGCCGACAACGTGGGCGACAACGTCGGCGACTGTGCGGGCATGGCGGCCGACCTGTTCGAGTCGTACGCCGTGACGCTGGTCGCCGCGCTGATCCTCGGCAAGGTGGCCTTCGGCGACGCCGGCCTGGCCTTCCCGCTGCTCGTGCCCGCGATCGGCGTGGTCACGGCCATGATCGGCATCTTCGCGGTCGCGCCGCGCCGCGCCGACCGCAGCGGCATGTCCGCGATCAACCGGGGGTTCTTCATCTCCGCGGTGATCTCGCTCGTGCTGGTCGCCGTGGCCGTGTTCGTCTACCTCCCCGGCACCTACGCCGACCTGGACGGCGTCACCGACGCGGCGATCCTGGGCAAGGACGGCGACCCGCGCCTCCTGGCCCTCGTCGCCGTGGCGATCGGCATCCTCCTGGCCGCCGTCATCCAGCAGCTGACCGGTTACTTCACCGAGACCACGCGCCGCCCGGTGCGCGACATCGGCAAGAGCTCGCTGACCGGTCCGGCCACCGTCGTGCTCGCCGGAATCTCCGTCGGCCTCGAATCGGCCGTGTACACCGCCCTGCTGATCGGCCTGGGCGTGTACGGGGCGTTCCTGCTCGGCGGCACGTCGATCATGCTGGCGCTGTTCGCGGTGGCGCTGGCCGGCACCGGCCTGCTCACCACGGTCGGTGTGATCGTCGCGATGGACACCTTCGGACCGGTCTCCGACAACGCGCAGGGCATCGCCGAGATGTCCGGCGACGTGGAGGGGGCGGGAGCGCAGGTGCTCACCAACCTCGACGCCGTCGGCAACACGACCAAGGCCATCACCAAGGGCATCGCCATCGCCACGGCCGTACTGGCCGCCTCGGCGCTCTTCGGGTCGTACCGCGACGCCATCACCACCGGCGCGCGGGACGTCGGCGAGAAGCTCTCCGGGGACGGCGCGCCGATGACCCTCATGATGGACATCTCGCAGCCCAACAACCTGGTCGGCCTGATCGCGGGAGCGGCGGTCGTCTTCCTCTTCTCGGGGCTGGCGGTCAACGCGGTGTCGCGTTCGGCGGGTTCCGTGGTCTACGAGGTGCGGCGGCAGTTCCGGGAGCGGCCCGGGATCATGGACCACAGCGAGAAGCCGGAGTACGGCAAGGTCGTCGACATCTGCACCAGGGACGCCCTGCGGGAACTCGCCACGCCCGGACTGCTCGCGGTGCTGGCGCCGATCTTCGTCGGGTTCACGCTCGGCGTCGGCGCCCTCGGCGCGTTCCTCGCGGGCGCGATCGGCGCGGGCACGCTGATGGCGGTGTTCCTCGCCAACTCCGGCGGTGCCTGGGACAACGCCAAGAAACTCGTCGAGGACGGCCACCACGGTGGCAAGGGCAGCGAGGCCCACGCGGCGACCGTCATCGGCGACACCGTCGGCGACCCCTTCAAGGACACCGCGGGACCCGCGATCAACCCGCTGCTGAAGGTCATGAACCTGGTGGCGCTGCTCATCGCGCCCGCGGTGATCAAGTTCAGCTACGGCGACGACAAGAACCTCGGCGCACGGGTCGCGATCGCGCTCCTCGCGCTCGTGGTGATCGTCGGCGCGGTCTACGTGTCCAAGCGGCGCGGCATCGCCATGGGCGACGAGGACGGCGCCGACGAGCCGGCCAAGTCCGCCGACCCGGCGGTGGTTTCGTAGGGACCGGAAAGTCCCGCAGACCAAAGGGCGGGCGTACGACACGTGTTGACGTGCCGTACGCCCGCCCCGCTGCGGGCGGGCCCGGGCCGTGAGCCTTCTCTCTCTTGGTATAAATGGCTTCATTCATGCACATAGCGAACATTCGTCCTGGGGTTGTCGCCCGGTCGGCGTGTATGTTCCGGGGCCGAGAGCCATGGAAGGGACCTATCCGGTGAACAAGAAGCTCGCGGCCGCACTGTCCGGCGGTGCGGTACTCGTACTGGCGTTGTCGGGATGCAGCAGCAGCGACGACGGCAACAAGGAGCTCGACGCCTGGGCCAAGCAGGTCTGCGACGCGCTGCCCGCCCAGGACGCGAAGGTCGACGCGGCCAACGCCGCGATCAAGAAGGCCGCCACGGACAACAACGCCCCGGTGAACGTCCAGAAGACCGACTCCCAGGCCTTCCAGGACATGTCCGACGCCTACAAGGCGCTCGCGCAGGCCATCCAGAAGGCGGGGACGCCGCCCGGCGTCGACGACGGCGAGAAGAAGAAGCAGGACGCCGTGACCGCCCTGAACGGCCTGTCCACCTCCTACGCCGGCCTGAAGAAGCAGGTCGACGCGCTCGACACGAAGGACCAGGGGAAGTTCGCCGACGGACTCCAGGACATCGCCACCGAACTCGGCAAGCTCAGCAAGAGCGGGAACACCGCGCTGAAGAACCTCGAGAAGGGTGACGTCAAGACCGCCATGGCCCAGCAGGAGAGCTGCAAGAAGGTGGCGGCCTCGTCGTCGGCCCGCGCCACGACCAGCTGACGGCGGCGGCCGGCCGGGGCCGGGCGTGCGGCCCGTCCGCGGGACACAATGGGGGCGTGAGTAACGCCACCCTGTCCCCCCTGCCCTCCGCCGGCCACTCCGACGTCGCCGCCCGGCTGCGTGAAGCCCTGCTCGCGGCCTCGTTCACCGCCGACGGCCTCCTCGACCTGCTCGGTGCCCCCGCGTACGCGGCCCTCGCGCGCAGCGAGACCGTGCCCGCGCTCCGCGCCACCCGCGGGGACACGCCGCTGGAAGCGCTCGTCCGCCTCTTCCTGCTCCAGCAGCCGGTGCCGTACGCGCGCGTGCGGGACGTGCTGCCTGTGCCCGCGTGCGTGGAGGCCGGCTGGCTGACGCGTGCGGGCGCGGACGACGTCGCCGCGACCGTGGACGTACGCCCCTACGGCGGGCCGGACGGCGAGGACTGGTTCATCGTGTCCGACCTCGGCTGCGCCGTCGGCGGGGCCGGTGGCATCGGCAGCCGTGCCGAGGGCGTCGTCCTGGGCGTCGGCGGGGCGTCCACGACGCTCGCCGGGATCACCGTCCGCACCCCGGTCGCCGCCGCGCTGGACCTGGGCACCGGCTCCGGGATCCAGGCCCTGCACGCCTCCCGGCACGCCACGCGCGTGACGGCGACGGACCTCAACCCGCGCGCGCTGCACATCACCGCGCTCACCATGGCCCTGTCCGGCGCGCCCGCCGCCGATCTGCGCGAGGGTTCGCTGTTCGAACCGGTCCGAGACGACGAGACGTTCGACCTCATCGTGTCCAACCCGCCGTTCGTCATCTCCCCCGCGGCCCGGCTGACGTACCGCGACGGCGGGATGGGCGGGGACGAACTGTGCCGCTCGCTCGTTCAGGGAGCGGGGGAACGGCTGAACGTGGGCGGGTTCGCGCAGTTCCTCGCCAACTGGCAGCACGTCGAAGGGGAGGACTGGCAGGACAGACTCAGGTCGTGGGTGCCACGCGGATGCGACGCGTGGATCGTGCAGCGCGAGGTGCAGGACGTCACGCAGTACGCCGAGCTGTGGCTCAGGGACGCCGGTGACCACCAGGGAGACCCGGCCGAGTACCGCGCGCGGTACGACGCCTGGCTGGACGAGTTCGAGGCGCGCAAGGTGAAGGCCGTCGGCTTCGGCTGGATCACCCTGCGCAGGACGGCCTCCGACGAGCCCACCATCACCGTGGAGGAGTGGCCGCACTCCATCGAGCAGCCGCTCGGCGACACGGTCAGGGCCCACTTCGAGCGGGTCGACTACCTGCGGGGGCACGACGACGCGGCCCTGCTGACGGGGAACTTCAGGCTCGCCGCGGAGGTCGTGCAGGAGCAGGTGGGGCTGCCCGGCGCCGAGGACCCGGAGCACGTGGTGCTGCGCCAGCACCGCGGGATGCGCCGCGCCACCAAGGTGGACACGGTGGGCGCCGGGTTCGCCGGCGTCTGCGACGGCTCGCTGAGCGCGGGCCGGATCCTGGACGCCATCGCCCAGCTCGTCGGCGAGGACCCCGTCCTGCTGCGTGACCGGACGCCCGCGCAGATCAGGTTGCTGGTGGAACAGGGGTTCCTCGAGCCTGCCTGAGCCGCCCGGGGGGTGGAACAGGCCGGTCGCCCCGCTCACCGGGATTCCCCGCTCACCGGCGGCCGGACCGTGTTCACGAATCGCGGAGAAGCCGGGGGACGGGGACGGCGGGGAGGAACGGCGGCGCCGGAAGGCCGGGATGCGCGGCGTCGCATGCGAGGTGGTGCGGGTGCTCGTCCCGCACGGAGGCGTCACCGCCCCGCACGGAGGCGTCACCGTCCCGCACGGAGGCGTCACCGCCCCGCACACGGAGGCGTCACCGCCCGGCCGGTCTCCCGGCGACGAGGGTCACACGTCCGGGACGGTTGTGATGTGAGGCCCGTCGCACGGTCCGCCCGTGCCACCGCCCGCACCCGCCGGGACGTCCCGGACGTCCCGGCGCCGCCGGTGAACCGTCGCCCCCGTCCGTGGGCCCGGCGTTCACCCCGGGTTCGTCCCGGCGCCGCCCGCGCGTGCCAGTCTCCGGGCGACGGGACACGCGCGGGTGGAAGACAAGGAGCGCGGGCGATCATGGACAGTGGACCGGCGATCTTCACGGGGTTGGTGTTCTCGCTGTTCGGAGGCGGTCTGCTGGGGTGGACCGCGGTGCGCCTGCGGCAGCGGCAGCCCGTCGCCGAGGGGGTGAGCCCCGCCGCATCGGCGACCGTCGCGACGCTCGTCGCGGTCACCGCGCTCACCGCCGGCGCATGGTGCCTCGCCCGCGTCTGAACCCCTTCCGGGGATCTTGCCCGCGCCCCGACGGGACCGGCGCGAGGGATCGGCGGCGGACGAGCGGCAGGCGTCGTTCCGGTGAGCAGAAAAAGAGCCGGTGCGCACTCCGGGCGGCAGGAACGGCGGTAGTCGGGTTACCGTTCGAGTGGCCGTTGCGGGCTTTTCCCGTTTGACACGGGGGCGGGAGGTACCGTCACACTCCGCAG
Source organism: Streptomyces sp. NPDC031554 (assembly GCF_055580685.1). Lineage (NCBI taxonomy): Bacteria > Bacillati > Actinomycetota > Actinomycetes > Kitasatosporales > Streptomycetaceae > Streptomyces > Streptomyces sp. NPDC031554. Next base: position 109,870 of record NZ_JBVIKX010000003.1, on the reverse strand, counting down.
CGTCACCATGACCCGACCCCGGGAGCAAGGCCTGGGGAGGCCCCAGCGTCGACCGGAGAGAAGAGCGAAGTTGTCCCCGACCAGCGAGACCGCGAAGGGCGGCCGCCGACTCGTCATCGTCGAGTCGCCTGCCAAGGCGAAGACGATCAAGGGCTATCTCGGCCCCGGATACGTTGTCGAGGCGAGCGTCGGGCACATCCGCGACCTCCCCAACGGCGCCGCGGAGGTGCCGGAGAAGTACACCGGTGAGGTCCGCCGCCTCGGCGTGGACGTCGATCACGACTTCCAGCCCGTCTACGTGGTCAATGCCGACAAAAGGGCCCAGGTCAAGAAGCTCAAGGACCTGCTGAAGGACTCCGACGAGCTGTTCCTCGCCACCGATGAGGACCGTGAGGGCGAGGCGATCGCCTGGCACCTGCAGGAGGTGCTCAAGCCCAAGGTCCCGGTCAAGCGGATGGTCTTCCACGAGATCACCAAGGCCGCGATCCAGGCCGCCGTCGCCAACCCGCGCGAGCTGAACCAGAAGCTGGTCGACGCCCAGGAGACCCGCCGCATCCTCGACCGTCTCTACGGCTACGAGGTCTCGCCGGTCCTGTGGAAGAAGGTCATGCCGAAGCTGTCGGCGGGCCGGGTGCAGTCCGTCGCCACCCGACTCGTCGTGGAGCGGGAACGCGAGCGCATCGCCTTCCGTTCCGCCGAGTACTGGGACCTGACGGGCACCTTCCTGACCGGCCGCGCGGGAGACTCCTCGGACCCGTCGTCGCTGGTCGCCCGCCTCCAGACCGTCGACGGCAGGCGGGTCGCGCAGGGCCGCGACTTCGACTCCGTGGGACAGCTCAGGAGCGCGAACACCCTCCACCTCGACGAGGCGAACGCCCGCGCCCTGGCCGCCGCCCTGGAGAACACCCGGTTCTCCGTGCGGTCCGTCGAGTCGAAGCCGTACCGGCGCTCGCCGTACGCCCCGTTCCGTACGACGACGCTCCAGCAGGAGGCCTCGCGGAAGCTGGGCTTCGGTGCGAAGGCGACCATGCAGGTGGCCCAGAAGCTGTACGAGAACGGCTTCATCACCTACATGCGTACGGACTCCACGACCCTGTCGGACACGGCGGTCAACGCCGCCCGCGCCCAGGTCACGCAGCTGTACGGCGCCGACTACCTGCCGGCGCAGCCGCGCACGTACGCCGGGAAGGTCAAGAACGCGCAGGAGGCGCACGAGGCGATCCGCCCTTCGGGTGACCGTTTCCGCACTCCCGCCGAGACCGGCCTGACCGGCGACCAGTTCAAGCTGTACGAGCTGATCTGGAAGCGGACCGTCGCCTCCCAGATGAAGGACGCGACCGGCAACAGCGTCTCGGTGAAGATCGCCGGCACCGCCGCCGACGGCCGCGACGTCGAGTTCGGCGCCTCCGGCAAGACGATCACCTTCCACGGCTTCCTGAAGGCCTACGTCGAGGGCGCCGACGACCCGAACGCCGAGCTGGACGACCGCGAGCGCCGTCTCCCCCAGGTCGGTGAGGGCGACGCCCTCACCGCCGAGGAGATCACGGTCGACGGGCACGCCACCAAGCCCCCGGCCCGCTACACCGAGGCCTCGCTGGTCAAGGAGCTGGAGGAGCGCGAGATCGGCCGTCCGTCGACGTACGCGTCGATCATCGGCACGATCCTCGACCGGGGTTACGTCTTCAAGAAGGGCACGGCGCTCGTCCCGTCGTTCCTCTCCTTCGCCGTGGTCAACCTCCTGGAGAAGCACTTCGGGCGGCTCGTCGACTACGACTTCACCGCCAGGATGGAGGACGACCTCGACCGCATCGCCCGCGGCGAGGCGAAGTCCGTGCCGTGGCTGAAGCGGTTCTACTTCGGCGAGGGCACGGGCACCGGCGTGGCGGCCGAGGCGGGCAACGGCGACGGGGACCACCTCGGCGGCCTCAAGGAGCTGGTGACCGACCTGGGCGCGATCGACGCGCGCGAGGTGTCGTCGTTCCCCGTGGGCAACGGCATCGTGCTGCGGGTCGGCCGCTACGGCCCCTACATCGAGCGCGGCGAGAAGGACTCCGAGAACCACCAGCGGGCCGACGTCCCCGAGGACCTCGCCCCGGACGAGCTGAACGTGGAGTACGCGGAGGAACTGCTCGCCAAGCCGAGCGGCGACTTCGAGCTGGGCGCCGATCCCCTGACGGGCCGTCAGATCATCGCTCGAGCGGGCCGCTACGGCCCGTACGTCACGGAGGTGCTCCCCGAGGGCACCCCGAAGACCGGCAAGAACGCCGTCAAGCCGCGCACGGCCTCGCTGTTCAAGACGATGTCGCTGGACACCGTCACGCTGGAGGACGCCCTCAGGCTGATGTCGCTGCCGCGCGTCGTCGGCACGGACGCCGAGGGCGTGGAGATCACCGCGCAGAACGGCCGTTACGGCCCGTACCTGAAGAAGGGCACGGACTCGCGGTCGCTCCAGAGCGAGGACCAGCTCTTCACGATCACGCTCGAAGAGGCGCTGGAGATCTACTCCCAGCCCAAGCAGCGCGGCCGGGCCGCGGCCAAGCCGCCGCTGAAGGAGCTGGGCCAGGACCCGGTCAGCCAGAAGCCGGTCGTCGTCAAGGACGGTCGCTTCGGGCCGTACGTCACCGACGGGGAGACCAACGCCACCCTGCGCTCCGGCGACAGCGTCGAGGAGATCACCCCGGAGCGCGGCTACGAGCTGCTCGCCGAGAAGCGGGCGAAGGGGCCCGCCAAGAAGACGGCGAAGAAGGCGCCCGCGAAGAAGGCGACGGCGAAGAAGGCCGCGCCGGCCAAGAAGACGGCCGCCAAGAAGACCGCCGCGAAGACGACCACGGCCGCCAAGAAGACCGCCACCAAGACCGCGACGAAGAAGACGACGGCGTCCAGGGCGGCCTCCACGGCGGCCTCGGAGGACTGAGCCGCGCCGCGGTTCCCCGGAAGCCGTTCACAAAACGCACGCCCCGGCATCACTTTGGTGTCGGGGCGGACGTCGGTGTGGACGGGATCACCGGGTCGTCAGTCGCTGCCGATAGGCTGAAAGCATGACGCGAGCCGAGCAGCCAACGGCCCACCCGCCGACCCCGGACGACGCCCTGGCGGCGGACTCCCGAGAGCGCGCCGTACGGGCGCTGTTGCGTGAGCCGCAGCTCAGGCGGTTGTGGAGCGCACAGCTGGTGAGCGGCGTCGGTGACGCCCTCGCCCTCCTCGTGCTCGTCCTCCTCGCCCTGCAAGCGGCCATCGTCGAGGGTGCGTTCGGCGGCGGTTACCGGGGTGTGGCGTTCGCGGTCGCGATCGTCTTCGCGGTCCGGGTGCTCGCCACCGTGCTGTTCGGCGCCGTCCTCCTCGGTCCGCTGACCTCCCTCACCTCGCCGGACGGACCGCTGGACCGCCGCTGGACCATGGTCGGCGCGGACGGCGTGCGGGCCGCCCTGCTGATCGTCGCGCCCCTGTGGATCGACTGGACGCCCGACGACGCCCTGGCACTGCTGCTGGTCACCGTCTTCGTGACCGGTGTCGCCGAGCGGTTCTGGACGGTCGCCCGCGAGGGCGCCGCCCCCGCGCTGCTGCCCGCCCCGCCCCTGGAGGGCGCGACGGTACGGCCGCTGCCCGACCACATGGACGCCCTGCGCCGGCTGTCGCTGCGCACCACCTTCCTCGCGATCCCGCTGGCGGCCGCCACGCTGGTCGCCGCCGCGCTGTTCAACAACCTCCTGGGCGCCGGCGTCGACTGGTTCGGCGGGCACCAGGCGGCCCTCGCCTCGTACGTCGCGGGCGGACTGTTCGCCGGCTCCCTGTCCGTCGTGGTCTTCCTGGAACTGCCCGGCACCCGCACCCCCCGCGCGCGGTCGCCGCTCGAGGGGCTGCGCCGCCCGCGGACGGCCGGCGGCGCCGACGCGGGCCGCACCGGCGTGATCCCGGTGCTGGTCCTGGCCTGCGCCGCCGTGGCCGGGGCGATCGCCGCCGCCGTCGCCGTGGCGGTGCTGCACGCCAAGGACCTGGGCGGCGGCCCGGTGCTGTACGGCCTGCTCGTGCTCGCGCTGACCGGCGGCGTCGCCGTCGGCGTCCGTACGGCGCCGAAGGTGCTGGTGACGCTGTCGCGGCGCCGGCTGCTCGCGCTGGCGATCGCCTTCACCGGCGTGGCCCTGCTCGCGGCCGGGCTGGTCCCGGACGTCACCACCGTGCTGCTGCTCGCGGCCCTGGCGGGGGTCGGTGCGGGGGTCGCCGCCAACACCGGGCACGCGCTGCTCGACCAGGAGACAGAGGACCAGCGCCGCGCGCGCATGACGGAGCACCTGCACGCGGTCGTACGGGTGCTGGTGGCGCTCGGCGCCCTGATCGCCCCGCTGGTGGCGGCGCTGATCGGGCCGCACCGGCTGGAGAACGGCAAGTTCGTCTTCGCCCACGGCGGAGCCGCCTTCACGCTCATGCTGGTCGGCGCGCTGCTGCTGCCGGTGGCCGCGCTGGTGCTCGCCAAGGTCGACGACCGCTCCGGCGTACCCCTGCGCAACGACCTGCGGGACGCGCTGCTCGGCGGCGACGACCCGGTGCAGGCACCCGCGGCGAACGGTTTCTTCATCGCCCTGGAGGGCGGTGACGGCGCCGGCAAGTCCACCCAGGCCGAGGCCCTCGCCGAGTGGATCAGGGCCAAGGGCCACGAGGTCGTCCTCACGCGCGAACCGGGCGCCACGCCCGTGGGCAAGCGGCTGCGGTCGATCCTCCTCGACGTCTCCAGCGCCGGTCTGTCGCACCGGGCGGAGGCCCTGCTGTACGCGGCGGACCGCGCGGAGCACGTCGACACCGTGGTCCGGCCCGCCCTGGAGCGCGGCGCGGTCGTCATCACCGACCGGTACATCGACTCGTCCGTGGCCTACCAGGGCGCCGGCCGCGACCTGTCCCCGACCGAGATCGCGAGGATCTCGCGCTGGGCGACGAACGGCCTCGTGCCGCATCTGACGATCCTGCTCGACGTCTCCCCGGAGACCGCCCGCGAGCGCTTCACGGAGGCGCCGGACCGTCTGGAGTCGGAGCCGGCCGAGTTCCACGCGCGCGTGCGTTCCGGCTTCCTCACGCTGGCCGCCGCCGACCCGGGCCGCTACCTGGTCGTCGACGCCGGCCAGGAGCCCGAGGCCGTGACCACCGTCGTACGCCACCGGCTCGACCGGATGCTGCCGCTCTCCGAGGCCGAGATCGAGGCCCGGGAGGAGGCGCGGCGCAAGGCCGAGGAGGAGGCCCGCCGCAAGGCCGAGGAGGAGGCCGCGCGCAAGGCCGAGGAGGAGCGCCTGGAGCGGGAGCGCCAGGAGCAGCTCGCCAAGCTGCGCGCCGAGGAGGAGGAGCGCAAGCGGCGCGAGCTGGAGGAGGCGCAGCGGCGCGAGGCCGAGCGGCAGGCCGAGGAGGCCCGGCAGCGTGCCGAGGAGGCCCGCCGGCGTGCCGAGGAGGAGCGGCTGAGGCTCCTCGCGGAGGAGAAGGCCCGCGCCGAGGAGGAGGCCCGCCGCAAGGCGGAGGAGGAGCGGCGCCGCAAGCAGGCCGAGGAGGAGGCCCGGCTGCGCGCCGAGGCCGAGGCGCAGCGCCTGGAGAAGCAGCGCAAGGCCGAGGAGGCGCTGCTGCGGGCCGAGGAGGCGCGGCGCGCGGCGGAGCAGGCCGCCGCCGCGGCCCAGGCCCGGCCACGGCCCGCCCCGCCCGCGGCCTCGGTCGCCCCGGACGCGGCGACCGAGCCCACCCCGGTGGTCACCCCGAAGAACGCCTCGGGCGGACCGGTCGAGGACACCGCCGTCCTGCCCCCGGTGCGCATGGACAAGGATCCCGTCGAGAGCGCGGCGGACACGGAACCGTCCGCTGCCGGGACTTCCGGAGCGCGGGTGTCGGACGCCGAGGTGACGGCCGAGCTGCCGCAGCCGCCGGCGCCCGCCGGGGCCGCGGACGAGACGGCCGTGCTGCCGCCGGTGCGCGCCGGGAGTGCCGAGGACGAGACGGCCGTGCTGCCCGCCGTCTCCGCGGAGCAGCCCGACGACCGGGTGCCGAGGGGGTACTTCCGCGACGAGCGCGCGGCGCGGCCGGAGGTGGCCGAGGACCGTACGCAGGAGCTGCCGCAGGTCGACGAGACGGGCGCGCCCCGGCAGCGGCCGCGCCCGGACTGGGCCGAGGAGACGCCGCTGGACGACCTGCCGTCGCTGGCGGACGAGCTTCTGGGCGGGCACCAGGACGACGACGACGTCGACGAGGGCCGTAGGCGGGGCCGGCGGCGCTGAGGTCCGTGGCGCCGCCGGCCGCGTCGCGGTCGGGGCGGCGGCGCCGGTGTCCCTCGCGCGGCGGGGCCGGCACCGCCGCCGTCCGTGAGCGCCGGGCCGCGTTGTCGGTGGCTGCCCGCACAATGGAACCCGCAGGGCGCAGGGTGGTCCGCGGCACGGCTCGGCCGGCGCCGCGGGACGTGAACGTGACGGAAGGGCGGCGTGGGCCATGACCGTGTGGGACGACCTCGTCGGGCAGGACAAGGTGAGCGAGCAGCTCGCCGCCGCCGCCCGGGACGCCGACGCGCTCGTCACCGCGGCGTCGGCCGGCACCGCGCCGCCCGAGGCGTCGAGCATGACGCACGCCTGGCTGTTCACGGGACCGCCCGGCGCCGGCCGGCTCCAGACGGCCCGGGCGTTCGCCGCCGCGCTCCAGTGCGTGAGCCCGGACCGGGCGCTCGGCGGGGCCCCCGGGTGCGGCTTCTGCGACGGCTGCCACACGGCCCTCGTCGGCACACACGCCGACGTCTCGGCGGTCGCCGCCGTGGGCGCGGAGATCCTCGTCAAGGACATGCGGGACACGGTCCGCAAGTCGTACACCGCCCCGGCGACCGGCCGCTGGCAGATCATCCTCGTCGAGGACGCCGAGCGGCTGAACGAGAAGTCGGCCAACGCCGTCCTCAAGGCCGTCGAGGAACCGGCCCCGCGCACGGTCTGGCTCCTGTGCGCGCCGTCCGTCGAGGACGTCCTGCCGACGATCCGCTCCCGCTGCCGGCACCTGAATCTGCGCACCCCTTCCGTGGACGCGGTCGCCGACATGCTCGTACGGCGCGAGGGGGTCGATCCGGCCGTCGCCGCGGCCGCCGCCCGCGCCACCCAGGGGCACGTCGACCGGGCCCGCCGCCTCGCCACCGACCCGGCGGCCCGCGAGCGCCGCGCCGCCGTGCTGAAGCTGCCGCTGCGCGTCCAGGACGTCGGCGGCTGCCTCAAGGCGGCACAGGAACTCGTCGACGCCGCCGCCGAGGACGCCAAGCAGCTCGCCGAGGAGCGGGACGGCAAGGAGACCGACGAGCTGAAGGCGGCGATGGGCGCGGTGCAGGGCGGCCGGATGCCGCGCGGCACGGCGGGCGTGATGAAGGACCTGGAGGAGATGCAGAAGCGGCGGCGCACTCGGACGCAGCGCGACAGCCTGGACGTCGCGCTCTCCGACCTCACCGCCTTCTACCGCGACGTCCTCGCCCTCCAGCTCGGCTCCCGCATCGCCCTCGCCAACGTGGACGCCGAGGACACCCTCGAACGGCTGGCCCGCGCCGGCAGCCCCGAGTCCACCCTGCGCCGCATCGAGGCGATCGCCGCCTGCGGGGCGGCCCTCGACCGGAACGTGGCCCCGCTGCTGGCGGTGGAGGCGATGACGATGGCGCTGAGAGCGGGCTGAGCCCGGCACCGGACGACCGGCACCGGTCGAGGGGCGACCGGACGGCCGACGCCGGGTGAGGGGGCGACCGGGGGTACGAGGTGATGGACGGGGTCACTCGTCCGTGGCAGTTCGCGTACGCATCGCTTTCAACCGGTCGCACACAGTTACGCTCGTTCAATGTACTCCAGGCGCTCCCCCCACCGGTTCCGCACCGGCGTCACGCTCCTCTCCTTCGCCGCCCTGCTCGTGTCCGCCTGCTCCTCCGGGAGCTCCCCGAGCTCCACGAGTTCCGCCGGCCCGGCGGCCGCCCATGTGGCCCTGGCCGCGCTTCCGCGGGCCACGCCGTCCGCGCTGACGTCGTACTACGGGCAGAAGCTGAGCTGGCGGGAGTGCGGCGTGCCCGGCTTCCAGTGCGCCACGATGAAGGCGCCGCTCGACTACGCCCGGCCCGGCGGCGGCGACGTCCGGCTCGCCGTGGCCCGCAAGAAGGCGACCGGCCCGGGCAAGCGGATCGGCTCGCTGTTGGTCAACCCGGGCGGGCCGGGCGGCTCGGCCGTCGGTTACCTCCAGCAGTACGCCGGCATCGGTTATCCGGCCCAGGTCCGCGCCCGCTACGACATGGTCGCCGTCGACCCCCGGGGCGTGGCCCGCAGCGAGCCCGTGGAGTGCCTCGACGGGCGTGAGATGGACGCGCACACGCAGACCGACGTCACCCCCGACGACCGGCGGGAGACCGACGAACTCGTCGGCACCTACAAGAAGTTCGCGGAGGGCTGCGGCGCCCGGTCCGCCCGGCTGCTGCGGCACGTCTCCACCGTCGAGGCGGCCCGCGACATGGACATCCTGCGCGCGGTCCTCGGGGACCGCAGGCTGACGTACGTGGGGGCGTCGTACGGGACGTTCCTCGGAGCGACCTACGCGGGGCTGTTCCCGGAGCGGGTGGGACGGCTGGTGCTGGACGGCGCGATGGACCCGTCGCTGTCCGCCCGGCGGATGAACCTGGACCAGACGGCGGGGTTCGAGACGGCGTTCCGGTCGTTCACGAAGGACTGCGCGCGCCGGCCGGACTGCCCGCTCGGCACCGAGGCCGGGAAGGTCGGCGAGAACCTCAAGGCGTTCTTCGGCAGGCTCGACGCCCGCCCGCTGCCCACCGGCGACGCGAACGGCCGCAGGCTCACCGAGTCCCTCGCCACCACCGGGGTGATCGCCGCGATGTACGACGAGAGCACCTGGGAGCAGCTGCGCGAGGCGCTGGCCTCGGCGATGCGCGAGAACGACGGCGCCGGCCTGCTCGTGCTCTCCGACAGCTACTACGAGCGGGGCGTCGAGGGCGGCTACGCCAACCTGATGTTCGCCAACGCGGCCGTGAACTGCCTCGACCTCCCCGCCGCGTTCGACGGCCCCGACGAGGTGCGCGAGGCGCTGCCCGCTTTCCGGAAGGCGTCCCCCGTCTTCGGCGAGGGCCTCGCCTGGGCCTCCCTGAACTGCGCCTACTGGCCGGTCGCGGCCACCGGGGAACCGCAGCGCATCGAGGCCAGGGGCGCGGCCCCCGTCGTCGTCGTCGGCACCACCCGAGACCCGGCGACCCCCTACCGCTGGGCCCGGTCCCTGGCCCGTCAGCTCGCCTCGGCCCGTCTGCTCACCTACCGCGGCGACGGCCACACCGCCTACGGCCGCGGCAGCGCCTGCATCGACTCCGCGATCAACGACTACCTCGTCCGCGGCACCCCGCCGGCGGACGGAAAGACCTGCTCGTAGCCTCGCGGCCACCCCGGGACGGCCCCCTCCCGGGGTGGTTCGGAGCACTCCAGGAAACTGTGTAGACTTACCGACGTTGCTGATCGCACCATAGGTGCGCACAGCGCGCCGCCTTAGCTCAGATGGCCAGAGCAACGCACTCGTAATGCGTAGGTCTCGGGTTCGAATCCCGAAGGCGGCTCTGTGAAAGCCCCAGGACTCACTCGCCGTGACCTGGGGCTTTTGCTTTTATCGGATGCGGCGACGGGCCGGGCGCGGGCTGCGGGAAGGCTGCGCGCGGACCGCGCGCGGCGGTCGTCGGTGCCGGCTCCGGCCTCGGGTCCGGCCGTGGGCGGCCACGGGGCGAGGCCGGTGACGCGCCGTAGGGGTCAGGGACGGCCGACCGGCCCCCGCCCCTCGGCCGCGCCGGCGGCGGGGAGAGGAGCGGGGTTCCAGCGGCGGGGCGTCGTTCGCGCCCGACGGGCCGGCGGCTCAGCGGGGCACGGCGAACGTGGACGTGCGCGGGGTGAACTTCGTGTCTCCGTCCTTGGCGGTCGCCAGGGTCGAGACGTGCCAGGTGCCCGGCGCCAGTTCGGCCGCCTCCGCCTCGGTGACCTTCAGGGTGTAGGTGCAGCGGGACGTGTCGGCCGAGGTGCTCCGGCAGGTCGCGCTCTCCACGGACCGCATCTCCGCCTCGGTCGGGTCCAGGTCGGAACTCGCGGGCCAGGCCAGGACCTTCAGGCTCCGGACGCCGGAGTCGTCGCTCACGTCCGCGGTGAAGGTGAGCGAGCCGGCCTGGGTGCCGGCCGGAGGGACGTAGCGGGTCGAGGCGTTCTCGACGGTCAGCTTCCCGGACGTCTGCGTCGAGGCCACGGCGAGACCGGCGGCGGCTCCGCCGAGGACGACGACACCGATGACCGACGGCACGATGATGCGCTTGGACATGGAAATCCCCCTGGGATCGGTCGTGCGGAAGAGGTGGGCACAGCGGGAGAGGTGCTCGGGCGGGTCGGCCGCAGGGCGCCTTCTCGATGGGATCGAGCCTATGAGCGGGCCGGCGCGCGGTCCTCGGGCAGCAGGATGATTGCCCGGTCGAACCGGAGGTGGAGGGCTGCTCCGCGACGCCGCCCTTTTCTGTATCCCAGGGTGGAGAGCCGGATCCGTCTCCGGCCCGAGGGCGCCGTTCGGCCCCGCCCATAGCCTTGGTCCGTCATGAACCGAACCGACGACCGGCTGGTACCGGTCCTGCTGATCTGCGTCCAGGCCGTGGTGTGGCCCGGGGCGGAGCTGGTGCGCGGGCACGCGCCGCTCGCGTCCGCCCTCCTCGTGGCCGTGCTGGTCGCCGGGCCGGTGACGGCCGCCCTCTCGCTCCGTCGCGCACGCCCCGTCGTCGCCCTCCTGTTCGTCGCCGCCGCCTGTGCGCTGGGTGCCGGGCCGTTGCCCGTCGGCGCGATGGCGGTCCTCGGGACCGCGGGCGTGGCGCTGGCCCTGTACACGGTGGCGACCGAGCGCGACACCTTCACCGCCGTCCTGTGCGTGGTCGCCCTGGCCGTCTGGCAACTGCTGCAGAACATCAGCCTGCACGGGCTCAGTGACCGCGACGGACTCGACCTCGTCCTGACCGCCCTGCTGTACGCCGCCGCCTGCGGCACCGGTCTGCTGGTGCGGCGCACCCGGCGCGCGCGACGGACGGACGAGCAGGTGCTCCGGCGCGCCGAGGCCGAGCGCCACCGGCTGCCGGCGGTCGAACGCCGACGTATGGAAAGGGAGTTGCACGACGTCAGCGCACATCATCTGACCGCCGTGGTGGTCACGGCGGGAGCGGCGCTCGGACTGCGCGAACGTCGTCCCGAACTCACCGGGGAAGCGCTGGAGTTCGCGGCCGAGACCGGGCGGGAGGTGACCCGCGCGCTCGGCGCGGTGCGGGCCCCGGCTCCCTCGCGGGAGGAACTGCCCTCCCCGCAGGAGCGGTTGCGTTCCCTCGTCGCCGGGTTCCGCCGGCTGGACCAGCGGGTGGAGGACGAGATCGGTCCGCTGCCGGACGGCGTCGTCGCGGACGCGGCGTACGGCATCGTGCGCGAGGCGCTGACCAACGTCGCCCGGCACGCCCCCGGCGCCGCCACGACGGTGCGCTGCCGGTACGGCGACACCCGTACCGACGTCGTGGTCACGAGCGCGGCACCCCCGGCCGGCGCGGCGGCACACGGCGCGGGACTCGGCTCGGGCCGCGGCCAGGGCTTCCTGCGGTCCCGGGCGCGGGAGGCGGGCGGCACACTGACCAGCGGTCCGACCGCGGACGGTGGCTGGGAGGTGCGCGCGGTCCTGCCCGGCCGTACCGCCGCACCGGTGGAGGCGTCCGTGGCGCGGACCTACCGTCTCGCGCAGGTGACGGCCGCGGTCGGGCTGTGCCTGCAACCGCTGCTGCCGGTGCTGGTCGTCCGGCCGGAGACCACGTCGAACGGGTCCCAGGTGTCGGCGGGGGTGCTCTTCGCGCTGCTGGCCGCGGCGCAGGCCGTCGCGCTGCTGTGGCTGCGGCGGACGCCCCGCGCCGCCCTGGGCGTGCTGCTCGGTCTGGCCCCGCTGTGGCCGGTGGCGATGATGGTGGGCCGGTACACGGGCCCGGTCCTCGTGCCGCCCGTGCTGAGCATGGCCGCCACCTGCGTGGCGCTCGCCGCCGACGCGGCCCGCCGCGCCGGCGCGCCGTCCCCCGTCGGGCCCGGGCCGCGGCCCGGCCCCGCCTCCCTGGCCGCCGCCTCCCTCTCCGCCGTCCCCGCGGCCGCCGTCGTCGTGCACGCCGCCGCGGCGAGCGCCGCCGTCCTGGACCGCGGCACGGACCTGGCCGGCTGGGGGGTCGCCGGGGCGGCGACGGCCGGGGCGGCCCTGGCGGTCGGCGCGGCCCGGTGGGGCGGAGCCGTGCGCGGGCGGCGGGACCGGGCCGACCGCGGGGTGCGGGAGGAACGCCTCGCCGCCTGGACCGAGGAGGCCGTGCGGGAGGCCTGGGCCGAGCGGCGCCGGATCGCCGCGGGGCTGGAGGGCACGGTGCTGGCGCGCGCCGCCGACATGGTCGCGGAGGCGGAGGCGGGCCGGCTCGACGCCACCGCCGACCGGGCCCGCGAGGCGCTGGCCGCGATGCGCGCGCTGCTCGACACGGTCCGGGAGGGGGAGCCGGGTCCGGCCGGGCCCGAACTGCGGCCGCAGCCCACCCTCCAGGCCCTCGACCTGCTCGCCCGGCAGTGCCGGGCCACCGGCCGCGAGGTGGAGATACGGCTCACCGACCGCGTGCCGCGGCGGCTGCCCACGGCCGTCGACCTGGCCGCCTACCACGCCGCCGAGACGATGCTCGCGGCCGGCGGGGAGGAGCCCGCCGTGCTCGAACTCGACGCCGACGACCACGCGCTGACCCTCACGGCCACGGGGGTGACCGGCGCCGGCCTCCCCGCCGTACGGGAGCGGCTGGCGGAGCGGATCGCGGCGCTGGGCGGCACCCTGACCGCGGGACGACAGGGGCCCTTGTGCCTCCGGTTGCCGCTCGCGGACGGGCGGGACGACGAGGGGGAGCGATGAGTCTCAGGGTGCTGGTCGCCGACGACCAGGACGTCGTACGGGCGGGGTTCGCCGCCGTCATCGACGCCGAGACGGACATGACGGTCGTCGGCGAGGCCGGTGACGGCGCGACGGCGGTGCGGCTCGCCGGGGAACTGGCGCCCGACGTGGTCGTCATGGACTCGCGGATGCGGGACCCGGACGGCATCGCCGCCACCCGGCTCATCACCGGCCGGGAGAACGCGCCCCGGGTACTGGTGCTGACCGGCTTCGACCTCGACGTCCACGTCTTCGACGCGCTGCGCGCCGGTGCCTCCGGCTTCCTCCTCAAGGACGTTCCCGCGGCCGGACTCCTGCACGGCATCCGGACGGTGGCCGCCGGTGAGGGCGTGCTCGCCCCGTCCGCGACCCGCCACCTCATCGGCCACTACGCCCGGGGAGCGGGCAGCGGGGACCGGTCCAGGAACGGCCCCCGCGAGCCGGCCGGCCCGAGCGGCCGCGAGCGGCACCTCCTCACCCTGATCGCCTCCGGGCTCGACGACACGGAGATCGCCCGGCAGCTGGGCCTCACCGCCGGCGCCGTGAGATCCCGCGTCGACGCGCTCCTCGGCGGACTCGGGCTGCGCGACCGCGTGCAGGCGACGATCCTCGCCTACGACCTCGGCCTCGCCCGCCCGAACCCGCCCGCCTCCCTCGGCTGACCCGCCGCGCGCCGCCCGCCGGGCGTCCGCCGGTCGGTTGCCGGGTCGTCCACCGGTCGGCCGCCGTTCGTCGGCGGAGGAACGTATTCGTGCCTGACACCGGTACCCGTGCCGGCCGTTCGCTTCCCCGTGGACCGCGCCACGCACTCGGTGACGTCGCCGACCGTGGCCGCCTCGCGGCCTGTGCCGCCCTGCTCGCGCGGACGGTCGTGGCAGGCGTGAACGGCGGGTGCGACCGGTGAGGAGCTGGAGGCGGGGAGGCTCCGGTCGTCCTTCCCGGGTCCTCTCGACGCACCCTCCGAGCGGGACACGGCGAAGCCGGTCCCTCAGGGGCGGAAACCGCGGCGCGGGCCCCGGTCGTTCACCTCCGCCGACCGAGGCCCCCACGCGCGTCCGGAACCGGCCATGGCGGCGACACTCCCCCGAGAAACGCGTAGCACGCGCGCGCCGTCGAGACGGATCCGATGTGGTGATCACATCAGGCTCCCCCAACGAATCGCTAACATGTGGCCAACGGTTCTCCGTGGCGGCGGAGCCGTCGTCGCAGGTCGTCCGGGGTGAAGCCGCCGGGCGGGCGCGGGAGGCGGGCCGCGACGGTGACGGACTCCTGCGGAACCGTCAGGGACAGGGTGGCGGAACATCGCCGTGCCGGGGCGGAGATCCGCGAGAGCGGCGGGATCCCGCCGAGGAGCGCGTCCGGGACGGGTGCGCGGAAGGGCGGGGGTCGGCGTGATGCGGCAGTGCGGGCTGCGGTTCGGACTGCTCGGTCCACCGGTCCTGTACGACGGCGTCCCGGACCCGTACGACGGCGTCCCCGCCCCGCACGACGACGTGCCTGCCCCGTACGGCACCGTCGTGGACCCCTGTGTCACCACCGCTCCCGTCCCCTTCGGCGTCCACGGAGTCAACGGCGTCCGTGACATCCGCAGCCCCAAGACGCGCGCGCTGCTGGCCGCGCTGCTCCTCGACGCCGGCCGGATCGTCCCGGCCGAGTCGCTCAAGGAGGTGCTGTGGGGCGGCGCGCCGCCCGCCTCCGCGCAGGCCTCGCTGCACAACCACGTCACGCGGCTGCGGCGCATGCTCGACGACCCGGCGCGGCTGCGGACGGTGCCGCCCGGCTACCGGCTGCGGATCGAGCACGGCGAACTCGACGTCCACCTCTTCGAGCGTCACCTCGCCACCGCCCGCGGCGCGCACGCCGTCCACGACTGGGGACGGGTGATCGACGCGTGCGCGGCGGCACTCGCCCTGTGGCGGGGCACCCCGCTCGACGGCCTCCCCGCCGAACCGGGCGGCCACGCCTTCACCCAACGCCTGGGGGAGGCGCGCCTGCAGCTCCTGGAATGGCGCTACGACGCCGAACTCGGCCTGGGCGAGACGCGAACCGGAACCACGACCGGGCCGGGAACCACATCCGGACCAGGAACTGCAACCGGGCCGGGAACTGCAACCGGGCCGGGAATCGCAGCCGGACTCGGAACCGGCTCCGCCACCGGAACCCGTCCCGGACCCGCACCCGAGCCCGTAACCACGCCCACGCCCGTGCCCACGCCCATGTCCGCGCCCATGCCCGGACCTGGACTCGACCGTCTGGTCCCGGAGTTGACCGCACTGGCCGCGGAGCACCCGCTGCGCGAGGCGTACCACCGTCAGCTGATGCTCGCCCTGCACCGGAGCGGCCGCCGGGCCGAGGCCCTCGCCGTCCACCGCGACCTGCGTACCCGCCTCGTGGAGGAACTCGGCATCGAACCGGGTCCGGCGGTACGCGAGGCCCACGTGGAGATCCTGCGGGGCCGGCGAACGGACCCCCGTACCCCGGTCCGGACACCCGCCCCCGCCTCGCCCCCGTCCCCCGCCCCGCCTCCCACCCGCACCCGTCCTCCCGCTCAGCTCCCTCCACCGCCGCCGTACTTCACCGGCCGTACCGCCGGCATCGACTCCCTGCGCCGCACCCTCACCGCGGAGCCTCCGACCGGCGCGGGTCCCCTCGCCGTCATCAGCGGCATGGCCGGCGTGGGCAAGAGCGCCCTCGCCCTGCAGGTGGCCCACACCCTGAAGGAACGTTTTCCCGACGGGCAGCTCTACCTCGACCTGCACGGCGCCACCCCGGGCATGACCCCTCTCACCGCCGGCCAGGCCCTCGCCACGCTCCTCCGCGACCTCGGCACCGACCCGTGGCACATTCCCGAACACCCGGACGCGGCGGCCGCGTCACTGCGCACCCTGCTCGCGCCGACCCGCACGCTCCTGGTGCTGGACGACGCCGCGCACGCCGCGCAGGTACGCCCGCTGCTGCCGGCCGGTCCGGGCTGTGCGGTGATCGTCACCAGCCGCTCGCTGCTGACCGCCCTCGACGGCGCCCACCGCTTCCCCCTCGCGCCCCTGTCCGACGAGGACAGCGCGGCCCTGCTGCGTGCCGCGTCGGGACGCGACGGCCTCGGTCCCGGCCACCCCCTCGTCGGGCTCACCGGCCGGCTGCCGCTCGCCCTGCGCGTCGTGGCCGCCCGCCTCGCCGCCCGCCGGGCCCTCACCCCGGACGTCCTGGCGGGCCAACTGGCCGACACCGGCGGCCGTCTGCACCACCTGGAGTACGACGACCTCAGCATGCGCCGCTCCCTCGCGGTCGCGCACGACGCGCTCGCCGCCTCCGACCGCGAGGCCGACCGCGACGCCGCCCTCGCGCTCCGCCGGATCGGCACCCTCGACCTGCCCGCGTACGGCGTGCCGCTGCTGGCCCGTCTCACCGGCACCGGCGAGCGCCGCGCCGAGGCCGCCCTCGACCGCCTCGTCGACGTGGCCCTCCTGGAGGAGACGGCGTACGGCCGCTACGCCCCCCACGATCTCGTGCGGGACTTCGCGCGCGAGCTGGCGGAGCGCGAGGACGACGAGGGAACCGGCACCCCTGAGGACGACGACCACCGCGCCGATCCCCACGAGGCCGATCCCCACGGGAATGACGACGAGGGTGACGACCGCGCCGCCCCCCGGCGGGGTACCGACGACGGCGCAGGCGCCGGCGATCCCGTCCGCACCGCCCCGAGGACCACCGCCCCGAGGACCCTCGCCCCCACCGCCCCGAGGACCACCGCCCTGCGCTGGTACGCCGCCGTGGCCGAACGCGCCCTCACCGCCATCGTCGAACCGGGCCCCGACCAGGACGACCGCCGGTGGCCCACCGCCGCCCAGCCGTCCGCGCACGCGGCCCGGGTGCGGGACGTGCCTCCCTTCGGCGGCCCCGAGGAGGCCTTCGCCTGGGGCGACGGCGAGCTGGAGAACATCGTCGCGCTGGTCGAGGGCGGGCGGCACGGCACGGGGGACGGCCCCCACGGCGGCCGGACCCGGACACCGCGGTCCGGGGCGGACGACACGCCCCTCGTCTCCACCCTCCTGCGCCTGTTCTTCCCCTACCTCCACCGCAGCGGCCGGGTCGCCGAGATGGAGATCCTCGGACGGACCGCGCTGCGGGTGGCGCGCGACCTCGGGGACGAGGCCGCCGAGGCCTACGCGCTGGGAGACCTCGCGGGCCTGCACTTCCTGACCGGCCGCCAGAACGCCGCCCTCGCCCTCACCGACCGGTCCCTGGCGATCTGGCGCCGCCTCGACCGGCTCTCCTGGATCCGGCGCTGCCTCAACAACCGCGGCCTGCTGCTGGAGTGCCTCGGCCGCCACGAGGAGTCCGGCCGGGCGCTGCGGCAGAGCCTGGAGTACTCGCGCCGGCTCGACGACCGGCACGGCCAGGCCGTCACCCACAGCCACCTCGGCAACCTGTACGAGCACACCGACCCGCGCGCCGCCATCGAGCAGCACCGGCTCTCGCTGGCCATCGGCGACGAGATCGGGGCGGTGCTCGTCCAGCACTCGGCGCACTGCAACATCGGCTACGCCCACCTCACCCTGGGCGAACCGGCCGCCGCCCGGCCGCACTTCGAGGAGAGCCTGCGCATCCTCGGCGGTCACGGCGACTGGCACGGCGAGTCCCAGACCCGGCTCGGCCTGGTCCGCGCCCTGCGCCTGCTGGACCGCACCGAGTGCGCCGCCCGCGAGTGCGCCGAGCTGCTGCGCCGCGCCGACGCCCGCGCCGACCGCTACACCGGCGCGCTCGGCCGCCACCAGCACGGGCTCCTGCTGCACGCGCAGGGGCACCCGCGGCGGGCGCGGGAGGAGTGGCGGCGGGCGCTGGCCGCGCTGGACGGCACGGACGAGAGAGCCGTCGTGGTGGAACTGGGGGAGCTGCTCGCCGGGGCGGAGTGATCACTTGGCGTCGGCATAGCACTCCACCACCGCCGTGGTGAACGGGAACCGCACCGGCGTCGTCCCGAACGTCAGCCGCCCGGCCAGTTCCGACGCCTCCCGGATCGCGGCGACGACCGCCCCGGTCTCCTCCTCGGGACAGTGCACGATCACCTCGTCGTGCTGGAAGAAGACCAGCTCGGCCGCCATGGCCGCGCAGGCCCGCCGCAGCGCGGCGAGCAGCAGCAGGGCCCAGTCGGCCGCGCTGCCCTGGACGACGAAGTTGCGGGCGAAGCGGCCCCGCGCACGGGCGTCGCCGGAGGCGTACCCGGGCGTCCACTGCCGGGCCTCGGACGGATCGTCGTCCCCGGTCGGGATGCCCGCCTCCTCCGCCGCGTCCTCCCCGGCGCCGGCCGCGGGCGGGCAGGTCCGGCCCAGCCAGGTCCGCACCAGCCGGCCCTCCTCGCCGGCCCGCGCCGCGTCGTCGACGTACGCCACCGCGCGCGGGAAGCGGCGGCGGAGCGCGGCGAGGTTCTTGAGGCCGTCGCCGGAGGTCTGGCCGTAGACCGCGCCGAGCACCGCGAGCTTGGCCTGGGCGCGGTCGCCGGAGAACGCGCGGTCGGAGACGGACTGGTAGAGGTCGCTCTCCCGGCCGGCCACCTCCATCAGTCCCGGATCGCGGGAGATCGCCGCCAGCACGCGGGGCTCCATCTGGTCGGCGTCGGCGACGACGAGCCGCCAGCCGGGGTCGGCGACCACGGCGCGCCGGATCACCTTGGGGATCTGCAGGCCGCCCCCGCCGTTGGTCACCCAGCGGCCGGTGACGGTGCCCCCGGCCAGGAACTCGGGCCGGAAACGGCCGTCGCGCACCCAGTCGTGGAGCCAGGACCAGCCGTGCGCGACCCAGATGCGGTACAGCTTCTTGTACTCGACCAGCGGCTTCACGGCCGGGTGGTCGAGGGACTCGATCTCCCAGCGGCGGGTGGACCTGACCCTGATGCCGGCCTGCGCGAACGCCTTCACCACGTCGGCGGGCAGGTCCGGCCGCACCCGGCGCCCGAAGGCCGCCGACACCTCGTCCGTGAGTTCCGCGAGGCGCCGGGGCTCGCCCCCGCCCGCGTACCGCTCGCCGAGCAGGCCGTGGAGCACCTCGCGGTGGACGTCGGCGCTCCAGGGCAGACCCGCGCGGTTCATCTCCGCGGCCACCAGCATCCCCGCCGACTCGGCCGCCGTCAGCAGCCGCATCCGCTCCGGGTGCTCCGTCCGGTCGTGCCGCCGCTGCTGCCCGGTGTAGACCGCGAGGAGGTCGGCGAGGGGGAGGGCGGTGGCCTGCGGCTCGAAGAGCGAGGACTGCGCGCCGGGTTCGGCGGCGCGCTGCGGGGGATCCGGCGGGACGGGGCCGCCGCGCAGCCGGGCCAGGGCGGCGGCCGCCGAGCGGGGTTCGCCGTGCCGCCCCTCGTGGCCGAGGAGGAGGGTCTCGGCGTCCTCGACGTCGTAGCACCGCTCGACCCGCACGCCCGCGGCGAGCAGACGCGGATACACCTCCGCCGTGGAGCGCCACACCCACCGGCTCACGTCCGGCCGCGCCCGGACCGCCGCCGCCAGGTCCGGCTCCCGCACGACGGGGCCCGCGGGCAGCCCGTCCGGACCGAGGGGGGCCAGCTCCGCGCCGCCGCCCTCGGCCGGGGCGAGTGCCCAGCGTTCGGCCATGCCGCGAGTGTCGCAGGCAGGTCCGACAACGGGCCGGGGGCGCCGGGCACGCCCGCCCGGTGAGCCCCGCCCCCGGGCCTCCGGCGTGTCCTGGACCGCCACGCCCTCCCGGACCTCCGGCGCGGCTCCCGGGGCCCCCGGCGCCGTGCTCCCGGGCCTCCGGCGCGTCCTTCGGACCCTCAGGCCCCCGGCGTCTCCTCCGGACCCCGCGCGCCCTCCCGCTCCCGCCGGCCCTGGATCAGGGCGAGCGTCTCCTCGACGTACCGCTCCACGCCCGCCTTGTCGACGCCGAGCCCGCTGAGGACGCCCGCGCCGTTCTCGAACTCCAGCAGGGCCAGCAGGATGTGCTCGGTGCCGACGTGGTCGTGGCCCAGGCGCAGGGCCTCGCGGAAGGTGAGTTCGAGGACCTTCTTGGCGTGCGAGCCGTAGGGGACGAGTTCGGGCGCCTCGTCGACGGCGGGCGGCAGCGCGGCGGTCGCCGCCTCGCGCAAGGCCTCCGGGGTGACGCCCTGCGCGGCCAGCGCCTTGACCGCGAGGCCCTCCGGCTCGGCGAGCAGGCCGAGGGCCAGGTGGGCCGGCAGGCCCTCCGCGTTGCCGGCCGTCCTGGAGGCGCTGTGGGCGGCCATCACGGTGTTCCGCGCGCGCGGGGTGTACCGGCTGAAGCCCTGACCGGGGTCGAGGTCGGCCGACTCCTTCGGCACGAACCGCTTCTGCGCCGCCTGCCGCGTCACGCCCATGCTCCGGCCGATGTCGCTCCAGGACGCCCCCGAGCGCCGGGCCTGGTCGACGAAGTGGCCGATCAGGTGGTCGGCCACGTCGCCGAGGTGCTCGGCCGCGATGACGGCGTCCTGGAGCTGTTCGAGGGGCTCGGGGTGGACCTTCTTGATGGCGTCGATGAGGTCGTCGAGACGGACGGTGGCGGAAGGATCCTGTCGCGAAGTCATGCGTCAACCGTAGGTTGACACGGGGAAGGCGTCAACCCGCGGTTGACGATCGCGGGCCGCCACGCGCGCGTGGCACGATCCATGGGTGAGCAGCACGCCCAGCACCGTCGAACGCGCCTTCCGGGCGGCCCTTTACGACGACACCGACACCGCCCTCGACACGGGTGCGTCCCTGCTGGCCGCCGACCCCGCCGCGGACACCGAACTCGACCGGCGCGGCCAGGAGTTCCTGGCGGACGCCTGGCGCCGCGGCTGGCAGCCCGCGGACCTCGTACGGCTCGTGCGCCGCGACCTGGAGGACACGCACGTACGCCTGCTCGCGGCGCTGGTCCGCGCACAGGCGCCGCACGACCGGGCGCGCGGCCGGCGCTGGTCGGCCCAGGTGGAGGAACTGCCCGCCGGCCCCGCGCCCCGCACCGGCGACCGCTTCTCCCGTGCGACGGTGGTGCTGGAGCTGTACCGGCTGCTGCTGCGGCTGCCCACCCTCGAACCCCTCCGGGAGGCGGACGGACGGCCGCGCTCCGACTCCCGCATGCTCACCCGCATCCGCGCGCTGCTCGCCAAGGCGGAGGCGACCGGATTCCCCGAGGAGGCGGAGGCGCTCACCGCGAAGGCGCAGGAGCTGATGGCCCGGCACAGCGTCGACGAGGCGCTGCTCGACGCGGCGGCTCCGGCGCCGGACGCGCCCGGCGCCCGCCGCATCGGTGTCGAGCCGCCGTACGAGCAGGCCAAGGCGGTGCTGCTGGACGCGGTCGCCGGCGCGAACCACTGCCGGGCCGTGTGGAACGAACCCTTCTGCTTCTCCACGGTCGTCGGCTTCGAGGCCGACCTCGAGGTGGTGGAACTGCTCTACACCTCGCTCCTCGTGCAGGCCGGGACCGCCATGGCGAAGGCGGAGGCGGCACAGCGGGCGGGCGGCCGCCGGCGCACGAAGACCTTCCGCCAGTCCTTCCTGGCCGCTTACGCCCACCGGGTGGGCACCCGGCTGGCCGTCGCGGCCGAGACTCCGGTCGGCGCCGACCTCCTCCCGGTGCTGGCCTCCCGTGAGGTGGCGGTCACCGCGGCCACGGACCGCCTCTTCCCCCGGACGACCACCACCCGCCTGCGGGGCGTCACCGACGAAGCGGGCTGGACCGAGGGCGCGGAGGCGGCGGACCGGGCGCAGGTCCGCTCGCGACCGCATCTCCCGTGACCGGGGGCGCACGACCCCACGCGCCCGCGTCCCCACCCACCACGACCACGAGCGGGCATCACGTCGGCTCCCGCCGCACCGCATCGCGCCGCACCGCAGGGCGGCCCCGCGAGCCGGACCGCGTCGCCGCACCGCGACGGCGACCTGTCCGCGTACGGTCTCGCCGCCCTGCCGCCCTGCGGCCGGGCGCCCGGCCGCCTTACGCAAGCCGTCGGCCGCGAGCCGTCGGACGTGATCTGCCGGACGAGAGGTCAGTCCCCCGCCACCTGGAACGCGCTCACCGAGGCGTCCGGCTTGTCGCCGTCCTTGAGGGCGACCGCGCCGTACGACCAGTCCAGGCTCTCCGTCGCCGAGGCGTTCGCGAGGCCGCACGTGAGGGTCTCGGCGGCGAGGCCGCCCTCGCCCTCCTCGCCGCGGACGTAGGTGATCGTGAAGGAGGCGGTGGCCTGTTCGGCGAGGGGCAGCGACTGCGCCTCGGCGGCCTCGTCCTGGGGGACGGCGACGGCGGTCCCGGCGGCTTCCAGCTCGACCTTCGGGAAGCCCTCCAGAGTGCATTCGCCACCGCCGTTGGTGACCGTGACGGTCACGTTGCCGGTGTCGCCGACGGCGGGGGCGGCGTTCACGGCGCCGACCGCCATGGTCAGGTCACCGGCGGCGCAGGCGCTGCCGGAAGAGGCCTTGTTCTCCCCGTCGCCGGAGGAGCCGTCGTCCCCGCCGCCGCAGGCGGTGAGGAGGAAGGCGGCGGCGAGGGCGGTGACGGTGATCGGAACGGCGCGCATGAGTGGTCCCTACGGTGACGTGACGGTGCTCGGGAGGATCATCACGCATGAACGCCCCCTTCCGGTGCGCGGCCCCCGCCCGGTGACCGCTCGGCTATCCCGGACCGGCCGTCGGCAGTCCGGACGGCCACTGTCCACCCTCCGCCCTGGTGTACGTCTCCTCGCCGGCCGCCCCGTCCCAGGTGATCTCGAGACTCTCGCCGTCGACGGAGCCGACCATGCCGGTCGTCCGGTCCTTCTTCCCGCTCGGGCAGGTGAGCCGGATCATCGTCATGTCCGACTCCTTGCCGGCGCTCCCGCTGCACACGGTGCCGCCGGTCGCGAAGAGGGCGGCCTGCCGACCGGTGACGATCAGGGCGACGGCCCGGCCGTCCGCGGTGGTGAGCCAGCTGCCCTCCAGCTCACCGGCGGCCGTCACCGAACCGCCCGTACCGCCGCCACCCGTGCCACCCGTGCCACCCGTGCCGGACGTGCCACCCGTGCCGGACGTGCCGGACGTGGCACTCGGGGTGGCCGGGGACGAGCTCCCGGAGCCGCCGGACCCGCCGTCGTCGCTGCACGCGGTCAACGCGAGCGCACCCGCCAGCGCACCGGCCAGCGCACCGGCCGCGGCGGCGGCCCGCACCCTCCGGCGGGAGGTCCCGCGCGCGGGACGCGGGGTGGGCGAGGGGCGCGAGAAGTTCGCCGAAGTCACTGCGGGCTCCCAAGCTGTAGCCGGACGGCCGGGTCGACCGGAGGAACCGGTGAGAACCGGAAGGACCGGCAGCAAGCTACCAGCCGGGAAACAAGGGAGCCCGCCCCGGAGGGAACGGGGCCCGCCCCGCCCTCACCTCACCTTCGCCGGGAAACCCGCGCCCGCCCCGCAAGGGACCCGAGGAGGCCGGGGACCGGTAGGAGCCTGCCGGCGGTGACGGTCGGAGGGCGGCTGCCCGCCGATGTCCCCGGCGGCGTGACGCGCCACCGCGACCTGACGAGGGCGGTCGGCGCGCCGCGCCCGTCAGGCGCCCGCACCCTGCCGTACGGCACCCGCCGGCACCCCGGCGTATCCCGGCCACCGTCGTACGACGGCTCCCCCTGCCGCCGTACGGCCCGATCGCCGTTCGGCCGACGGGAGGTGCGCCGGGCGTCCCGTCTGGCCGGCGGGCGCGCCGTCCGGACGTCCGTCGGCCGGCCCCCTTCGCAGACCCGCCGGAGAGGTGCCGGCCCTCACCCCTGGGAACGACGCCCGCGTCGCCGCCGGGGCGAGACCGTCTCGCGCGGGGGATCCGGAGGCCGGGGCCCCGGCCTGTTCGCGGTCGGAGGCCCGGCGGCGCGACGGCTTCCGCGGCTCCGACGCCGGAGCCGCCGGACGGGACCCGCGGGCCGGCCGGCGGGCCGAGCGGACGACCCGCGTCCGCCCAGGCGGGAATGATCCGGCCGTCCTTCGCGGCCCGCTCCGGAGCCGCTCCGCCGAACAGCGGCCGGGACGACGGAACACCGGAGGCACCCGGTGCGTCTCTTCCTGTGCACGAGTGGTTCGATCCGTACCACCTCTCGACCACCTCTCGTGCCCGCGCTGCCGCGGAGCACCCGAAGGCACCGGTGGCGCATGCGGAACGGGGCGCGGGGCAGACGCGGGAACAAGCCCCAGAACTGTCCGGGCCCGGTAAAGCGGGCGTCACAGCTGTAACCACATGGGCACCGCCCGTGCACGTGCATCTGCTCATGCAGGCGCATGTGAACGGGGCTATGATCCGGAACAGTTGACCATGGCATCTATGGCCACACGAGCCAGTGCACCATCAGGGAGCGACCTGTGGACCACGACGTTGACGGGGGGCACGACGTGTACAACGGCATGGCGGCCACACACTTGTACGGGGTTGCCTGGCAGAAGAGCCGGCACAGCAACAGCCAGGGGTCGTGCGTCGAGTTCGCGCGGCTGCCCGGCGGGGAAGTGGCCGTGCGCAACTCGCGCTTCCCGGACGGTCCCGCGCTCGTCTACACGCGGGCCGAGATCGAGGCGATGCTGCTGGGCATCAAGGACGGCGAGTTCGACCACCTGATCGTCGGCTGACGACGGTCGGCCCCGGCGTGCGACGCGCCGGACGAATCGGTGCACAAAGGGCTACGACGCGCGTAGAACCGCGGCACCGGAAGGCACCGCGGTTCGTCAGCCGGCGGGTTCGTGCAGCCGGAACAGCGCCCAGACGACCTTGCCGCCCAGGTTCGGGGAGAGGGGTTGCCAGCCCCATCCCTCGGTGAAGGAGTCGACGAGGAACAGTCCGCGTCCCGACTCCGCCGCGCAGTCGTCCACCTCACCCGGCAAGGGGCTGTCCCGGCTGGGGTCGCGCACCGCGCACACCAGCCGCCCGGTCCACCGCAGCAGGTGCAGCCGCACGAGCGACCGCCGCTCGGGCACTCCCGGAGCGGCGTCCGGCGCCATCCCGTGCCGCAGGGCGTTGGTCACCAGTTCCGAGACGACCAGACATATGTCGTCGGACCGCTCGCCCACTTCCCACTGGCCGAGGGTTCTCCTGGTGAACCGCCGCGCCTCGCGCACCGCTTCGAGGCGGGTCGGCAGAGCACAGGAGGCCGCGTCGGACACGGCCGCGGGGTCGAGCGGCGGAAGGCCCTGCCGTAACGGCTCGAGCATGGTCGATCCATTCGTCCCCATGCGAGGCACTCCCGGGATTCGCGGTCGTTGCGATGCAGCGGTGGCGCGGGACCATGGTTTCCGATGCGAAGGGCAGATGCAAGGGCAGATGCACGTGCACGTGACCGAAATGGACCTGCCCGTACCGCTTCTTGGCCATTTTTTCCGCCATCTTCTCGCAGCTCGCGGGCACTTCCCTCGGTTTCTCCCCACCCTTCCCGCCCTCGCACCGGGGGTACCCTTTGGCTTTTTTCCATCTCTGTAATCGGCCGAGTACTGCTCGAAGTGTTTTAGTGGCAGACTGCGGGCCCTGAGGACGGTTGGGGAGGCTGGCGAACGTGAGCGCGGGAGAGCCCGGATCGGTGGTGCGGCGGATGCTGCTCGGCTCGCAACTACGGCGACTGCGTGAAGCCCGTGGCATCACGCGCGAGGCGGCGGGATATTCGATCCGGGCGTCGGAGTCGAAGATCAGCCGGATGGAGCTGGGCCGGGTGAGCTTCAAGACACGTGACGTGGAAGACCTGTTGACGCTGTACGGCATCTCGGACGACGCCGAGCGCCAGGCGCTCGTCGGCCTCGCCCGCGAGGCCAACGTGGCCGGCTGGTGGCACAGCTACTCCGACGTCCTGCCCAACTGGTTCCCCACCTACGTCGGCCTGGAGGGCGCCGCCGCCCTGATCCGGGCCTACGAGGTGCAGTTCGTGCACGGTCTGCTCCAGACCGAGGCGTACGCGACCGCGGTCGTGCGGCGCGGGATGAAGGGCGCGAGCGCGGCCGACGTCGACCGGCGCGTGGCCCTGCGCCTGGAGCGGCAGAAGTACCTCGTCGCCGAGAACGCCCCCGGCTTCCACATCGTCCTCGACGAGGCGGCCCTGCGGCGGCCGTACGGCGGTCGCGAGGTGATGCGCGAGCAGCTCCAGCACCTGATCGAGATCTCCGAACGCCCCAACGTGCGGCTGCAGGTCATGCCGTTCAGTTTCGGCGGCCACTCCGGCGAGTCCGGCGCCTTCACCATCCTGAGCTTTCCGGATCCCGACCTGTCGGACGTCGTCTACCTGGAGCAGCTCACCAGCGCCCTCTACCTGGACAAGCGCGAGGACGTCGCCCAGTACGAACAGGCGCTGAAGGAACTCCAGCAGGACAGCCCCGGCCCCGACGCGAGCAGGGACCTGCTGCGCGGGCTGCTCCAGCTCTCCTAGAGCCCGTCGTCCGTCCGGATCGCGCCGGACCCCGCGGGGTCCGGCGACGCGCGCCGGGGGTTTCCCCTCGGGAAGCCCCGCGAGTGGCCGACTGTGACCCCAACTCCCTTGAAACACACATACGATGACGTGTGATCAGATCGTTGTGCCGATCGCGGCCGGTGGCAGCAGGGGATTGAGGGATCACATGTCGTCGTACTTCACGGACCTGGCCCAGCAGTACATCGACGGTAAGTGGCGTCCGGGGACGGGGTCCTGGGACATCATCGACTTCAACCCCTACGACGGCGAGAAGCTCGCGTCGATCACGATAGCCACCGTCGACGAGGTCGACGAGGCCTACCGCGCCGCCGCCCGCGCCCAGAAGGAGTGGGCCGCGACCAACGCCTACGCCCGCCGCTCGGTCTTCGAGAAGGTGCTGCGGCTGGTGGAGGAGCGTGAGGCGGAGATCAGCGAGATCCTCGTCGCCGAGGCCGGCGGCACGTTCGGCAAGGCCGCCTTCGAACTCCACCTGGCCAAGGAGTTCCTGCGCGAGTCGATCCACCTGTCGCTGCGCCCCGAGGGCCGGATCATCCCCTCGCCGATCGACGGCAAGGAGAACCGCGTCTACCGCGAGCCGGTCGGCGTCGTGGGCGTGATCAGCCCCTTCAACGTGCCCTTCCTGCTGTCGCTGAAGTCGGTCGCCCCCGCGCTGGCCCTCGGCAACGGCGTGGTGCTCAAGCCGCACCAGAACACCCCGATCGCCGGCGGTACCGTCATCGCCAGGCTCTTCGAGGACGCGGGTCTGCCCCCGGGCCTGCTGAACGTCGTCGTCACCGACATCGCCGAGATCGGCGACGCCTTCCTGGAGCACCCCGTCCCGCGGGTCATCTCCTTCACCGGCTCCGACAAGGTCGGCCGGCACGTCGCCACCGTCGCCGCCTCGCACTTCAAGCGGTCCATCATCGAGCTCGGCGGCAACAGCGCTTTCGTCGTCCTCGACGACGCCGACGTGGACTACGCGGTCGACGCCGCCGTCTTCAGCCGCTTCGTCCACCAGGGCCAGGTCTGCATGGCCGCCAACCGCATCCTGGTCGACCGCTCGCTCGCCGACGAGTTCACCGAGAAGTTCGTCGCCAAGGTGAGGACCCTCAAGGCCGGCGATCCGCGCGACCCGCAGACCCTCATCGGCCCCGTCATCAACTCCTCGCAGGCGGAGGCCCTCTCCGGCGTCGTCGAACAGGCCGTCGGCGAGGGCGCGACCGCCCTCCTGCACGGGACGACGACCGGCAACCTCGTCGAGCCCTCCGTGCTGAGCGGCCTGCCCACCGACTCCGCCCTGCTCCAGCAGGAGGTCTTCGGACCGGTCGTCTTCCTCAACACCTTCGACGGCGAGGAAGAGGCCGTACGCCTCGTCAACGACACCCCCTACGGGCTCAGCGGAGCCGTCCACACCGGTGACATCGAGCGGGGCGTCGCCTTCGCCCAGCGGATCGTCACCGGGATGTTCCACGTCAACGACGCCACGGTGCACGACGAGCCGATCGTGCCGTTCGGCGGCGAGAAGAACTCCGGCGTCGGCCGCCTCAACGGGGAGACGACCCTGGAGGCCTTCACGACGACGAAGTGGATCTCGGTGCAGCACGGGCGCAGCGGCTTCCCCTTCTAGACCTCCTCACCCCCCGCACCCTCCTCGTTCTCCTCCCGGCATGCCGCGAGCCGTCCTTCCGGCGTGCCGGGAGCCGTCTCCCGGCCGCTGCCGGTCCCTCCCCGGGGTCCGGCCGACCTCTCCCCGGGGTCCGCCGGTTCCCCCGGCCGGTCGCGGGCGGCCTAGTCTGGACGCCATGTCAGCGATCCGTCTCCTCGTGCTGGGCTCGGTGCGCCAGCACGGGCGGGCCCACGGCTACCAGGTGCGCAACGACCTGGAGTACTGGGGCGCCCACGAGTGGTCCACCGCCAAGCCGGGCTCGATCTACCACGCCCTGAAGCAGATGGCGAAGCAGGGACTGCTGCACGCGCACGAGATCGCCCCGTCCACCGTCGGCGGCCCGCCCCGCACCGAGTACGAGATGACCGAGCGGGGCACCGAGGAGTACTTCCGGCTGGTGCGCGAGTCGCTGACCGCCTACGACCAGAAGACGGACGTCAAGTCGGCCGCCATCGGCTTCATGGTGGACCTGCCGCGCGCCGAGGCGGTGGCGCTGCTGAAGGAGCGGATCCGGCGCATCGAGGAGTGGCGCTCGGCCGTCACCGAGCACTACGTGCCCGAACAGGGCCCGGAGCAGCTCGGGCACATCGGCGAGATCATGAACTTCTGGATCCACACGGCGGACGCCGAGGCGCGGTGGACCCTGGGCCTGATCGCGCGGATCGAGGGCGGGGCGTACACGTTCTCCGGTGAGGGCGAGCCGTTCTTCGGCGTCCTCGCGGACGGCGAAGGGAACCCGTACGCGACGGGGGAGCGGCACCCCGGGGACAGTCTCTGATCAAGTTTGACGAGTGTGACCGGGTGCGTTACGTTGACGTGGTAGTCAAGCTTGACTAGCGAGAGATTGCGGGGGCTCGTCACATGACCGACGCGGCGATCGTCGTCGAGGACGTACGCAAGAGGTACGGCGACCGGCAGGCACTGGACGGGCTCGGCCTCGCCGTGGCCCGCGGCACGGTCCACGGAGTGCTCGGCCCCAACGGCGCCGGCAAGACGACGCTGGTCAGGATCCTGTCCACGCTGCTGCGGCCCGACTCGGGCCGGGTCGAGGTGGCCGGGTACGACGTGGTGCGCCGGGCCCGCGAGGTCCGCCTGCGCATCGGCCTGCTCGGCCAGCACGCGGCACTGGACGAGGGGCTGGGCGGCCGTCAGAACCTGGAACTCTTCGGCCGCCTCCACCACCTGGGAGCCCGCCGCGCGCGGACGCGCGCGGACGAACTGCTGGAGCGCTTCGAGCTCGGAGACACCGGCCGCAAGCCGGTGCGCGCCTACAGCGGCGGCATGCGGCGCCGCCTGGATCTCGCCGCCTCCCTGATCACCGAACCGGAGGTGCTGTTCCTGGACGAACCGACCACCGGCCTCGACCCGCGCGGCCGCGCCGAGGTGTGGTCCGCGGTCCGTTCCCTGGTCGACGGCGGCACGACGGTCGTGCTCACCACCCAGTACCTGGAGGAGGCCGACCAGCTCGCCGACCGCATCTCGGTCGTGGACCGGGGCCGGGTCGTCGCCGACGGCACCGCGGACGAACTGAAGGCGCTCACCGGCGGCGACCGCATCGACGTCGTCCTGCGGGACGCGGGCCTGCTGGGCGCGGCGCTCGCCCTGCTGCCCATGGCCGCGGAGGAGATCACCGTCGATCCCGACCGCAGGCTGCTCAGCGCCCCGGTCACCGACCGCATGGCCGCCCTCTCCGCCGTCGTCCGCGCCCTGGAGGAGGCCGGCCTCCAGGCCGAGGACGTGGTCCTGCGCCGCCCCACGCTGGACGAGGTGTTCCTGCACCTGACCGGGCAGGACGACCGTACGAAGGAGGCCGTGTGAGCACGTACGCGCTGACCGATTCCTGGACCATGACCCGGCGCGAACTCGCCCACTGGGCACGGCAGCCGGGCCGGCTGGCCGTCGGGTTCGTCTTCCCGGTGATGCTGCTGCTGATGTTCTCCTATCTGGTCGGCGGCGGCCGCGAGGTCGACGGCGACTACCTCGACTACCTGATGCCCGGCATGCTCGCGCTCACCATGGCCTTCGGCCTGGAGAGCACGATGCTCGCCGTCACCCAGGACCTCGACAAGGGCGTCATCGACCGCTTCCGCTCGATGCCGATGGCCGACGGAGCGGTCCTGGTCGGCCGCGCGGCCGCCGACATGCTGCAGTCGGCGCTGGGCCTCGTGGTGCTGCTCGGTGTCGGGTACGCGCTCGGCTGGCGCGCCCAGGGCGGTGCCGGTGCCTTCCTGGGCGCCGTGGGACTCCTCCTGCTGTTCCGCTTCGCGATGCTGTGGATCGGCATCCTGCTGGCACTGGTGGCCGGGAAGCCGGAGATGGTCCAGGCCGTGCAGATCCTCGTCTGGCCGGTCGGTTTCCTCTCCAACGCCATCGCCACCCCCGCGTCCATGCCCGGCTGGCTCGGCACGGTCGTCGAGTGGAACCCGATGTCCAGGACGGCGACCGCCGTGCGCGACCTGTTCGGCCCGGCGGGGTCGACCGACGACCTCTGGCCGGCCGTCGTCTGGCCACTGGTGCTGCTCGCCGTCTTCTTCCCGTCGGCCGTGCGCAGGTTCGGGGGCATGAACCGCTGACTCAGTGGTGGAAGCCGGTGGCCGCCCCCTTGTCCCGGGTCTGCGGGTGCGGCTGCCGGCGCAGCTCCGGGAGCAGCCGTGTCAGGTCGTCGACGAACAGGTCGGCCAGGTCCGACGAGAAACCGTTGCGGCACACGATCCGCACGACGGACAGATCCTCGCGGTTCGGCGGGAAGGTGTACGCCGGCACCAGCCAGCCGTGCTCGCGCAGCCGCCGGGAGACGTCGAAGACGTCGTACGACTCGACGCCCGGGGCCGTGGTGAAGGCGAAGACGGGCAGCTGGTCGCCCCGGGTCAGCAGCCGGAAGTCGCCGAGCGCCTCCACCCGGTCGGCCAGCTCCCGGGCGACGTCCCGCGTGGACCGCTGCACGGCCCGGTAACCCGAGCGGCCCAGCCGCAGGAACGTGTAGTACTGCGCGACGACCTGGGCGCCGGGCCGCGAGAAGTTCAGCGCGAAGGTCGGCATGTCGCCGCCCAGGTAGTTGACGCGGAAGACCAGTTCCTCGGGCAGGGCGTCCTTGTCGCGCCACAGGGCCCAGCCGACACCGGGGTAGACCAGACCGTACTTGTGCCCGGAGGTGTTGATCGACGCCACGCGCGCCAGACGGAAGTCCCACACGAGGTCCTCGTCCAGGAAGGGTGCGATCATCGCGCCGGACGCCCCGTCGACGTGCATCGGCACGTCCACGCCGGTCCGCTCCTGGAGGGCGTCCAGGGCCGCGCACAGCTCGGCGATCGGCTCGTAGGACCCGTCGAAGGTGGAGCCGAGGATGCCGACGACCCCGATGGTGTTCTCGTCGCACAGGTCGGCGGCGGCCTGCGGGTCCAGGTGGAAGCGCTCGCCCTCCATGGGCACCAGGCGGGCCTCCACCTCCCAGAAGGTGCAGAACTTCTCCCAGCAGACCTGGACGTTGACCCCCATGACCAGGTTCGGCCGGGCGGTCGGGTCGGTGGTGCGTCTGCTCCACCGCCGCTTGAGGGCCATCCCGGCGAGCATGCACGCCTCGCTCGACCCGGTCGTCGAGCAGCCCACGGCCGCCGACGGGTCGGGCGCGTTCCACAGGTCGGCGAGCATGGCCACGCAGCGGCGCTCCAGCTCCGCGGTGCGCGGGTACTCGTCCTTGTCGATCATGTTCTTGTCGCGGCACTCCGCCATCAGCACCCCGGCCTGCGGCTCCATCCACGTGGTGACGAAGGTGGCCAGGTTCAGCCGCGAGTTGCCGTCCAGCATCAGCTCGTCGTGCACCAGCTGGTACGCCGTGGAGGGCGGCGTCGGGTCGTCCGGCAGCCGGTGCTGGGGCGGCGCCTCGGTCATGCCGCCGACCGGATTCGCCTCGCCGTAGAAGGGGTTCACGGACAGGGAGCGCTCGTCGGACTTGGCGGGGCCTTTGTGCAGGGCCATGGAATTCTCCTTCGGTGCTCGGTGCTCGGTGCTCGGTGCTCGGTGCTCGGTGCTCGGTGCTCGGGGTCAGCGACTGGTGGGCCGCGGTCGGGGGCGGGGGCGAGAGTGCGGGGGCGGCACCGACGCCGGTGCCTTCCCCGCTCGTTCATCGGATCGAAGGGCCTGATCGGTTCACCGGATCGCCGTCCCGTCCTCCCGCAGCCGCATCTGCGGCCTGCCGGTCACCAGCAGCCAGGCCGGCAGCGAGGCGATGCACAGCAGCGCGATGACCGAGGGGGAGGAGACCAGGACGGCGGCGACGAACAGGCTCACCCAGCCCTGCCGGGTGAGGGCGAGGAGCACCCCCAGCACACCCGTCGCGACTCCCACCGCGGGGTGCACGGCGGACACGAGGGCGTGAGCGGTCAGTCCGAGGGCGGAGCCCACGAACACCGCGGGGAAGATCCGTCCGCCGCGGAAGCCGCAGGACGTGGCGACGAGCAGCGCGGCCAGCTTCACCACCGTCATCGTGGCGAACTCCCCGGCCGTCCAGCCTTCGGGGTCGTGGGCCAGGTCACCGACCTCGTCCAGCCCCTTGAAGAGCGTCAGGTGTCCGCCCAGGGCCGCCAGCAGCCCCAGCACGACCCCGCCGGCCGGCAGCGCCAGCATGGGGTGCCGCAGCCGCGCGAACACGGCGTGGACGTACGGGAAGGCGCGCACGGCGGCCATGCCGAGCAGCGCGCCCACCGAGGCGATCACCATCGCCGACAGCAGGTCGCCCCAGTCGGGCTGCCCGAACGGCGGCAGTCCGAGGTCGAAGCTCGGCCGGGCCAGGAGGGTCGTCGTCATCGAGCCGGCCGCGGCCGCGACGAGCGGCGCGAAGACGTTGTCCCACAGCGCCCCCTCGGTCTGCCGTCCGGCCAGCGCCTCGGAGATCAGCAGCGCCGCCGCGACCGGGGTGCCGAACAGCGCCCCGATCGTCCCGGCCTCCGCCAGCACCGGCCACACCCGGCCCGGCGCCCGCGGCAGCAGCCGGCTGCCCAGCCAGTACGCCAGCCCCACGTTCACCGCGATGATCGGGTTCTCCGGGCCGAGGCTCGGGCCGCCCGCCAGCATCAGCATGGTGGCCAGCAGCAGCCCCGGCAGCACCACGGGCGGCAGCACGGGGGCCTCCAGGCCGGTGGTCGTCGGATCGGGACCCGCGTGCCCCGGCACCTTCCACACCACCAGGCCGACCGCGACACCGGTGGCCGTCAGGACGACGAGCATCCACAGCACCGAGTAGCGGCCCACCCCCAGGGCGTCCGGCAGGCTCTCCCACAGCACGTCCTGCAACTGCCCGGCCAGCCCGCTCACCAGCAGCAGGAGCAGGCTCGCCAGCACACCGACGACCAGGGCGGGCGGGATCGAGGGCAGCAACGCCCGCGCGGATCTCACCGGAGGGGGAGGCGCCTGCCGCGCGGTGTCCTGAGCCACGGGCTCACGATATGCGGACAAAAGGGGCGCCGCCCGGGGGAGGTGGCCGCCGGGGGAAGGACACCGCCGGCAGGAACCGGAAGGAACCGGCAGAAAAGGCGGACGGGCTTGCACCTCACGTCGCGTGAGGGCCCACCGTGGGGGGCGAACCCAGAAGGGAGCGGGGAAAAGTGAGCTACTCCGTAGGGCAGGTCGCCGGCTTCGCCGGGGTGACGGTGCGCGCCCTGCACCACTACGACGGCATCGGCCTGCTCCTCCCGAGTGAGCGCAGCCCCGCGGGCCACCGGCGCTACAGCGACGCCGACCTCGACCGGCTGCAGCGGATCCTGTTCTACCGGGAGCTCGGTTTCCCGCTCGACGAGGTCGCCGCCCTGCTCGACGATCCGGAGGCGGACCCGCGCGCGCACCTGCGCCGCCGGCTCGACCTGCTGACCGCCCGCATCGAGCAGCTGCAGAAGATGGCCGCGGCCGTGGAACACGCCATGGAGGCACGTGAGATGGGCATCGACCTGACCCCCGAGGAACGCTTCGAGGTCTTCGGGGACAAGGACCCCGAACAGTACGCCGAGGAGGCCGAGCGACGCTGGGGCGGCACCGGGGCGTACGCGGAGTCGCAGCGCCGGGCCGCCCGCTGGACCAAGGACGACTGGCGGCGCATGCAGGCGGAGGCGGCGGACTGGAGCGGCCGCTACGACGCGCTCATGGCGGCCGGTGAGCCGCCCACCGGCGAGCGGGCCATGGACATGGCCGAGGAACACCGGCGGCACATCGACCGCTGGTTCTACGAGTGCTCCTACGAGTTCCACCGCTCCCTGGGCGGGATGTACGTCGCCGACGAGCGGTTCAAGGCCTTCTACGACTCCGTCCGTCCGGGCCTCGCCGCACACCTGGAGGAGGCGATCACCGCCAACGCGGCCCGGCACACGCCCGCGTAGGTCCCGGCCCGGGGTCACTCCCGGGCCACGATCACCGCCGTCCCGTACGCGCACACCTCGGTGCCCACGTCGGCCGCCTCCGTGACGTCGAAGCGGAACGCGAGCACGGCGTTGGCGCCACGCGCGCGTGCCTGCTCCACGAGCCGGTCCATGGCCTGGTTGCGGGTCTCCACGAGCGTTTTGGTGAGGCCCTTCAGCTCGCCGCCGATCACCGACTTCAGTCCGGCCCCGATCTGGCTCCCGAGGTGCCGCGAGCGCACCGTCAGCCCGAAGACCTCACCGATGACCTGCTCGACCCGGTGCCCGGGTACGTCGTTGGTGGTGACGACCAGTACGTCCGGCCGGGGCCCCTGGCCGCCGCCGTAATCCTCGATGCCCATGCTCACAGGTTTGCGCGGGCGGGCTCACAGTGCATCCTGGGGACCCCCGTGGAACCTGGGGACCCCCGTGGAACCTGGGGCGTACACATGACGTTGATAGCTTTGTGCGGCCGTAGAAGGACGCTGAACTCCCTCACCCCCGTCAGGAGCCCGGAACCGTGACGACCCTTGCCCTCGGACCGAGCTGGCTGGACCCCGACTACCTGCTGGACAGCTTCGGCATCTGGGGGCTGCTGCTCATCGTCTTCGCGGAGTCGGGCCTGCTCATCGGCTTCTTCCTGCCGGGTGACTCGCTGCTGTTCACGGCCGGTCTGCTGATCACGTCGAACCAGCTGGACTTCCCGCTGTGGGGGGCGATCGCCCTGATCTGCGTCGCCGCGATCCTGGGCGACCAGGCGGGCTACATGTTCGGCAAGAAGGTGGGCCCGTCCCTGTTCACCCGCCCGGACTCCCGCCTCTTCAAGCAGGAGAACGTCACCAAGGCGCACGAGTTCTTCGAGAAGTACGGCCCCAAGTCGCTGGTCCTGGCCCGCTTCGTGCCCATCGTGCGCACGTTCACGCCGATCATCGCCGGCGTCAGCGGCATGCGGTACCGCTCCTTCCTGATCTTCAACGTCCTCGGCGGCGTCCTGTGGGGTGCGGGCGTGACCCTGCTCGGTTCCTGGCTGGGCAACATCGACTTCGTCAAGAAGAACATCGAGCCGATCCTGCTCCTGATCGTCCTCCTCTCGGTGGTCCCGATCATCATCGAGTTCCTCCGGGCGCGCTCCCAGTCCAAGAAGAACCCCCCGCAGGCCGAGCCCTCCGCCCAGTCGGCCCCGGCCCCGGCCCAGGCCCAGGCCCCGGTCATGGACGACGCCACCACCCGACTCCGCCGCATCGAGGACCACGACCCGTACGGCGACCAGGGCGGCGACCAGGGCGGGAACCATTACCAGGCCGGGAACCAGTACCAGGGCGGCGAGCAGAACCGGCACCAGTACCAGGACGAGTACCAGCCCGACCACTACGGCCAGCAGTACCCGCAGCAGTACCCCCAGCAGCAGTACCCGCAGCAACAGCAGTACCCCCAGCAGGACTGGCAGTCCCAGCCCCAGCAGCAGAACGGCCAGTACCCGCACAACCAGGGCTACTGAGGCCCGGCCGCGGTCGCGGGGATTCCGAGGCCGGGTCCGGCGTCAGAACCCCCGTGTCCGCTTGGCGGCCCGCCGCTTCTCCGCGGACCCGATCCGCAGGAACAACCGCGAGATCTCCGACCCCAGGTTCACACCGATGGCGATGGCCATCGCCAACGCGGCCGCCTTGGTCAGGGAGACCAGCCCCGCGTCCACCTCGTTCTGCGCGATGGCCAGCAGCCCGAAGTACGTGGCCGAACCGGGCAGCAGGGGCCCGATCGCCGCGGTCGTGTAGGGCAGTGCCGAGGCGAACCGGTAGCGCGACAGCAGCTGCCCGAACAGCCCGACCACCCCCGCCGCGACGGCGGTGGAGGCCACCGGCGAGATGTCGCCGGCGTAGTGCATCGCGCCGTACACCGACCAGGCGACGCCCCCGTTCAGCGTCACGGCCAGCACGGTGGACCGTTCCTGCTGGAGCAGGACCGCGAAGGTCAGCGACAGCAGCATCGACGCGCCGATCTGCAACAGCGGCCGCTTGGTGATGCCCAGGTAGGCGTCGGGGTTGAGATGGGCGCCCAGCTGCACGCCGAGGTAGAGCATGACCAGCACGCCGACGACGATGCCGACGAAGAAGTACATGACCTCCAGCAGACGGGCGGCGGCGGTGATGTAGAAGCCCGTCAGACCGTCCTGGACGCCCGCCACCAGCGCCCGCCCGGGCAGCAGAGCGAACAGCCCGCCGGTGATGACGGCGGACGCCTTCACGTCGACGTGCCCGAGCGTCAGCGCGATGCCGATCGCGGCGGGCGGCATCGCGGCCACCAGGAACTGGTAGAACTCCGGCAGCCCGCGCCCGGCGCACAGCCACGCCAGCCGGTCGCCGAGCATCGCGCCGACCGCCGCCGCCACGAACACGATCAGATCGCCGCCGACGAGCACCGAGGCGGCGCCCGCCAGCAGCCCGCTCGCCGAGGTCAGCACCCAGGTCGGATACGGGTGCCGGTTGCGCCGCATCTCGGCGAGCCGCCGGTACGCCTCCTCCAGGGAGATGTGCGTCTCGGGGTCGCTGAGGTCGTCGACGAGGTGGAAGACGGCCGCCAGCCGGGTGTAGTCGGTGCCCCGGCGCCGCACGGTCCGTGAGGCCGTCACGGGGTCCTCGACCAGGGAGGGCTGGTAGGAGATCGACAGCAGGGTGAAGGTGACGTTCGGTTCGCAGCGGTCGAGCCCGTAGGAGCGGCAGACCGCGAACATCGCGGCCTCCACGTCCTCGGCGCCCTCCCCGCCCGCCAGCAGCAGCTCCCCGATGCGCAGCGTCAGGTCGAGCACGCGCGGGACGGCCGGGCCGCCCTCCTCCGCCTTGGGCGGCGGTTCCGGCGCGGGACGCTCGGCCACCGGCATGCGCAGCATCGTCCGCATCCGGTCCTGCCAGGGCACGTCCTTGGTCAGACTGACCACGGGAAAGCCCTCGGCAGGGGTGAAGGCGGGCGGGGCATGCCCCGAGCTGTACGTCCTCGGCGGACTGAACGCCGACCCCTCGGACTCGCCGCCGGCCGGCGGCACGACGCCCAGGCCCGCCGGAACGGCGAACTCCGACGTCGTCTCCGACTCGCCCCCGCCCCTGGGGACGGCCAGCCCCCGCGGGAGGGCGAACTCGGAGGTGATCTCCGGATCGAACGTGCCCTTCGCCTCGTCCGACTGCGGCTTGCGGTCCTCCGCCTCCGTCACTGGGCAACGCTCCCTGAACGACACATTCCGTAGACCTCAGTATGCGCACCGACGTACGTGCCTCGACGTACGTGCCGCGACGTACGCGTACCGACATGTGCGTACCGACGGGTGCCCACTGACGTATGCCCAGGGAAGCGGGCTTGCCGACATGCGCGCCCGACATGCCGGAGGGCCGCACGCGTGCGTGCGGCCCTCCACGGCCCCTCGAGGCCGAGCGGCTCAGTGACCGCCCTGGTCCTTGAAGCGCTTGTACGACCGCTCGATCTCGGCCTCGGCGTCGGTGCGGCCCACCCAGTCGGCGCCCTCGACGGACTTGCCGGGCTCCAGGTCCTTGTAGACCTCGAAGAAGTGCTGGATCTCCAGGCGGTCGAACTCCGACACGTGGTGGATGTCCCGCAGGTGCTCCACGCGCGGGTCGGTCGAGGGGACGCACAGCAGCTTGTCGTCGCCGCCGGCCTCGTCGGTCATGCGGAACATGCCGATCGCGCGGCAGCGGATGAGGCAACCCGGGAAGGTCGGCTCGTCCAGGATGACCAGCGCGTCCAGCGGGTCGCCGTCCTCGCCGAGGGTGTTCTCGACGAAGCCGTAGTCGGTCGGGTAGGCGGTCGAGGTGAAGAGTCGACGGTCCAGGCGGATCCGACCGGTCTCGTGGTCCACCTCGTACTTGTTCCGCGAACCCTTCGGGATCTCGATCGTGACGTCGAACTCCACCGGTGACTCCTCCATGATCAGCACATAGTTCTGGTGATTAAGTGTCCCTCACGCAGGTGTGTGATCGCGAAAGGGGCTGGTGATCGTGCCCGAGCTGAGGCCTTGGCGGGCCGCGAGACCGCATGTGGTGCGGGCCGCGGACGCCGTACGACCGCGTCTGGCGCGGGTCGCAGGGGCCGTACGGCCACGTCTCGCGCGCGTGACCGCGGTCGCCGGGCCGCGGGTCGCACGGCTCGGACGGGCGGCGAAACCGCAGCTCACGCGGATGACGAGGCCGGGGCCCGGCCGGACCTGGCAGTACGCCGCGGGGGCGACGACCGCCGGACTGGCCCTGGCCGTCGGCGTGGCCGCCGCCGCCGGTCCCTGGGACTCCTCCGGTCAGCGTACGGCCGAGCGGGACCGGGCCGCCGCACTGGCGCGAGCGGGTGGCGCAGATCACGGCCGCGGAACCGGAGCGTCCGGCACCGAGGCCGGGGCGCCGCGGCCCGCGCCCAGCGCCGCGTCCGTCCTGACCGGCCTCGGCGGCGCGACGACCGAGGTGAAGTCGGCCCCCGGCTCGGCCGCCCTCACCCGCGTCCTCGGCCCGCTCCTCGCCGACCCGGCCCTCGGCACCCGTCGTACGGCCGCCGTCGTCGACGTGACCACCGGTGAGCGGCTCTACGGCAGCGGGGCCGACGAGGCGCTGACCCCGGCCTCCACCACGAAGATCGCCACCGCGGTCGCCGCGCTCGCCGCACTCGGCGCCGACCACCGCCTCACCACCCGCACCGCCCTGGAGCCCGGCACCGAGGAGGTCGTCCTCGTCGGCGGCGGCGACCCCACCCTCACCACCCGTGAGAACCCCGAGGGAGGGGCCGACCTGCGCACCCTGGCCGCCTCCACGGCCACGGCCCTGAAGAAACGTGGCATCACCCGGGCGACGCTGTCGTACGACACCACCCTGTACGCCGGCACCGAAGTTCACCCGATCGGAGTCAACCCGAACCTGGCCCGGGTCACCGCCCTGATCGCCGACGAGGGACGCACGGACGGCTCGACGAGAGGCCCGGCGACCCGCGTGCCCGACCCGGCGGCGGACGCGACGAGGAAATTCGCGGACTTCCTGGAGGCGTACGGGATCAAGACGTCCGCGCCCGGCCCGTCGAAGGCCTCCGCGCGCGCGGAAGCGCTGGCCACGGTCGTCTCGCCCCCGCTCGCCTCCCTCGTCGAGCGGATGCTGACCAACAGCGACAACGACATCGCCGAGGCCCTGGCCCGCCAGACCGCCCTCGCGACCGGCGTGCGCGCCGACTTCGCCGGCGGAGGCCAGGCGATCCGCGCCCAGCTGGGACGGCTCGGGCTGCCGCTGGACGGCGTCGACTTCAGGGACGGCAGCGGCCTGGACCGCGACGACCGCCTGACCGCGAACCTCCTGACCGCGCTCCTCGCCAAGGCCGGCGACCCCGCCCGCCCCGGCCTCCGCCCCGTTCTCACCGGCCTGCCCGTCGCCGGCTTCACCGGCACCCTCAGCACCCGCTACACGGACGGCGCGGCCGGTCTCGTCCGCGCCAAGACCGGCACCCTGACCGGGGTCAACACCCTCGCCGGCACGGTCGTCGACCGCGACGGCCACCTGCTGGCCTTCGCCGTCCTCACCGCGAACACCACCGACCCGGCCTCGGCGCAGGCGGCCCTGGACCGAGCCGCCACGGCGCTGGCGGCCTGCGGCTGCGGCTGAGGCCGGACCCGCCCGGCGTCCGGCCGCGCACCCCCCCACCCCGCCCCCGAGCGAGGGCCACGCCGACCCGGACGCCGCCCCCACCCCGACCCCGAGGCATCCCCCACTCCCGCCCTACGCCCTGCCCGCGGCGCCACCCCTCACGTACGGTTGACGCATGACGAGCATCGGTGGTGCCTCTTCCGGGATGGTCGACTGGAACCTCGCGGTCGCGACCGCGACCCGCCTCGTACGGCCCGGCCCGGAGGTCAGCCGCGACGAGGCCCGCGCCGTCGTCGCGGAACTGCGTCGGCACGCCAAGGTCTCGGAAGGGCACGTCCGGGGCTTCACCCGGCTGGGCACCGAGGAGACGCACGACACGCCGGTCCTGGTCGTCGACCGTCCCGGCTGGATCCGGGCCAACGTGGCCGGCTTCCGGGAGATCCTCAAGCCCCTCCTCGACAAGATGGAGGGGCGCCGCAGCGGCAGCGCGGTCTTCGGCGCTGTCGGCGGCAAGGTCACCGGCGTCGAACTCGGCATGCTGCTGTCGTTCCTGTCCTCCCGCGTCCTCGGCCAGTACGAGACCTTCGCCCCCGCCACCCGTGAACTGCCCGCGGGCGCCGACGGCGGTGGCCGGCTGCTCCTCGTCGCGCCCAACATCGTGCACGTCGAACGCGAACTCGACGTGAGCCCTCACGACTTCCGCCTCTGGGTGTGCCTGCACGAGGAGACGCACCGCACGCAGTTCTCCGCGGTGCCCTGGCTCCGCGACCACCTGGAGGGCGAGATCCAGTCGTTCCTGGCGGAGACGGACGTCGACCCCATGACGTTCCTGGAGCGGATCAGGGACGCGGCCCAGTCCCTCGTCGGCGGGCGTCCCGAGGGGGAGGAGGACGACGGCGGCCGCTCCCTGGTCGAACTGGTCCAGAGCCCCGCCCAGCGGGAGGTCCTCGCCCGGCTCACCGCCGTGATGTCCCTCCTGGAGGGCCACGCCGACTTCGTGATGGACGGGGTGGGCCCGGACGTCGTGCCGACCGTCGCCGAGATCCGCGAGAAGTTCCAGCAGCGCCGCGCCAAGGGCGCCTCACGGCTGGACATGGCGCTGCGCAAGCTGCTCGGCCTGGACGCCAAGCTCCGGCAGTACAAGGACGGCGAGCGTTTCGTGCGGGCCGTCGTCGACCAGGTCGGCATGGACGGCTTCAACCGGGTGTGGACCTCCCCCAACACCCTCCCCACCAAGGCCGAGATCGCCCGTCCGGCGGACTGGGTCGCCCGGGTGCACCGCAAGCCGGAGTCCTGAACCGCTGAGCC
Organism: Streptomyces sp. NPDC031554; assembly: GCF_055580685.1. Taxonomy (NCBI): domain Bacteria; kingdom Bacillati; phylum Actinomycetota; class Actinomycetes; order Kitasatosporales; family Streptomycetaceae; genus Streptomyces; species Streptomyces sp. NPDC031554. The sequence goes on along the minus strand of NZ_JBVIKX010000003.1, from coordinate 68,569 downwards.
GGCGAGGACGGCGGCGGACGGGAACCGAAAACCGGCCGACGGCAGGAGAACGCCTCCGCAATCACCCGTCCGAGGGACCGTGAGTCCCCATCAGGCGTGCAATGCTCGGAGAACGGCCCGGTTCTGTCACCATCTACACACTCTGCGTGACCGACCTCGGGCTCATCACCCGAAAATTTCATGAAGGGAACCGGACATGGGTCCCCATCCTGCGGTCGCGGCGATACGCCTGGCGGTCCGCCGCGTCCTCCACGACATCCTCACCGACCACCACAGCACCGTCCCCCCCGGCACTCCTGACACCCTTCCGCACGAGCGCCCGCCCTCGCCGCTCGTGCTGGTGGCCTGCTCCGGCGGCGCCGACTCCATGGCGCTCGCCTCGGCCCTCGCCTTCGAGGCTCCCCGGCTCGGCGTCCGCGCCGGTGGCGTCACCGTCGACCACGGCCTCCAGCCGGGCTCCGACCTGCGCGCCGACGAGGTCGTCCTGCGCCTGCGCGAACTGGGTCTCGACCCGGTGGAGTCCGCCGCCGTCACCGTCGGCCGCGAGGGCGGCCCCGAGGCCGCCGCCCGGGACGCCCGCTACGCCGCCCTCGACGCCGCCGCCGACCGCCACGGCGCCGCCGCGGTCCTGCTCGGCCACACCCGCGACGACCAGGCCGAGACCGTCCTGCTCGGCCTCGCCCGCGGCTCGGGCATCCGCTCCCTCTCCGGGATGGCCGCGGTCTCGGGGACCGGCGGCCGTTACCGCCGGCCCTTCCTCCAGCTCGACCGGCAGACCGCCCGCAAGGCCTGCATGGCCCAGTCCCTCCCCGTCTGGGACGACCCGCACAACGCCGACCCGGCCTACACCCGCTCCCGGCTCCGCCACGAGGGTCTGCCCGCCCTGGAGAAGGCCCTGGGCAAGGGCGTCGTCGAGGCGCTCGCCCGTACGGCCCAGCTCTCCCGTGACGACGCCGACGCCCTCGACGCCTGGGCCGGCCAGGCCGAGGCCACCGTCCGGGACAACGCCGGTCTGCTGGAGTGCGCCAAGCTCTACGCCCTGCCGCCCGCCGTCCGCCGCCGCATCCTGCGCCGTGCCGCCATTGAGGCGGGTGCCCCGGCCGGTTCCCTCTTCGCCCGGCACATCGAGGAGATCGACCGGCTGATCACCGGCTGGCGCGGCCAGGGGGCCATCAATCTCCCCGGCAAAGTCGTCGCCCAGCGGCAGGGTGGCAGACTGGTGATTCGGCAAGGCTGAATCGTGACCCTCCGCCCGGAGGGGCGGTGGCCGGTGGGACGACCGAAAGTGATGCGGGTGGACGCGAAAGACATGGGTGCCGACCTCAAGACGGTGCTCATCACCAAGGAAGAGATCGACGCCAAGCTGGCGGAGCTGGCTGCGAAGATCGACACGGAGTACGCGGGCAAGGACCTGCTCATCGTCGGTGTCCTCAAGGGCGCGGTGATGGTCATGGCCGACCTCGCGCGGGCGCTGTCCACCCCCGTCACGATGGACTGGATGGCGGTGTCCTCCTACGGGGCGGGCACCCAGTCCTCCGGTGTGGTGCGGATCCTCAAGGACCTCGACACCGACATCAAGGGCAAGCACGTCCTGATCGTCGAGGACATCATCGACTCCGGACTGACCCTGTCCTGGCTGCTGTCCAACCTCGGCTCGCGCGAGCCCGCCTCCCTCAAGGTGTGCACGCTGCTGCGCAAGCCGGAGGCGGCCAAGGTCGCGATCGACGTGGAGTGGGTCGGATTCGACATCCCCAACGAGTTCGTCGTGGGGTACGGGCTCGACTACGCCGAGAAGTACCGCAACCTGCCGTTCGTCGGTACGCTCGCGCCCCACGTCTACGGCGGCTGAGCCACTGGAGCGTCCTGTGTAGGACGATCGGGAACCCCAGCGGGTTCCGCGCCGTTGGAGCATGCAGACGGGTTCGCCAGACTTCCCCGTGCGGCTTCGCGCGACAATGCTGGGGTACCGTCAGAAGAACTGTCTTATCAAACTCACTATGGCAGGAGGGACGGGGCGGCACCGCTCCGTATGGATGGACGTGAAGCGATACTTCCGTGGGCCGGTCATGTGGATCGTGCTGGCCGTCCTTGCCGTGGTCGTGTTGATGCAGGTCGTCGGCTCGTCCGGCGGTCACAAGACGGTGGACACCGGCCAGGTCATTGCAGCGATCAACGACAACAAGGTCGAGTCGGCCAAGCTCACCACCGGTGACGAGCAGACCATCAAGGTCACGCTCAAGGACGGTACAAAGGTCGAGGGCAGCTCGAAGATCCAGGCGAGCTACATCGGCGACCAGGGCGTGACCATCGCCAATACGCTGCAGACCAAGTACCAGGACAAGCAGATCCCGGACGGTTACACGGTCTCTCCGACGAAGCAGAACGCCTTCGTCGGGATTCTGCTGTCCCTGCTCCCCTTCGTCCTCATCGTCGTGGTCTTCCTGTTCCTGATGAATCAGATGCAGGGCGGCGGCTCCCGCGTCATGAACTTCGGCAAGTCCAAGGCGAAGCTCATCACCAAGGACACGCCGAAGACGACGTTCGCGGACGTCGCCGGCTCGGACGAGGCCGTCGAGGAGCTCCACGAGATCAAGGAGTTCCTCCAGGAACCGGCGAAGTTCCAGGCCGTCGGCGCCAAGATCCCCAAGGGCGTGCTCCTGTACGGGCCTCCCGGCACCGGCAAGACCCTGCTCGCGCGCGCCGTCGCCGGCGAGGCGGGCGTTCCCTTCTACTCGATCTCCGGTTCCGACTTCGTCGAGATGTTCGTCGGTGTCGGTGCCTCCCGAGTGCGCGACCTCTTCGAGCAGGCCAAGGCGAACGCCCCGGCGATCGTCTTCGTCGACGAGATCGACGCGGTCGGCCGTCACCGTGGCGCCGGCCTCGGCGGCGGTCACGACGAGCGCGAGCAGACGCTGAACCAGCTGCTCGTCGAGATGGACGGCTTCGACGTGAAGGGCGGCGTGATCCTCATCGCCGCCACGAACCGGCCGGACATCCTCGACCCGGCGCTGCTGCGCCCCGGCCGCTTCGACCGCCAGATCGCGGTCGACCGCCCGGACATGCAGGGCCGTCTGGAGATCCTCAAGGTCCACCAGAAGGGCAAGCCGGTCGCGTCCGACGTCGACCTGTCCGCCGTCGCCCGCCGCACCCCCGGCTTCACGGGTGCCGATCTCTCCAACGTGCTGAACGAGGCCGCGCTGCTCACGGCCCGCTCGGACAAGAAGCTGATCGACAACCAGATGCTGGACGAGGCGATCGACCGTGTGGTCGCGGGCCCGCAGAAGCGGACCCGGATCATGTCGGACAAGGAGAAGAAGATCACCGCGTACCACGAGGGCGGTCACGCCCTGGTCGCGGCGGCCTCTCCCAACTCCGACCCGGTGCACAAGATCACCATCCTGTCCCGCGGCCGCGCCCTGGGCTACACGATGGTGCTCCCGGACGAGGACAAGTACTCGACCACCCGTAACGAGATGCTCGACCAGCTCGCCTACATGCTGGGCGGTCGCGCCGCCGAGGAACTGGTCTTCCACGACCCGACCACCGGTGCCGCGAACGACATCGAGAAGGCCACGGCCACGGCCCGCGCGATGGTCACCCAGTACGGCATGACCGAGCGTCTCGGCGCCATCAAGTTCGGCGGCGACAACACCGAGCCGTTCCTCGGCCGTGAGATGGCCCACCAGCGCGACTACTCGGAAGAGGTCGCCGCGCTGGTCGACGAAGAGGTCAAGAAGCTCATCGAGAACGCGCACAACGAGGCCTGGGAGATCCTGGTCGAGAACCGCGACGTCCTCGACAACCTGGTGCTGCGGCTGCTGGAGAAGGAGACGCTGAACAAGGAGGAGATCGCCGAGATCTTCTCCGCCATCGTCAAGCGCCCGGCACGTCCCGCGTGGACCGGTTCCTCGCGGCGCACGCCGTCCACCCGTCCGCCGGTGCTCTCCCCCCGGGAGCTGGCACTGACCAACGGGGCCAACGGCGCGGCCCCCGCGATCAGCACCGCCAAGTCCTCGGTGGTGGACCCCGCCCCGGTGGCCGAGCCGGCCCCCGAGGAGCGTCCCGAGAGCTGACGCTCTGGCCCCCGGTGCTCCCACCAGGGCCGGAATGCATGCCGCGTCCCCCAGGTTCTAGCCTGGGGGACGCGGCATTTCGGCTGTGACCGCACGATCACGCGTCCACCACATGCGACCCGTACAGGAACGAGGCACCAGGATGACCGACCCCGTGACGCTGGACGGCGAGGGGCCCGTCGGCGAGTTCGACGAGAAGCGGGCCGAGAACGCCGTACGCGAACTGCTCATCGCGGTCGGCGAGAACCCCGACCGGGAGGGGCTGCGGGAGACGCCCGGGCGGGTGGCCCGCGCCTACCGGGAGATCTTCGCGGGCCTGTGGCAGCAGCCCGAGGACGTGCTGACGACGACGTTCGACCTGGGGCACGACGAGATGGTGCTCGTGAAGGACATCGAGGTCTACAGCACCTGCGAGCATCATCTGGTGCCGTTCCGCGGTGTCGCTCACGTCGGGTACATCCCGGCCACCAGCGGGAAGATCACCGGCCTGTCGAAGCTGGCCCGCCTGGTGGACGTCTACGCCCGGCGCCCCCAGGTGCAGGAACGTCTCACCACGCAGATCGCGGACTCCCTGATGGACATCCTGGAGCCGCGCGGAGTCATCGTCGTCGTGGAGTGCGAACACATGTGCATGTCCATGCGCGGGATCCGCAAGCCCGGTGCCAAGACCCTCACGTCGGCGGTGCGCGGACAGCTGCGGGACGCGGCGACCCGCAACGAGGCGATGAGCCTGATCATGGCGCGCTGAGACGGCTCACGAGGGCCGCTGAGACGGCTCACGGCGCCGCCGAGGCGAGCTGTGACGGCCGGGAGGACGGGGAGGACCGGGACGGAACGAGGGGCGGGGTGGGGCGGTCGGCGGTGCTTCCCCGCCCGCCGCCACTCCGCCGGGGCCGTTCCTCACGCCGCCGGGGCCGCTCCCGAGTTGTCGTCGTCGTCCTCGGGGAGCTTGCAGACGCGCTCCAGGAAGAGGGCCGCCGCTATGACGCCGGCACCGGCCAGGACCGAGAACCCGGCGTAGATCGCCTGGTCGCGGCGGGCGGGGATGTCGAGTGACTCCAGCAGGAAGACGCCCACACCGCCGTACATTCCGGCGACGAGGGCGGCGACCAGCGCGCTGGCCTGGCCGAAGACGACCGCGCGGGCCGCCATCAGGGGGTCGACGCCCTTGGCCTCGGGGCGGCGCTCGCGCTGCGCCTTGAGGCGGGAGCGGATCGAGAGCGCCGTGGCCAGCAGCACCACCGCGATCACGGCGAGGACGACGGGGGCGGCCAGCGGAACGCTCGGCAGGGTCCCCACCGAGTTCCAGAGGCGGGCGCCCGCCCACGACAGAACGCCGGCGACGACGAAGACGCCGGCCAGCATCCTGATGCGCAGCTCTCTCACGGTGTCCCTTCGATTCCCCCGGGTTCCACGGCCGGTGGCCGTGGACGGTCGTCGTCCTGACCTTAACGACTACTCGGGCAGCCGGAGTTCCAGGTCCTCCCGGGCGGCCACTCCCTCGCGGGTGACGGTGTCGAGCAGCTCGGCGACCGCGCCGCGCCCGGGCACCTGGGCGCCGGGCTCCACGTCGTGCCACGGGGCGAGCACGAAGGCGCGTTCGTGGGCGCGCGGGTGAGGCAGGGTCAGCGACGGGTCGTCGGAGACGACGTCGGCGTACGCGACGATGTCCACGTCCAGGGTGCGGGCGCCCCAGCGCTCGTCCCGCACGCGGTGGAAGGCCTCCTCGACCGCCTGCGCCCGCTCCAGGAGCGACGACGGGGGCAGGGTGGTCTTCAGGACGACGATCGCGTTGAAGTACGAGGGCTGGCTGCCCGGCTCCACGCCCCACGGCTCGGTCTCGTACACCGGGGAGACCGCCTTGACGCGCACGCCGGGGGTGTCCTCCAGGGCGTCGACGGCGCCCTGGAGGTTCTCCAGACGGTTGCCGAGGTTGGAGCCGATGGAGATCACGGCCCGCTGGGGGTTGTGGAGGGTGGTGTCGGCGGCGTCGACCTGTTCGACGACGGAGGCGGGCACCGGCTGTACGGTCGGGTCGCTCTGACCCCCGGCGAAGAACGCGGTCATGCTCGGCTCCGGGTGATGGTGACGGTCACGTCGTCGAAGGGGACCGTGATCGGCGCGTCCGGCTTGTGGACGCAGACCTCGACCTCCTGGACCTCTTCGTGCTTCAGGCAGGTTTGGGCGATGCGCTCGGCGAGCGTCTCGATGAGATCGACCGGATCGCCCTGGACGACGGCCACGACCTCCTCCGCCACGATGCCGTAGTGCACGGTCTTCGTCAGGTCGTCGTCGGCCGCGGCCGGTCGGGTGTCCAGGCCCAGGACGAGGTCCACGATGAAGGTCTGGCCCTCCTCGCGCTCCCGGGGGAACACTCCGTGGTACCCGCGGGCCTTGAGGCCGCGCAGCGCGACACGATCCACGCGAATCACTCCTGCAGTCGTCGGGAACGGCCGGTCCCTGCCGTGTGCGGACGGCACACCGGCCCCGGACGAATCTACCCGCGGGCGTCGGCCGGGCCGGGCCACGGGGGCGCCGGCCGGGTCGGGTCGGGGAGGATTCACCGGGTGTTCCCCTCAGGGGAACCCGGTGGCCCACGGGCCGGTGGCGGTCCTCACCGCGGCCCTCGTGATCCCCGCCACGTCCCGGCCCCGGTGGCCCACCCGGAGCCCGTGCCGTCCGCTCGGGAGCCGTCCGTTCGCTCAGGAGCCGTCCACTCGCTCGCGAGCCGTCCGCTCAGGAGGGGGTCTCCTCGTCCGGGTCCGTGTCGTCCTCGGCGTTCTCGGTGTTCTCGGCCATGACCGGGGACGCGTGGTGCGACCAGAGCTTCCAGCCGTCGGGGGTGCGGCGGAACACGTTCGTGGCGACCACCAGCTGGCCCACGAGGGGCCCCAGCTCCTCGCCGGCCTCCGGGGCGGGACCGCCGCTGAGGATGTTCTCGGTGCAGGTCACCAGGGCCGTGTCGCCGGTGACGGACACGTGCACGTCGGTGAGGAAGAACTGGATGTAGTCGGTGTTCGCCATGATCAGCGCGTACGACCGCAGCACCTCGCCGCGCCCGGTGAGCACCGGCCATCCCGGATGCACGCAGGAGACCACGCCCACGTCCGCCGGGTCGTGGTACTCCTCGTCGACTCCCAGGTCGGAGGGGGTGAGCCAGATCGAGGACACCTCCTCGAAGTCACCGCGCTCGAGCGCCTCGTAGAAGGCGGTGTTGGCGGCCTCGACCTGTTCGACGTCCGTGTGGGGGGCGCTCACCGGGCTCCTTCCGCGCCGTGCGGGGGGTGGGGGGTGTGCGAGGTGCGCGTGTCCTGCGGGGCGGGCATGTCGTACGTCCCGGGCGCCCCGGCCGGCCGGCCGGCGCCGGGCGCGTGACTTTCCTCGCGCGCTCCTTCCACGGCGCGCGCGACGCGTACCGCGTCCGCCGTCGCGCGCACCTCGTGCACGCGCACCGCCCACGCGCCGGCCTGCGCCGCGAGCGCGGAGACGGCGGCCGTGGCGGCGTCCCGCTCGCGCGCGGGCGGGGGCGCGCCCTCCGGCCCCGCCAGCACCCGGCCGAGGAACCGCTTGCGGGAGGCGGCGACGAGCAGGGGGTGACCCAGGCCGTGCAGCCGGTCGAGACGGGCGAGGAGGGAGAGGTCGTGGCCGGCCTCCTTGGAGAAGCCGAGTCCCGGGTCGACGACCACCCGGTCGGGGGCGATGCCGCCCGCGAGGACGGCGTCCACGCGCTCGCGCAGTTCCTCGACGACTTCGCGCACGACGTCGTCGTAGACGCCCTTGACGTTGCCGCCCTCGAGGAAGCCGCGCCAGTGCATGACGACGAAGGGGGCGCCGGCGTCGGCGACGACCGGGATCATCTCGGGGTCGGCGAGGCCGCCGCTGACGTCGTTGACGAGGGCCGCGCCCGCGGCGAGGGCCCCGGCGGCGACGGAGGCGCGCATGGTGTCGACGGAGACGACGACGCCCTCGGAGGCGAGGCCGCGGACGACGGGGACGACACGCCGGAGTTCCTCGGCCTCGTCGACGCGGGTGGCACCCGGACGAGTGGACTCGCCGCCCACGTCCACCAGGTCGGCCCCCTCGGCCACCAGCGCGAGTCCGTGTTTGACGGCGGACGTCGTGTCGAACCAGCGGCCGCCGTCCGAGAAGGAGTCGGGGGTCACGTTCACGACCCCCATGACCGCGCAGCGGTCCCAGTCCGGAAGGCCGGCGACGCGCCCTCGTCCGCTCTGCTTGCTCATATGTTCAGCGTAGGCCCAGCGGGGGACCGCACTGCCGGGCGGCCCGGGCGGCGGCTCCGGGGCCGGGGGGTGGAGCCGCCGCCCGGACCCCGGTCCCGCGGGCGTCCGGGCCGCTCCGCCCGCCACGGGAGGTCCGGCCGGGTCCTTGCCCGGCACGATCCGCCGGGCAGGACCTACGCCGCCCGTACGTCCCTCTCGGTCACCGCGCGCTCGGCCACCATGTGGGCACACGCGCGTGCCGGGGACGTACGGCGGCGCAGGAAGCGCGGCAGGGGCAGGGCGAGGTTGACGAAGCCCTCCGCCTGCATGGCGGCGAAGCCGATGCGGGGCAGGTCGCCGGAGGCGCGGTAGACGACGAACCGGGGTTCCCAGCGCGGCTGGAACTTGGCGTTGAACTTGTACAGCGACTCGATCTGGAACCAGCGGGAGAGGAAGACCAGCAGTCCGCGCCAGGCGCGCAGCACCGGACCGGCGCCGATCTTCTCGCCGCGGGCCAGGGCCGAGCGGAACATCGCGAAATTGAGCGACACGCGCGCGATGCCGAACCGGGGGGCGGCCTGGAGGGCGGCGACGATCAGGAGCTCGTTCATGCCCGGGTCCGCCGAGCGGTCGCGTCGCATCAGGTCCAGGGAGGCGCCGTCCGGGCCCCAGGGCACGAAGTGCAGGATCGCCTTCAGGTCGCCGTAGGGGCCCGGTTCGACGTCGGCCTTGTGGGCGGTGGCGATCAGGCAGTCCCCGTCGGTGGAATCGCCGATGCGGCCGAGTGCCATGGAGAAGCCGCGCTCGGTGTCGGTGCCGCGCCAGTCCTCGGCGGCGCGCCGGATCCGCTCCAGCTCGCCTTCGCCGAGGTCACGGACACGTCGGACCCGGGTTTCGTACCCGGCGCGTTCGATGCGCTTGACCATCTGGCGCACGTTGCGCATCGCGCGGCCGGCCAGCGAGAAATCCGCGACGTCCACCACCGCCTCGTCACCCAGTTCCAGGGCGTCCAGTCCGGTCTCGCGGGTCCACACCTCGCCGCCGGTCTCCGAGCAGCCCATGACGGCGGGCGTCCAGGAGTGGGCCCTGGCCTCGTCCATGAAGCGCTCGATGGCGCCGGGCCAGGCCTCGACGTCGCCGATGGGGTCGCCGCTGGCGAGCATCACACCGGAGACGACGCGGTAGGTCACGGCGGCCTTGCCGCTGGGGGAGAAGACGACGCCCTTGTCGCGGCGCAGCGCGAAGTGGCCGAGCGAGTCCCGCCGGCCGTGCTTGGCCAGCAGGCCGCGCAGCCGGACCTCGTCCTCCTCGGTGAGGCGCGCGGCCGGGTGTTCCGGACGGAAGGCGAAGTAGACGGTGGTGATGGCGGTGAGCAGGCCGAGGGCGCCGAGGGAGAAGGCGACCGTCCAGGAGGCGTTGCCCTGGTAGTCGACCGGGCCCTCGAAGCCGAAGAGGCCGTACAGGACGTGGGTGAGGCGGTCGGCGAGGCTCGGGTCGCCGACCATGCGCCGCGGGTGGGCGCTGACGATGACGAGGCCCAGGCCGAGGGAACCGGCACCCATGAGGACGAAGTTGGCCAGCGCGCGCCAGCGGCTGCGCGGGTCGGGCAGGGCCGCGAACTGGTCGCGGTGGCGCAGGAGCGGCACCAGGAGGGCGACGGAGATCAGCGCGCCGACCAGCGAGTGCCGGTAGGTGAACTGGGCGACGGCGCCCGCCGGGAGGAGGGCGACCGCCGCGCGCCACGCCCGCCGCTTGCTGCGCTTGAGGCCGTGGGCGAGGAGCAGCAGCAGGACGCCGGCGCTCAGCGACAGCGCCGCGGCGAACGGCCCGAACGCGCCGGGGAGCACCTCGGCCATGGTGTGCATACGGCTGTGGCGGAACCGCGGGAAGACCCCGGCGGCGACGTCCAGCATGCCCACCAGGGCACAGGCCCGGCCGACGAGGGCGGGCACGGCCTCGGGGCGCGGCCCCCTGACCAACCGGCGCACCCGGCTTGATCGCTTCGGAACCCCGACCGACATTTCCCCATCTTCCCTGACAGACATCGCATCCCGTAGTTCCGCGAGAGACTTTGAAATCCGGTGCCGATCGGGCATCCGGCGACATTGCGCCCTCTAGGACGGTGTCTCGGGGGGAGAGGTTCACTCGTCTTCTCAAAGCCGCCGGAAAGGCCAGGGAAAGTCCGGGACAAGCCCTCGCGGGGAGCGGGGGCCACGGGAACCCGGACGGAGAGCGCAGGCAGGAACACCGATGGGTCTCACGAGCACAACCGTGCTGCTGCTGGCGGTTCTGTCCGCCGTGCTGCTGTTCGCCGGCACCGTGTGGCAGTGGCCGCGTCTGGCCGGGCGGGGTTGGCGGGCCGTCGGCGCGCGCGTCGTCCTGCTGCTGGCCACCCAGCTGGCCCTCTTCGCGGCCGTGGGGCTCGCCGCGAACCGGGCTTTCGGGTTCTACGCCAGCTGGGCGGACCTGTTCGGCCAGGAGACCGAGCAGGGCGTCGTCGTCGACCACGCGGGCGGCGGGCCGCTGCGGGTGGTCGACACCCGTCGGGTGGAGGGCGGCGGCGGGCGGCCGGAGTTCGGCGGCCAGATCCAGAAGGTCGCCGTCGACGGCCGTACGACGCGCATCGCCTCGCCCGCCTTCGTGTACCTGCCGCCGGAGTACTTCGATCCGCGTCACAGCGCGCGCACGTTCCCGGCGGCCGTCGTCCTCACGGGCTACCCGGGCACGGCGGAGGCCCTCGTGGACAAGCTGGACTACCCGCGCACCGCGCGCGGGCTCGCCGAGGACGGCCGCATGCAGCCGATGATCTTGGTGATGATGCGGCCGACGGTGGCGCCACCGCGGGACACGGAGTGCGTGGACGTCCCCGGGGGACCGCAGACCGAGTCCTTCTTCGCCGAGGACCTGCCGGCCGCCGTGGCGGCCCACTACAGGGTGAACAGCGGGCCCGGCAGCTGGGGCGTCATAGGCGACTCCACGGGCGGCTACTGCGCGCTGAAGCTGGCGATGCACCACCCCGAGGTCTACGGGGCGGGGGCGGGCCTGTCGGCGTACTACAAAGCGCCGAGCGACCCGACGACCGGTGACCTCTTCCACGGTGACGCGACGCGACGCCACGAGGCCGATCTGCGGTGGTTCCTGAAACACCGGCCCGCGCCCGACACCTCGCTGCTCGTCACCAGCAGCAAGGTGGGGGAATCCAACTACAAGGCCACGCTGGAGTTCATCGAACTGGCGAAGGCCACGCACAGGACGAGGATCTCGTCGATCGTCCTCGAAAGCGGCGGGCACAACTTCAACACCTGGCGGCGCGAGATCCCGCCGACCCTGGAGTGGATCAGCGGGCGGCTGGGCGGGGGCCGGGCGGCCGGTGACGTCGGCGGACCACCCCGCCGATCATGAATGATCTTGATTTCCGGGGAATTCGGTGACCGCTCCGTTTCCTGATGTCCCGTGAAGGTTTCGCCACGGCCGTGTTTTTACGGGGTGGGGCGCCAACATTCGCCTACGCGCGGTAAGTTTCTGGCCATGCCACGTGGACGTCACCGCCATTCCCCACCTTTGCACCGGCTGTTGCCCCCTTCGGCGATCGCAGGCGTCTCCCTCGTCTGCGCCCTCGGCCCCTGGGTGTTCACGGAGCCACTGGTGCTCCGAGGTCTGGCCGCCGCGGCGGCGGCGACGGCGGTCGCGAGCGCGTTCGTCATGCGCCGCTGGGACATCCAGGCCGGCAAGCAGGTGGCCGACCTCACGCGTGCGCGTGCGGGCGACGAGTGGCGCCACGAGGAGCGGGTCGCCGAACTGGAGAGCGACCTCGAGGAGTCGCGCGAGCTGCGCGTCAAGCTGGAGCAGCGGCTGCGGGCCAAGCGCGCCGAACTGGCCGGCCTGCGCAACGAGCACGCGTCCCTGCTGCGCCGTTACGCCACCGCGGAGACCGAGCGGGCGAGCGCCCTGGAGGGCCGCCGCCTGCTCGAGATAGAGGGCTCCGTCCCGTCGCTGGCGCTGCCGCCCGCGCGGTCCGCGCAGGACGACACGGCGGAGACCGACGGGTCCACCGACGAGACGCGTGAGACGGCCGAGGACGGCGCGACCACGCAGGCCGACGCCACCGACGCCACGGAGACCGCGGAGTCCGGGAGCGCGGGCGTGGACGCCGGCTCCGCCGAGGACGGGCCGCGGGCCCCCGCCGTCTTCTCCCCGTCCGGGTCCCGGCTGTTCCTGCGGGCACAGGCGGCGTTGGACCGTTTCGGCGCCGACGGACCGGAACCGGTGAGGAGCGCGGCGGCCGGTGACGAGCCCGCCGGGGCCGATCCCGTCCGGGCCGCCGCCCCCGCCGAGTCCGGCGGCGACGCGGAGGCCGCGCGGGAGGACGAGGCCGAGGGGAAGCCCGAGGCGGTCGACGAGCACGCGCGCGCGACCGCCGCCCACCCGACCGACGGGACGAACGGCACCCCGGAAGGGACGGAGCCCCTCCGGGAGGCCGTCTCGCGGGAGACCGCCCCGCGGGGACCCGTCCAGGAAGAGCCCGCCCCGCAGGAGCCCGTCGCGCGCACGAAGGCCGACGACGCCCCGCCCACCGGGCCGGCCGGCCCGGCCGAGGCCCCGGAAGCGCCCGTGACGGCCCCCTCCGCCGGCGTCGGCGTGCTCGTCCCGCGTTCCGAGGCCCCCGTGCGGCGTCCCTCCGGCCACTTCACCGTCCCGACCGCCGTCGCCGTCGCGCCGACCGCGCAGCCGGCACGACGTCCCGCGGCCGAAGGCGGTTTCGACTTCTTCGGTACGCAGAAGGAGCCGGCGTCCGCCGCGCTGGAGGCCGTGCAGAACGAGGACCTCGCCGACGTCGTCGGCCAGGAGGCGCTCGCGCTGCACAAGGCCGAGACGGAGGCGGAGTTCAAGCCGGCCGACGAGCACGCGCGGGCCGTCGGCCAGGTCATCGACCTCACCGAGCACGACGAGACCGAGCAGATCGACGTCCAGGGACTGCGCAGCGCCGCCTCCTGAACGCCGGCCGGTCACGCCTTCCCGGACCGTCACACCTCCCGGCCCGCCACGCCCACTCGGGCGCGGCGGGCCGCGGTGTGCGCGGCGCTCACGCCGTCCACCGGTCGGACCGCGCGTCACGGCGCCCGGTCCGGGACCGGTCCGCCTGGCCGCGCAGCAGTTCCGCGGCCTCCCGCGCGTCCCGCAGCCGCGCCGTCACCGTCTTGCCCGCCCCCGTGTCCACATGGACGTCGGCGAGCCGCCACAGCCGCTTCCAGGGCCCCTGGGACAGGCGCACGCTCTGCACCTTGGCGTGCGGCACGAGTGCCGTACTGCGGCGCAGCAGTCCGCGCCGGGCGACGAACACCGTGTCCGTGACCGCGACGCCGTAACCCCGCCACCACAGCGGGACGCACCGGCCGGCCCGGCGCGGTGGCCGGGACGGGACGGCCGCCGCGGGCACCCGCACACCGGGCAGCACGCGCGCGACGACGGCCTCGGCCGCGGCGCGCGGGGCGACGGGCACCAGCACGGAGTTGGCCGAGCCGGCCACGTCCAGCTCCACCCGCACCCAGCCGCGCCGCCGCCACAGCAGCGGCTCGACGACGCGCACCGTCTGCACGCGGCCGGGCGGCACCGTCTCGTGCGCGCGATCGAGGAGACCGTGGTCGATCCGCAGCCCGTCCGGCGACTCGCCGACCGTCCAGTCGTACTCGCCGACGAACCGCCCGGCGCTGCGCGCGCCCGCCGCGCCCAGCAGCGGCACACCGGTGGCGAGGACCGTCCACAGGCTGTGGGTGGCCAGCCACAGGACCGGGGGCACGACGAGCGCGGCGGCGAGCGCGCCCCAGGTGGCGCCGGTCAGCAACAGCGCGACCGCCAGTTCGCGCGGCGGCACGCGCAGCAGTTCGCACGCGGGCGCCTCGCCCACCTCGTGCGCCGACTCGGGCGCGAAGCCCGCCGCGCGCGCCAGCAGCTCCGCGCGCAGGGCGCGCGCCTCCGCCTCGCCCAGGAAGGCCAGTTCGTCCTTCTTGTCGGCGCCGACGACGTCGAGCCGGAGCTTCGCGACGCCCGCGACGCGTGCGAGCAGCGGCTGGGTGACGTCGACCGCCTGGAGGCGTTCGAGCCGGATGTGCGCGGTGCGCCGGAACACCAGGCCGGTGCGGATGCGCAGTTCGCTGTCCGTCACCGAGAAGTGGGTGAACCACCAGGACAGGAACCCGTAGAGCGAGGCCGCCGGCACCACCACCGCGAGCGCGATGACCAGGGTCGCCGTGGTCAGCCGGGCCAGCTGCTCCTGCGCCTGGTGCGGATCGTGCGCCGCCCACCCGACGACCACGGCGACGGGCGCCCACGCCCGCCGGAACGGCGTCACGGGATGCAGCCGCCGCTCGGCGACGACCCGCTCCGGCCGTATGCCCTCCTCGACGCCCGACGCCGTCACAGCCCCGCCGATCGGGCCTCGCCCAGCGCGGTCAGCCGGTCCCGCAGCCGTTCGGCCTCGGCCGGGTCCAGACCCGGGATCCTCGCGTCGGTCGCCGCGGCCGCCGTGTGCAACTGCACGCAGGCCAGACCGAAGTGCCGCTCGACGGGACCGGAGGTCACCTCCACGAGCTGCATCCGCCCGTACGGCACGACCGTCTCCTCGCGCCAGAGCAGGCCCCGGCTGATCAGCAGGTCGTCCGCGCGCTCGGCGTACCGCCAGGAGCGCCAGTTGCGGCCGAGTCCGGCCCAGCCCCAGACGGCCCCCGCCAGGGGCAGCAGCGCGGACGCGGCCCACGCCGGGCCGGCGAACAGGGCGGGCAGCACTCCGGCGGCCACGGTGACCGGTCCCAGCCACACCACCAGCAACAGCCTCCGCATGCGCAGCAGGCCCGGCGGCAGCCCGGTCCACCGCGGCCCGGGGTCCGTCGTCGTCCCGGCGCCCGTCGTGCTCCCCGTCTCCATGCGGCCAGCGTACGTAGGGGAGACTGGGGCCATGACTCCCACGACGGAGACCACGGTCGGGATCGGCGGTGCCGCGGAGAGCACCGACATGGTGCTCAACATCGGCCCGCAGCACCCCTCCACGCACGGTGTGCTGCGGCTCAGGCTGGTGCTGGACGGCGAGCGCATCCAGCAGGCGGAGCCGGTGATCGGCTACATGCACCGGGGCGCGGAGAAGCTGTTCGAGGCCCGCGACTACCGCCAGATCATCATGCTGGCCAACCGCCACGACTGGCTGTCGGCGTTCTCCAACGAACTGGGCGTGGTCCTCGCCGTGGAGCGGATGCTCGGCATGGAGGTGCCGCCGCGCGCGGTGTGGACGCGGACCCTGCTGGCGGAGCTGAACCGGGTGCTCAACCACCTGATGTTCCTGGGGTCGTACCCGCTGGAACTGGGCGGGATCACGCCGGTCTTCCACGCCTTCCGCGAGCGCGAGGTGCTCCAGAACGTCATGGAGGAGGTGTCCGGCGGGCGCATGCACTACATGTTCAACCGCGTCGGCGGCCTCAAGGAGGACCTTCCGGCCGGCTGGGCGTCCCGCGCGCGCGGTGCGGTCGCCGCCGTGCGTTCGCGCATGGACGTCTACGACGACCTCGTGCTCGGCAACGAGATCTTCCGGGGCCGCACGCGCGGGGTGGGCGTCCTGACCCCGGCGGCCGTGCACGCGTACGGCGTGAGCGGACCGATCGCGCGGGCGTCCGGGGTCGACTTCGACCTGCGCCGCGACGAGCCCTACCTCGCGTACGGCGACCTCCGGGACACCCTGAAGGTGGTGGGCCGGACCGAGGGCGACTGCCTCGCCCGCTTCGAGTGCCTCCTGGAGCAGACGCACAACGCGCTCGACCTGGCGGACGCCTGCCTGGACCGCCTCGGGGACCTGCCGCCCGGCCCGGTCAACCAGCGGCTCCCGAAGGTCCTCAAGGCGCCCGAGGGGCACACGTACGCGTGGACCGAGAACCCCCTCGGCATCAACGGCTACTACCTCGTCAGCAAGGGCGAGAAGACGCCGTACCGGCTGAAGCTGAGGTCGGCCTCCTACAACAACATCCAGGCGCTCACCGAACTGCTGCCGGGCACGCTGGTCGCGGACATGGTGGCGATCCTGGGATCGCTGTTCTTCGTCGTCGGGGACATCGACAAGTAGGCCGCGCGGCTCATCCGGCGGCCGGGACGCGCGGGCCGAGCGGAGGGGGGACGCCCACCGGCCGCAGAAGCCATCCGAAGTCCCCGAGTCCGCCCCGCGCGGTCAGCTCGGCCGCCTCCCCGGCGCCGGCGAGGGCCCGCACGTACGCGGCGGGGTCCGTGGCGGCGAGCGCGAGCGCCGGACGGTCACCCGCCACCCCGAGGGCGTGCAGGGCGGCGCGCTGGCTGAGGAGGAGCGGGCGCTCGGGCGTGTGCGCCGGAGTGCACGCCTGCGCACACGCGTCCAGTGCCACATGCGCCGTGATGTCGCACGTGCCGTCCGGGACGGGAGCGGTCTCGCGGCCCTCCCGGAAGCCGGTGAGGGTGCCGAAGGCAGGGCGGGTCCGCGCCGTGTGCGCGTAGTCCACGGCCACCGCGAGCCCCCGTGCGACGCGGGAGACGGCGGCGGCCCAGGCGCGGTCCCTGGGCAGCCCGATCTCCGCCCGCAGCCCCTCCTCGCCCGGCAGCGGCCACCACCGCGCGAGCCACTCCGCGTCCGCCCCGGACACCGGCCCGCCGAGCCGCTCGGTCCCGTCGTCGCCGACCAGGACCAGCCGGGGCACACCCGCGGAGTCGACCTCGGCGACGTCCACCGGCACGTTGTCCAGCCACTCGTTGGCGAACAGCAGGCCGGTGACCCGCGGCGGAGGCGCGGACAGCCAGGTGATCCGAGGGCTCAGGCCCTCCGGACGGGCGGCGACCTCGACGCCGTACGCGCGTGTGCGGGCGGCCACGTCGGCGGGCAGGGCGTCGAGCACGCCCGTGACCAGTTCACCGCGGCCGGCGGCCATGTCGACGAAGTCGAGCGACGCGGGCCGGCCGAGGGCCTCGTCGACCCGGCACAGCAGCCGGGCCACGGCCAGCGCGAAGAGCGGGGAGGCGTGCACGGACGTGCGGAAGTGCCCGGCCGGACCCTCGGGACGCCGGTAGAAGCCGTGCGGTCCGTACAGGGCCTCCTCGGTCGCCGCCCGCCAGCCGCGCCGGCCGCCGGCGGCCGTCACCGTTTCGCCCTCCGGATCGTTTCCACCACCGGATCAGACTAGGCGCCCAGGTGATCACGGTCTCCACCTTGCGGAGTACGCGCGCCGGGCCCGGATCGGTCCTCCGGTTGACCCCTGCACGCATCCCGCTTCCCTACGCTGGGTCACGTGCAGCGTCTCTATGATTTCCTCCGCGGACACCCGACCCTGGTCGACGGCTTCTGGGCCCTCGTCCTGTTCGGGATCTCCGTGGTGGCCGGCGTCACCTCCGGCCAGGACCACCGGGGGACGGACTCCCTGGCGCTGCTCGTGCCGATCGCGTTCCTGCTGGGTCTGGTGGTGGCGCTCCGGCGGCGCGTGCCGGAGCGGATGCTGCTGCTGGCCGGCGCGCTCGGCCTCGCCCAGCTCGTGCTGGACGTGGCCACCACGGCCGCCGACTTCGCCCTGCTGGTGATCGTCTACACGGTCGCCGCGACGGGCGCCCGCTGGGCTTCGCGGCTCGCGCTGGGCATGGGCCTGATCGCCGCGGCCCTGGCGCAGATGCGCTGGCCGAACCAGCAGACGAGCATGGCGGGCAACATCGCCATAGTCGTCTTCCAGACGGTTCCGTTCGCGCTGGCCTGGGTGCTGGGCGACTCCATGCGCACCCGCCGCGCGTACTTCGCCCAGCTCGAGGAGCGCGCGGCGCGGCTGGAGAAGGAGCGCGAGGCGCAGGCGAAGGTCGCCGTCGCCGCCGAGCGCGCCCGCATCGCCCGCGAACTGCACGACGTCGTCGCGCACAACGTCTCGGTGATGGTGGTGCAGGCCGACGGCGCCGCCTACGTCCTCGACGCGGCGCCCGACCAGGCCAAGAAGGCCCTGGAGACGATCTCCTCCACCGGCCGGCAGGCCCTCGCCGAGATGCGCCGCCTGCTGGGCGTCCTGCGCACCGGTGAGCACGAGGAGGGCGGCGAGTACGTCCCGCAGCCGGACGTCGAGCAGATCGACGACCTCGTCCAGCAGTGCCGCGGCTCCGGCCTGCCCGTGGACTTCAAGGTCGAGGGGACCCCGCGGCCCCTGCCCAGCGGCGTCGAGCTGACGGCGTACCGGATCGTGCAGGAGGCGCTCACCAACACGCGCAAGCACGGGGGGCCGGACGCGGGCGCCAGCGTGCGCCTGGTCTACTTCGACGACGGTCTCGGCCTGCTGGTCGAGGACGACGGCAAGGGAGCGCCGCACGAGCTGTACGAGGAGGGCGGCGCCGACGGCCGGGGCCACGGACTGATCGGGATGCGGGAGCGGGTCGGCATGGTCGGCGGCACGCTGGACGCCGGCCCGCGCCCCGGCGGAGGATTCCGCATCAGCGCGCTGCTCCCGCTCAAACCGGCGCACTGACACCGGCGCACCGACACCGGCGTACGCCCCGTGCCGACCCTTGTCACCACTCACGGAAGAGGACTCGATGACGATCCGCGTGATGCTCGTCGACGACCAGATGCTGCTGCGCACCGGGTTCCGGATGGTGCTCGCCGCCCAGCCGGACATGGACGTCGTGGCGGAGGCGGGCGACGGCGTCGAGGCGCTCAGGGTGGTGCGTTCCACCCCCGTCGACGTGGTGCTGATGGACGTACGCATGCCGAAACTGGACGGCGTCGAGGCCACCCGCCGCATCTGCGCGGAGCCGGACCCGCCGAAGGTGCTGATCCTGACCACCTTCGACCTCGACGAGTACGCCTTCTCGGGGCTGAAGGCGGGCGCCTCCGGTTTCATGCTGAAGGACGTGCCGCCGGGTGAACTGCTCGCCGCGATCCGTTCCGTGCACAGCGGCGACGCGGTCGTCGCGCCCTCCACCACCCGCCGCCTCCTCGACCGGTTCGCGCCGCTGCTGCCCAGCGCGGGCAAGGAGCCCCGGCACGAGGAGCTGGAGCGGCTCACCGAGCGGGAGCGCGAGGTCATGATCCTCGTCGCCCAGGGGCTGTCCAACGGGGAGATCGCGGCGCGGCTGGTGCTGTCCGAGGCGACCGTCAAGACCCACGTGGGGCGCATCCTGACCAAGCTGGGACTGCGCGACCGGGTGCAGGTGGTGGTCCTGGCGTACGAGACGGGGCTGGTGCGGGCCGGGGGCCACGGCTGAGCCGGACATGTCCGGCAGCGCCTTTCCCGGCGGTGTGAGGATCACCTCCGAACGCGCCCCGCGCACGCCCGCCAGGCTCTAGGGTCGGCGCATGCTCCTGTGGATCAACGGTCCCTTCGGGGGCGGCAAGACACAGACCGCACACGAGATCCGGCGACGGCTGCCGGGCAGCGTCGTCTGCGACCCCGAACTCGTCGGCTTCGGACTGCGCCGCATGCTGCCGCCGGACCTGCGGGGCGACTTCCAGGACCTGGTGTCCTGGCGGCAGGGGGTCGTCGAGGTCCTCGACCTGGCGCTCCGCGAGCACGACGGCGTGGTGATCGCCCCCATGACGGTCACCGATCCGCGCCACTTCGCCGAGACCGTCGGCCGGCTGCGCGAACTGGGGCACGACGTGCACCACTTCACGCTCCTCGCCGAGCGGGAGACCGTGCTGAGGCGGCTGCGTGAGCGCGGACCGGTGCGTCTTCTGCGGTTCTTCGTCGCGGGGAACGCGGCTGTGCGCGGGGACGGTCGGGCCGTTCGCCGGCTCGATCACTGCCTGGAGCGGCTGCGCGAGCCGGAGTTCGCCGAACACCTGTGGACGGACCACACGAGCGTGCCGAGGACGGCCGACCGCATCGCCGTCCTGGCCGGGCTGACCCTGCGGCCGAACACGGAAGGGGCGCTGCGCACGCGACTGCGCCAGGTGCGGGTGGGGTTGGGGCACATCCGGTTCGACTGAGGACCGGCTCCGGCGGGGCCGCCCGGTCCCCCTCGCGGGAGCAGGGTCTCTCGGCCCCCGCGTCCGCGGCGTGATCCGGACGGCAGGCCCGGAGGGCCGACGGGCTACGGTGACGGCGTGAAACTGCTTCCGGGACGGAGAGCGCTCGCCCTCTGGGCCGCGTGGTGGGCCGGCACGACGCTGGCCTTCTGGCTCCTGGGTCTCCTCGTGGACCAGCGGGCGAGTCTTCCGGTGTGCGCCGCGGCCGCCGTCCTCACGATCCTCGGGGGAGAACTCGGCGACGGACGGCGACGCCGCCGGGCGCGCCGCCGCGCGGCGAGGTCGGCGGCCGGCACCGGCGGCCCTGCGGGCTGACGCCCGCCCTACCTGAGGACCCCCTCCAGGAAGTCGCTGCCCAGCCGGGCCACCCTCGTCACGTCGAGCTGGTGCAGCACGTACCGGCCGCGCCGGCGGGTGGTGATCAGGCCCGCCTTCTTCAGGACGCCGAGGTGCCGCGATATCTCGGGCGCGGTCATGCCGTGCACCTGGGCCAGCTCGCTCGTGGTGTACGCGCTGCGGGCCAGATGGCGGCAGATCCGCATCCGGACGGGGTGGGACAGGGCCGTCATCCGCAGGGCGAGCTGCTCGACCGACGGCGGCGAGGCCGGCTCGGGGGATCCGACGGGGTAGTGCAGCACGGGCTGCCAGCCACTGCGGTGCAGCACGCTGAGGTGGGGCCAGCCCAGACTGGTCGGCACCAGGAGCAGCCCGCCGCCCGCGGTGACCGTACGGCCCTCGACGAGCTTGTCGACCTCGATCCGGCCGGCCGCCTCGTCCAGGCTCAGGACGGGGGACACCGCCGCCAGGGCCTCCGCCAGGCCGCGGTGCCGCAGCAGTTCCGTCTTGTGCCGGGCGTCCGCCGTCAGCTGGTGGCCCAGCCGTGACCAGACCTCCGCGAAGAACGCCTCGTCGCAGTCCTCCAGGAAACGCCGCAGCCACGCGCGCACGCCGGGCGGGTCGTCGAGCAGCCGCTGGGTGAACCGCACCTGCCGGGGCCCGCGCGAGGCGGCCACCTCCAGGGCCCGCCGCCGCACGCGCTCGTCCGTGAGCAGCAGCGGCTCGTAGGAGCCGTAGGTGATCACGCAGGTGAACTCCAGCGCGGCGTCCACGAACTGCTCGTCCGTGAGTTCGTCGAGGATGTCCAGTTCCTCGGCGAGCGTCCCGCGCGGCAGCGTGCTGCGCCCCGGGATGCCGGCGTAGGGCAGGAAGAGGTCCGAGAACGTCGACCGCCACAGGAAGTCGGCCTCGCACATCCGGTCGGCGAGATGCGGGTCCAGGCGCGCGGTGACACCCGTGACCCAGCCCTGGAGACCCGGATGGTGCCCCGGCTCGGACAGCGCGTGCAGCGCCATGCCGAGCTCGGCGAGGGGGGACGGCACGATCGCGACCCTCTCCGGCCGCAGCCCCGCGATGTCGATGCTCACGCTCATGCCCTCATGGTGCATCCCGCCACCGACAACGCCGTCGCTGACCGACGCCGTCGCCGACCGACGCCTTCGCCGACTCGACGCCGCCGGCGATCCGCGCGGGGCGGCGCGTGCCGGGCCGGTCCCCCGGGCCCGGCCCTCACGGAGGCCGACGGCGGCACCGGCCGGCGCCTACCCGTCCGTGCGTCCCCGCGCCGCGGCGTCCTCCTCCCCCAGCCGGGCCGCGAAGTCGGCGACCGCCGTCCGCACGTCCCCGGCGCTCCACTCCAGGCCGGGGGCGCGCACGTCGACCTCCGTGACGGCCAGGCCCGGTACGGGCGCGTCCCAGGCGCGGGCGAAGAGCAGGGTCCCGGTCTCCTCGGCCGTACGGATCGCGGCCTCGGCGACGACGTCGGCGTCGTACGGCAGCCACACCTGGAACTCGTTGGTGTGCGGCACCTCGGGGTGCACGCGCGACCACGGCAGTCCGGCCGCCGCGAAGCCCTCGGCCAGCGCGGCCGCCACCACGCGCGCGTGCCGCACGTACGAGGGCAGACGGGGCAGCTCGTGCTTCAGGCCGAGCAGCGCCGACAGGGCGGTGGGGAACTGCTGGAAGACCATGCCGCCGTAGCGGTGGCGCCAGGTCCTCGCCTCCTCCACCAGGGTGCTCGGGCCGGCCAGCGCGGCGCCGCCGAAGCCGTCGAGGGACTTGTAGAACGACACGTAGACGCTGTCCGCCAGCCCGGCGATCTCGTCGAGCGGCCGGCCGAGGTGGACGGACGACTCCCACAGGCGCGCGCCGTCGAAGTGCACCACCGCGTCCCGCTCGCGCGCCGCCTCGACGAGCTCGGTCAGCTCCTGCCAGGACGGCAGGACGTGTCCGGCGTCCCTGAGCGGCAGTTCGAGCATCAGCGCCCCGAAGGGCTCCTCGCAGTCGCGGACCTCCTCGGCGGTGGGCTGGCGGGGCTCGTCGGTCAGCCGGACCGGGCGCAATCCGCTGACCTGGCTGAACGCCGCGCGTTCGTGCACCTCCGGGTGGGCCTTGCCGTGCAGGGCCACGGCCGGGTTCCCGGTGCGTCCGGCCCAGCACCGCAGGGCGACCTGCTGCGCCATGGTGCCGGTCGGGAAGAAGGCGGCGGCCTCCTTGCCCAGCAGCCGGGCGACCTCGGCCTCCAGGGCGGCGACGACGCCGTCGCCGTACGTGTCCACCGGCTCGTCCAGGTCGTACACCTCACCGGCCCCGTCCAGGAGGGCGAGCCGCTGGCGGACCGTGCTCTGGAACCCCGGACGCGTGAGCACCCGCCGCGCGCCGCGGGCCGCGCGCCTCCGCCGCTCCCGGCGCCGCCCGCGCCGCTCGTCCTCCGACACCGGCTCCGGGTCCGACATCGGGCCGGACGGCTCCTGCTCGTACGTCCGTGGAGGCTGATCCGCCGTATCGCTCATACGGGGGATCATTTCGCGCGCGCGGCCGTACGGGCACCCGGTTTCCGCGCCGGAGGGGGAGTGCGGTCACCCACAGCCTGTGGACGACCAGGGTCCCCGGCAACCGATCGCGTTAACATGACGAGAAATCGTCCGGTACCCAGAGCGGACTGGAACGGGAAGGCCGCCGTCGCGTGAGTACAGTCCAACAGCCAGACCCCAGGGACCGCCCCGCGCGGCTCACCGTCGGCGTCGTCGGCGCCGGTCGGGTGGGTCCCGCCCTCGCCGCGTCCCTGCAGCTCGCCGGGCACCGTCCGGTCGCCGTCTCCGGTGTCTCCGACGCCTCCCGGCGACGCGCCGCGTCGATGCTGCCCGACGTCCCCCTCGTCACCCCCGCCGAGGTCCTGCGGCGCGCCGACCTCGTGCTGCTGACCGTCCCCGACGACGCCCTCCCCGGTCTCGTCGAGGGCCTCGCCGAGACCGGCGCCGTCCGCCCGGGGCAACTGCTCGTGCACACCTCCGGCCGGTACGGCGCGCGGGTCCTGGACCCCGCCCTGCGCGCGGGCGCGCTGCCGCTGGCCCTGCACCCGGCGATGACCTTCACCGGTACCGCGGTGGACGTCCAGCGCCTGGCCGGCTGCTCCTTCGGCGTCACCGCGCCCGACGAACTGCGGCTGGCCGCCGAGGCCCTCGTCATCGAGATGGGCGGCGAACCGGAGTGGATCGCCGAGGAGAGGCGGCCGCTCTACCACGCGGCCCTCGCCCTCGGCGCCAACCACCTCGTCACCCTGGTCGCCCAGTCGCTGGAGCTGCTGCGCGCGGCCGGCGTCGAGGCCCCCGACCGGATGCTCGGCCCGCTGCTGGGCGCCGCCCTGGACAACGCGCTGCGCTCCGGCGACGCGGCGCTCACCGGCCCCGTCGCGCGCGGCGACGCGGGCACGGTCGCCGCCCACGTCTCGGAGCTGCGCAGGCACGCCCCGCAGAGCGTCGACGGCTATCTGGCGATGGCCCGCGCGACGGCCGACCGGGCCCTCGCCAGCGGCCTGCTCAAGCCGGAGCTCGCCGAGGACCTCCTCGGGGTACTCGCCAAGGGGACCGACGGCGCCGAGGGAGATGCCCGATGACCACGACCCTGCTGCGCACCGCGGGTGAACTGCACGCACGCACGCGTGCGGGCCGCCGCGCCGTGGTGATGACCATGGGGGCCCTGCACGAGGGCCACGCCACCCTCGTCCGCACCGCGCGCGAGATCGCCGGGCCGGGGGGCGAGGTCGTCGTCACGGTCTTCGTCAACCCGCTCCAGTTCGGCGCGGGCGAGGACCTCGACCGCTACCCGCGCACCCTGGACGCCGACCTCAAGACCGCCGAGGAGGCCGGTGCCGACGTCGTGTTCGCCCCGTCCGTCGACGAGGTCTACCCCGGCGGCGAGCCCCAGGTCCGGGTCAGCGCCGGCCCGATGGGGGAGCGCCTGGAGGGCGCCGCACGCCCGGGGCACTTCGACGGCATGCTCACCGTCGTCGCCAAGCTGCTGCACCTGACGCGCCCCGACGTGGCCCTGTACGGGCAGAAGGACGCCCAGCAGCTCGCCCTGATCCGGCGCATGGTGCGCGACCTCGACTTCGGCATCGACATCGTCGCCGTGCCGACCGCGCGCGAGGAGGACGGCCTGGCCCTGTCCAGCCGCAACCGCTTCCTGTCACCGGCCGAGCGGCGCACCGCGCTCGCCCTGTCCCAGGCCCTGTTCGCGGGCCGCGACCGGCACGCCGCGCAGGAGGCGCTGCGGGCACGCGCGCGTGAGGTGCCCGCCACCCGTGCCCGTGCGGAGGCGCTCAACGCCCTGGGCGAGTCCCGCGCGGCCGCCGACGCGCACGCCGTGGCCAAGGCCGCCCCCGGCTCCGTGGCCGCGGTCCGGGCCGCCGCCCGCACGGTCCTGGACGAGGCCGCGCGCATGGTCCCGCCGCTGCGGCTGGACTACCTCGCCCTCGTCGACCCGTCCGACTTCGGCGACGTCGACGACGACTTCACCGGCGAGGCGGTCCTCGCCGTCGCCGCCCGGGTCGGCGCGACCCGGCTGATCGACAACCTCCCCCTCACCTTCGGAGCCGCCTCGTGACCAGCACAGGCATACGACTGCACGCGCCCGCGCCCGGGTGGTCCATCTCCGCGGACGTCGTGGTCGTCGGCTCCGGGGTGGCCGGCCTCACCGCCGCCCTGCGCTGCGAGGCCGCGGGACTGACGACGGTCGTCGTCACCAAGGCCCGTCTGGACGACGGCTCCACCCGCTGGGCGCAGGGCGGCATAGCCGCCGCGCTCGGTGAGGGCGACACGCCCGAACAGCACCTCGAGGACACGCTGGTGGCGGGCGCGGGCCTGTGCGACGAGGACGCGGTACGCCTCCTCGTCACCGAGGGCCCCGGCGCCGTGCGGCGGCTCATCGAGACCGGCGCCCACTTCGACGAGTCCGAGGGGGGCGGCCTGGAGCTGACCCGCGAGGGAGGCCACCACCGCCGCCGCATCGCGCACGCGGGCGGTGACGCGACCGGTGCGGAGATCTCCCGCGCGCTCGTCGAGGCGGTCCGCGCGCGCGGGCTGCGCACGATCGAGAACGCGCTCGTCCTGGACCTCCTCACGGACGCCGACGGCCGCACCGCCGGCGTCTCCCTGCACGTCATGGGAGAGGGCCAGCACGACGGCGTGGGCGCCGTGCACGCGCCCGCGGTGGTCCTCGCCACCGGCGGCATGGGGCAGGTCTTCTCCGCGACCACCAACCCGTCCGTGTCGACGGGCGACGGCGTCGCGCTCGCGTTGCGCGCGGGTGCGGAGGTTTCCGACCTGGAGTTCGTGCAGTTCCACCCGACCGTGCTGTTCCTCGGCCCGGACGCGGAGGGCCAGCAGCCGCTCGTCTCCGAGGCGGTGCGGGGCGAGGGCGCCCACCTGGTCGACGCCGACGGCACGCGCTTCATGCTGGGGCAGCACGAGCTGGCCGAGCTGGCGCCCCGGGACATCGTCGCCAAGGGCATCATGCGCCGCATGCAGGAGCTGGACGCCGAGCACATGTACCTCGACGCCCGCCACTTCGGCGCCGAGATGTGGGAGCACCGCTTCCCGACCATCCTGGCCGCCTGCCGGGCGCACGGCATCGACCCGGTCACCGAGCCCGTCCCGGTCGCCCCGGCCGCCCACTACGCCTCCGGCGGTGTGCGCACCGACTCGCACGGCCGGACCACCGTGCCGGGCCTCTACGCCTGCGGGGAGGTCGCCTGCACCGGCGTGCACGGCGCGAACCGGCTCGCCTCCAACTCCCTCCTGGAGGGCCTCGTCTACGCCGAGCGCATCTCCGCCGACATCGCGGCGGGCCGGTCGGCGGACGGCCTCCCCGCGCGCGTGCCCGCGCCCGTCGAGCACCCCGGCCGGCCCGCACACCCCCTCCTCGCCCCCGAGGCCCGGTTCGCGATCCAGCGGATCATGGCCGAGGGCGCGGGCGTCCTGCGCTCCGCCGGCTCCCTGGAGAAGGCCGCCGAGCAGCTCCAGCGACTGCACGCGGAGGCCCGCGACGCCCTCGACGAGAACGGCAAGACCGCCGAGCCCGGCGTCGACACCTGGGAGGCCACCAACCTCCTGTGCGTGGCGCGCGTCCTGGTCACCGCCGCCCGGCTGCGCGAGGAGACCCGCGGCTGCCACTGGCGCGAGGACCGTGCCGAGCGCGACGACACCGACTGGCGCCGCCACATCGTCGTACGGCTGAATCCGGACCGGACGCTCGCCGTGCACACCACCGATACCGCAGACTTCCCCCCGACCCGCCGGCAGCAGGAGCAGTGACAGAAGTGAGCACCCCCGAGGACCTTCCCCTCGTCCCGAGCGGAGGCTGCGGCGACGGCTGTGCCTGTGGCACGGACGCCGGCCTCACCGACGAGGAGTACCTGGAGTGCGGGCTCGATCCCGCGCTCGCCCAGCTCCTGGCCGACGCCGGGCTCGACCCGGTCGAGGTCGAGGACATCGCCAACGTCGCCATCCAGGAGGACCTGGCCCACGGCGTGGACGTGACGACGGTGGCGACCATCCCCGAGGACGCGGTGGCCACGGCCGACTTCGCCGCGCGCGAGGCGGGCGTGGTGGCGGGCCTCAGGGTCGCCGAGGCCGTCCTCTCGATCGTCTGCACGGACGAGTTCGAGGTCGAGCGGCACGTCGAGGACGGCGACCGCGTGGAGGCCGGGCAGAAGCTGCTGTCGGTCACCACGCGCACGCGTGACCTTCTCACCGCCGAGCGCAGCGCGCTGAACCTGATGTGCCGCCTCTCCGGCATCGCGACCGCCACGCGCGCGTGGGCGGACGCCCTGGAGGGCACCGGGGCACGCGTGCGCGACACCCGCAAGACCACGCCGGGCCTGCGGTCGCTGGAGAAGTTCGCCGTGCGCTGCGGCGGCGGCGTCAACCACCGCATGTCGCTGTCCGACGCGGCGCTGGTCAAGGACAACCACGTGGTCGCCGCGGGCGGCGTCGCCCAGGCCTTCCAGGCCGTGCGGGAGACCTTCCCGGACGTGCCGATCGAGGTCGAGGTCGACACCCTGCACCAGCTGCGCGAGGTCGTGGAGGCCGGCGCCGACCTGATCCTGCTGGACAACTTCACGCCCGAGGAGTGCGCGGAGGCCGTCGGCGTCGTCGGCGGGCGCGCGCTGCTGGAGGCGTCCGGCCGGCTCACCCTGGACAACGCCAAGGCGTACGCCGACACCGGTGTCGACTTCCTGGCCGTGGGCGCCCTGACCCATTCCTCGCCGATCCTGGACATCGGCCTGGACCTGCGAGCGGCGGAGTAGGAGCGGGATCCGGCCATGCTGCTGACGATCGACGTAGGCAACACGCACACCGTGCTCGGCCTGTTCGACGGGGAGGACATCGTCGAGCACTGGCGGATCTCGACGGACGCCCGCCGCACGGCCGACGAGCTGGCGGTCCTCCTCCAGGGCCTGATGGGCATGCACCCCCTCCTCGGGGTGGAGCTGGGTGACGGCATCGACGGCATCGCCATCTGCGCGACCGTCCCGTCCGTCCTGCACGAGCTGCGCGAGGTCACCCGCCGCCACTACGGCGACGTCCCCGCGGTGCTCGTCGAACCCGGTGTGAAGACGGGCGTACCGATCCTCTTCGACAACCCCAAGGAGGTCGGCGCCGACCGCATCATCAACGCGGTCGCCGCCAACGAACTGTTCGGCGGCCCGGCGATCGTCGTGGACTTCGGCACGGCGACCACCTTCGACGCGATCAGCGCGCGCGGGGAGTACGTCGGCGGCGTCATCGCGCCCGGCATCGAGATCTCCGTCGAGGCACTGGGCGTCAAGGCCGCGCAGCTGCGCAAGATCGAGGTCGCCCGGCCCCGCAGCGTGATCGGCAAGAACACCGTCGAGGCGATGCAGTCCGGCATCGTCTACGGCTTCGCCGGCCAGGTCGACGGGGTCGTGGGCCGGATGGCCAGGGAACTGGCGGAGGACCCCGACGACGTGACGGTGATCGCCACGGGCGGGCTGGCGCCGATGGTGCTGGGCGAGTCCTCGGTGATCGACGAGCACGAGCCGTGGCTGACGCTGATCGGGCTGCGTCTGGTGTACGAACGCAACGTCTCGCGGATGTGAGCGGGCGGCCGGGGGTGTGGGGGGGGGGGGCCCCCCCCCCCCACCCCCCGCCCGCCCCCGGGGGGGGGGGGGCCGCCCGGGGGGGTAGTGCGGGGCCCCCCGGGGTAACAAGCCCGCCACCCCCCAAAAATATTTGGTGGG
>NZ_JBVIKX010000003.1:0-39669 GCF_055580685.1 Streptomyces sp. NPDC031554 | reverse complement strand
GGCTGGGGGGTTCGCCCGGGGGGGGGGGGGGGGTGGGGGGGGGGGGGGGGGTGGGGGGGGGGGGCCCCCCCCCCCCCAACCCCCCCGGCCGGTCCCGGGGGACGTGCGTCCGGACCGGTGCGATCGTGCGTCCGGCCCGGTGGAACAAGGCACGCCACACCCATTCCTTATGTCGAGTTTGTCTGATTAGCGCGTATCGTCGCCGCATGCCCACGCCCTACGGATCCCGCGGCGGCATGGTGTTCGGTGCGGAGGAGCTGCGTGTGCTCCGCCGCGCCCTCGCCCTCGCCCTCCACCCCGGCCCCGCTCCGGCCGAGGACGTCCAGGACTGCCACCGTCTCGCCGCATCCCTCGACGAGGCCGTGCGCGAGGCCGCCCGGCTGCGGGCCTTCCTGGTGTCCGACCTCGCCCGGTACCGTGCCGCCCTCCCCGGCACCGTCGCCGGATACCTCACGCTCCTGGAGGAGGTGCTCGGCACCGGCCACCGGCCCGGGGCCGACGACCTCGCCGCCCTGCGCGCCCTGCGGGGCAACCCGAAGGCGGCCGCTCTCCTGGACCGCTGCCAGGTCCTCGCGGAGCAGGACGTACGCGCCCGCCCGGCCCGCCGTACGGCCCGCCCGGCCGTGCCGGCCGTGCCCGTGGTGCCGGCCTCCCGTACGCGCCTCCTGGCCCTTCCCGGGGGACGTTCCGCGACCACGGAGGAGGCCGGTTCCGGCCGTCCGGCGGTCGCCGCCGGGGAGCCGGGCCCGCGGCCCGCGCGGGAACCCGCCGAGAAGCCGGCCGCGCCCGCACCGGGGCCGGTCCCCGTGAAGCCGCGGGAGCCCGAACCCTCCCGACGGCCCGTCCCCACCCCGGGCGAGGTCTTCCCGCGGCGCAGACCCGTCCCGCCGTCCTCCGTCTCGCCGTCCACGGGCTCGCGGGAGCGGCTCGCCGTCGGCTGACCGGACGCCGCCGCACGATCCGCGCCGGCGCGGCCGGACTCCGCCGACACGGCCCGCCGTGGCGCGACCCCGCCCCGATGCCCCGTTCCTCCCTGGCTACCCTGGACCCATGGACTACGTCTCCGCGCTCCTTCCCCCCGTCGTCATGGCCGTCTTCTTCATCGGCTTGATCAGGGTGATCGTGAAGACCCAGGGCGGCACCAACAAGGCCAAGGAGGACGCGGCCGTCGACGCCGCCCTCGCGCGCGTGGAGAGCGCGCGCCGGCCCTCCGCGAACAGCGAGGCCTGACCGCGGTCAGGCCCTCGCACGCCCCGCGCGCCTCCCGGGCGCACGGCCCCGCCGTCGGGTGCCGTGCGCCCTTTTTGCGCCCTCTTGTCGAGGAAGGCGCACGTCCGGCACGCGATCGGCGTGCTCTCCCACTATTGTTCTGAGTTGTGCCTCGCCCCTTGGGAGAACTCGAAGACGCGGTCATGACGCGGGTGTGGAAGTGGAACCGCCCGGTCACCGTTCGAGAAGTCCTGGAAGACCTTCAGAAGGAACGGTCCATCGCCTACACCACGGTGATGACCGTTTTGGACAATCTCCATCAGAAGGGCTGGGTGCGCCGTGAGGCGGAAGGCCGGGCCTATCGATATGAGGCGGTCTCCACGCGTGCCGCCTACGCCGCCGCCCTGATGAACGAGGCCTGGTCGCAGAGCGACAACCCCGCCGCCGCTCTCGTCGCCTTCTTCGGGATGATGAGCGACGAACAGCGCCACGCCCTGAGCGACGCGGTACGCATCGTCCAGGGACCCGAAACTTCCGAACGCCCGGAAGCCGGGAGCGCGCGGGAGAACCCCGGGTCCCCGACGGAGACCGACGGGCGATAGCGTCCGCTCATGTCAGCACAGAGCCCTGAAGTCAGCGCTAAAGCCATCACCGTCCGCCGGGCCCGGACCAGCGATGTCCCCGCGGTGCGTCGTCTCCTTGACGCGTACGTCCGCGGCGGCATCCTGCTCGACAAAGCGACGGTGACCCTTTACGAGGACATCCAGGAGTTCTGGGTCGCCGAACGCGACGACAACGCCGAGGTCGTCGGCTGCGGCGCGCTGCACGTGATGTGGGAAGACCTCGCGGAAGTCCGCACCCTCGCGGTGAAGCCCGGACTGAAGGGTTCCGGCGTCGGCCACCAGTTGTTGGGGAAGTTGCTGCAGACCGCGCGCCGGCTCGGTGTTCGCCGGGTTTTCTGTCTGACCTTCGAAGTGGACTTCTTCGGCAGGCACGGCTTCGTGGAGATCGGTGAGACGCCCGTCGACACCGATGTCTACACGGAGCTACTGCGTTCCTATGACGAGGGCGTCGCGGAGTTCCTCGGTCTCGAACGAGTGAAACCGAACACCTTGGGCAACAGTCGGATGCTTCTGCATCTGTGATCGCCGAGTCCCATTCCGGCCGACTCGCCTTGCCCGGGTTCCCTATGTCCGAAACGCGCACGTTTCCGTACGGGGTGCGGGCGGCCGGACCCTCCCGAGGGTTTGTGTTTTCCCGGCAAAAGCGGTTTGCTTTCCGATGTACTGCAGTACTGCATATATCAGGGGTGGTGAAACGGCGGAACGCCGCAGCCCCCCGGCCCTCCCGTTATCGATGAAAGGAAATCCGGTGGCACAGAAGGTTCAGGTCCTTCTTGTCGACGACCTCGACGGCGGCGAGGCCGACGAGACCGTGACGTTCGCGCTGGACGGCAAGACGTACGAGATCGATCTCACGACCGGCAATGCGGACAAGCTGCGCAGCCTTCTCGACCCGTACGTGAAGGGTGGCCGGCGCACCGGGGGCCGCGCCTCGGGCGGACGCGGAAAGACGCGTGCCGCTGCCGGTGGCAGCCAGGACACCGCTCAGATCCGCGCGTGGGCGAAGGAGAACGGTTACGAGGTCAACGACCGAGGCCGTGTTCCCGCGACCATTCGCGAGGCCTACGAGAAGGCCAACGGCTGAGCACAGGCGCGCCGCAGCCGGACACGGTGGCAGTGCGTCGCCAAGGTGTCCACCAAGCGCACCAGGTCGGGGGCGCCCCCAACGCCCCCCAAGGCCGACATCGTCGGCAGCGAGACCTCGACCTCGCACCCTCCGACGGGGGGCCGCATCCACACCGCGGCCCCCTGCAGTGCTGTTCCGGGACGGGTCCGGCCCGGCGGCGGGGGCGCCTCGAGGACCCCGCCCGCGCCGGTCGCCGTCAGATCCAGCGGCAGCGCGTCCCACTCCAGCCACCGCAGGATTCCCGGCAGCTCCTCCGCGCTCCCCGCCGCCACCAGCAGCCGCATCCGGTCGCCCCGCACGGCGACCGGGGAGCCCGGTGCCAGATGCCGCAGCGCCGGGCGTCCCGCCTCGGCCGGCACGTCCAGGACGTCGAAACGCAGGCCCACCCGAAGTCGTACCGGCTCTCCGGGCACCGTCGCCCACCCCAGTTCGTTCTCGTACCAGCCGCGGACGCCCTCGGCCGGAGGGTCCGGATCGAGTGCCCCGCGGGAAAGAGGGACCACGGATGCCGAGGCGAGGGCCGGAGGCACGGCTGCCGGAGACGGAGACGGAGACGGAGACGGAGACGGAGACGGAGACGGAGACGGAGACGGAGACGGAGACGGAGACGGGGACGCGGCGGCGGTGGCGGGGGTGGTCCGGGACGCGGACGGAGGGAGGGGGCCGACCATGCCGAGTCCAACGGCTCCGAAGCCCCAAGCGTTACGCTGGGTGTTCCGCGAGGAGCGCAGAGTGGCGGAACGGGGGGGCGTGCGGGGCCCGGGGCGGCGCAAGGTTGTTCGCCCGTAGCGGAGGGAACGGGCGCCCACGGCATGGAGTGTCGGTGCCGGCGGGTAAGACATCCCTAGTGGGAGGGGGCGACGCGCAGGAAACGGGAGTCTCACGTTCGCCATCGGCGTACTGGCGACTGGGGTAACTGTCTGGCCTGCGGGAACATCGTCTCGCACCATCGGGTTGGAGCAGATGTCGGCGTTCGGGGTCAGGAGGCCATCGACGGTGTCGGCAGTTGGAATGAGCGGTCCCCGCTTGCGGGACTAAGCTGCGGAAGGACAGGGAGGGGAAGTTCCCCCCACTGCCTGACCGCTCTGAGGAGCGATTAACGATGTTCGAGAGGTTCACCGACCGCGCGCGGCGGGTTGTCGTCCTGGCTCAGGAAGAAGCCCGGATGCTCAACCACAACTACATCGGCACCGAGCACATCCTCCTGGGCCTGATCCATGAGGGTGAGGGTGTCGCCGCCAAGGCCCTTGAGAGCCTCGGGATTTCGCTCGAGGCGGTCCGCCAGCAGGTGGAGGAGATCATCGGCCAGGG
Source organism: Streptomyces sp. NPDC031554 (assembly GCF_055580685.1). Classification (NCBI taxonomy): domain Bacteria; kingdom Bacillati; phylum Actinomycetota; class Actinomycetes; order Kitasatosporales; family Streptomycetaceae; genus Streptomyces; species Streptomyces sp. NPDC031554. Next base: position 35,400 of record NZ_JBVIKX010000003.1, on the reverse strand, counting down.
CCAGCAGGCCCCGTCCGGGCACATCCCCTTCACCCCCCGTGCCAAGAAGGTCCTGGAGCTGTCGCTCCGCGAGGCCCTTCAGCTGGGCCACAACTACATCGGCACGGAGCACATCCTGCTCGGCCTGATCCGTGAGGGCGAGGGCGTCGCCGCCCAGGTCCTGGTCAAGCTGGGTGCAGACCTCAACCGGGTGCGGCAGCAGGTGATCCAGCTGCTCTCCGGTTACCAGGGCAAGGAGACCGCCACCGCCGGCGGCCCTGCCGAGGGCACGCCCTCGACGTCCCTGGTCCTCGACCAGTTCGGCCGGAACCTCACCCAGGCCGCTCGTGAATCCAAGCTCGACCCGGTCATCGGGCGCGAGAAGGAGATCGAGCGGGTCATGCAGGTGCTGTCCCGCCGTACCAAGAACAACCCGGTCCTGATCGGTGAGCCCGGCGTCGGCAAGACCGCCGTCGTCGAGGGCCTGGCCCAGGCCATCGTCAAGGGCGAGGTGCCCGAGACCCTCAAGGACAAGCACCTCTACACCCTGGACCTCGGCGCGCTGGTCGCCGGCTCCCGCTACCGCGGTGACTTCGAGGAGCGCCTGAAGAAGGTCCTCAAGGAGATCCGCACCCGCGGCGACATCATCCTGTTCATCGACGAGCTGCACACGCTGGTCGGTGCGGGTGCCGCCGAAGGCGCCATCGACGCCGCTTCGATCCTGAAGCCGATGCTGGCCCGCGGTGAGCTCCAGACCATCGGCGCCACCACGCTGGACGAGTACCGCAAGCACCTGGAGAAGGACGCGGCCCTCGAGCGCCGCTTCCAGCCCATCCAGGTGGCGGAGCCGTCCCTGCCGCACACCATCGAGATCCTCAAGGGTCTGCGCGACCGGTACGAGGCGCACCACCGCGTCTCGATCACCGACGAGGCGCTGGTCCAGGCCGCCACCCTGGCCGACCGGTACATCTCGGACCGCTTCCTGCCGGACAAGGCGATCGACCTGATCGACGAGGCCGGTTCCCGGATGCGCATCCGCCGGATGACCGCGCCGCCGGACCTGCGCGAGTTCGACGAGAAGATCGCCGGCGTCCGCCGCGACAAGGAGTCCGCGATCGACTCGCAGGACTTCGAGAAGGCCGCCTCCCTCCGCGACAAGGAGAAGCAGCTCCTGGCCGCCAAGGCCAAGCGCGAGAAGGAGTGGAAGGCCGGCGACATGGACGTCGTCGCCGAGGTCGACGGCGAGCTGATCGCCGAGGTCCTCGCGACCGCCACCGGCATCCCGGTCTTCAAGCTGACCGAGGAGGAGTCCTCGCGTCTGCTGCGCATGGAGGACGAGCTCCACAAGCGGGTCATCGGCCAGAAGGACGCCGTCAAGGCGCTCTCCAAGGCGATCCGCCGTACGCGTGCGGGTCTGAAGGACCCGAAGCGTCCGGGTGGGTCGTTCATCTTCGCCGGTCCGTCCGGCGTCGGTAAGACCGAGCTGTCCAAGGCACTCGCCGAGTTCCTCTTCGGTGACGAGGACGCGCTGATCTCCCTCGACATGTCGGAGTTCAGCGAGAAGCACACGGTCTCGCGTCTCTTCGGTTCGCCCCCCGGATACGTGGGCTACGAGGAGGGCGGCCAGCTGACCGAGAAGGTCCGCCGCAAGCCGTTCTCCGTCGTCCTCTTCGACGAGGTCGAGAAGGCCCACCCGGACATCTTCAACTCGCTGCTGCAGATCCTGGAGGACGGTCGTCTGACCGACTCCCAGGGCCGGGTCGTGGACTTCAAGAACACGGTCATCATCATGACGACCAACCTCGGCACGCGGGACATCTCGAAGGGCTTCAACCTCGGCTTCGCCGCCGCGGGCGACACGAAGTCCAACTACGAGCGCATGAAGAACAAGGTCTCGGACGAGCTGAAGCAGCACTTCCGGCCCGAGTTCCTCAACCGCGTCGACGACGTGGTCGTCTTCCCGCAGCTGACCCAGGAGGACATCCTCCAGATCGTCGACCTGATGGTCGGCAAGGTCGACGAGCGCCTGAAGGACCGGGACATGGGCATCGAGCTCTCCCAGTCCTCCAAGGAGCTGCTGTCCAAGAAGGGGTACGACCCGGTGCTGGGTGCGCGTCCGCTGCGTCGCACCATCCAGCGCGAGATCGAGGACACGCTCTCGGAGAAGATCCTCTTCGGCGAGCTGCGCCCCGGTCACATCGTGGTCGTGGACACCGAGGGCGAGGGCGACTCCCAGACCTTCACCTTCCGGGGTGAGGAGAAGTCGGCCCTGCCGGACGTCCCGCCGATCGAGCAGGCGGCCGGCGGCGCCGGTCCGAACCTGAGCAAGGACGCCTGACCCTCAGGGGTCGAGCACGCGAGAGGGGCCGCCCCGGGACACCCGTCCCGGGGCGGCCCCTCTCGTTGTGTTCCTCAGGACAGCTGTCCGTCGTAGTCCGGCAGCTTGAAGGTCTTCTCGGCGTGGTCGCCCGACAGGTCGGTGGCGCTGTTGCCGATGTTCGCGATGATCGTGTAGCCCTTGGACTCGATGGCGGCGCGCTGGGCGGTCTTGTAGGCGCCGACGTCCTTGAAGAGGTCGAACAGGCCGCGGACGTGGAGGCCGGAGACCTTGTAGCCGACGTTCTTGAGGTTGTAGTCGGTCACGCCCGAGATGATGCCCGGGCGGGCGGTGACGAAGAACAGGGAGACGCCGTGCTCCTGGGCGTACCTGGCGACGTCGAGGACCGGCTTGTTGGCCGGCTGCGGGTAGCTGAAGCCGAAGTCGGTCTCCAGGGCGGTGTTGTCGACGTCGAGGACGACGGCCTGCTTCTCGCCCGGCCCGGCGGCGGCGATGCGCTGCTTCAGGTAGGGCAGGGCCTGGTTCATCACCGCCAGGCAGTCCGCCTGCCAGGTGTCGTAGCCGACCTCGGCCTGCGCGGCGGCAGCGGCGGTGACGGTGGTGACGGAGGCGGTGCCGGTGGCCGTCGCGGCCTGGGCGCCGACCGGGAGGGTCATCGCGGTGACGGCGGCCGTCGCCGCGGCGGTCATGCCGATGCGGCGCGTCCAGGTGCCTCTGGTCATGGTGGGGGTCCTCTCGCGTCCAGGCGCTGCGGGTGTCGTGGGCATGCTCATCTATGAGGATGGCCTGAGGGGAACCAGCGGGTTACTGGACGGTAGAGGGCGCGGAGAGCCCCGTCACACCCCTGTGCGCGCTTCGTGGCGTGGGTCACAAGTGCCACCGGCGGTGGGGGAGTAGCCGCCGTCACATTCCGAAGTGCCTTACGGGGGGCGGCCGGTGACGTGCCGCACGGGAGCTGGATCACATACTACGCGGGATAGTGGCGAATCTCGTTCCGGCGAAAGGTGCATAACCCCCTCAACGGGGCCGCCCGGCGGGTCTGTCGCACGGGAAAGGGGGCTATGTCGGATGTGTGCGGACTGTAGGCAAGTGTTCTGTTTTGACGTGAAGTACTAGCTTCCGTCGTACATCACACGTTTGGGGCATTGCCGGGCCGCGGGTTACCAAGGAATGGCCATCCGGCGACGTCCGTACGTCGGGTGGTTCTCTCTGTCCCCGGCACCATGAGGTTTCGATGTTCCAGCGCGTCACGTTCCGTTCTTCCCTTACGCCCCAGCTCCGCACCCGCGTGGCCGTCGGCGCCGCCGCTCTCGGCGCCACGGTCGTGCTGGGAAGCGGAGTGGCGTCCGCTGCCACGCCCCAGGCCAAGGCGGCGGCGCCCGCGACCGCGGTGTCGGTGGCGAAGAAGTCCTCGGCGGCCACCTGGATCGACCCGGTGAAGAAGTACAAGCTGTCCGCCACCTTCGCCCAGGCCGGCGGCATGTGGGCCGCCAAGCACAGCGGTCAGGACTTCGCCGTGGCGACCGGCACCAAGGTCGTCGCCACCCACGGCGGCAAGGTCGTCAAGGCCGGCGGCAACGGCGCCGGTGACGGCCCCGCCTACGGCAACGCCATCGTCATCAAGCACGCCAACGGCGTGTACTCCCAGTACGCCCACCTGTCGCAGATCAACGTGAAGGTCGGCCAGATCGTCAAGACCGGCCAGCGCATAGCCCTGTCCGGCAACACCGGCAACTCCAGCGGCCCGCACCTGCACTTCGAGATCCGGACCACCCCCAACTACGGTTCGGCGGTCGACCCGGTGAAGTTCCTGCGCGGCAAGGGCGTGACCGTCTGACGACGGTGATCGACGGCCGTCGTCAGGACGGCCGCGAGCCCTGATGGGCCTGGGTGATCAGATCGACGGCGACCTCGAGGACGGCTTCGCGCTTCTCCTCGGGGTCGCCTTCGAGGTCCTGCAGGAAGAACATCCCGGCGTGCAGCGTGAAGATGGCGCTGACGCAGCGGACCTGGTCGGCGAGCGGGGCGTCCCGGTCGAGGACGATGTCGCGCAGCCCGCGCATCCGGTCCTTGAAGGACTCGCCGATCTGGAGCTCGCGGACCGTGGCCTGGTTCTCCTGCATGAAGCGGAAGAACGGGGCCGCCTCGCTGAGCGCCTGGCTGTAGCGCCGCAGGAGCTCCTGCTTGGTCTCCAGGGTGTGCGGCCGGCTGCGACCCCACTCGACCAGGTCCTCGATCGGTTTCGTCAGGTCCGTGAAGATGCTGACGATGATCTCTTCCTTGGTCTTGAAGTGGTAGTACAGGGCCGCCTTCGTGACCTGGAGGTGCTCCGCGATCTCGCGGAGCGAGGTCTTCTCGTAGCCCTGCTCGGCGAAGAGCTCCAGCGCCACGTCCTGGATGCGCTGGCGCGTGTTGCCGCGGCGTCGCTGCTTGGTGCCGTCCATGGTGACGTCCATCCTCGTACTCCTCGCGTCGCCGCGAAACCGGCAGCCGGAAGGTAAGAGTCGCTCACCTTCCGCCCAGGTGGAAACTTACTTGACGCCCGGCTAGTTACGGGTCTACTTTCCCAGTGTAGTGAACTAGCCGGGCGGCAAGTAAGTAGCCGCCCTGGGGGAGTGGGATGACGATGGCGGACACCCGAACCGTTGAGCCGGACGCCGGCGCACAGGACAAGAAACAGCAGAGCGTGCGGGTCGTGGTCCTCGCACTGATGATCACCATGATGCTCGCGATGCTCGACAACATGATCGTCGGCACCGCGATGCCCACGATCGTCGGCGACCTCGGCGGCCTCGAACACCTGTCATGGGTGGTGACGTCGTACACCCTCGCCACCGCCGCCTCCACGCCGATCTGGGGCAAGCTCGGCGACATGTACGGGCGCAAGGGCGCCTTCCTCGGCTCGATCGTCATCTTCCTGGCCGGGTCGGCGCTGAGCGGCATGGCCCAGGACATGGGCCAGCTGATCGGCTTCCGCGCCGTGCAGGGACTGGGCGCCGGCGGTCTGATGGTCGGCGTCATGGCGATCATCGGCGACCTCGTCCCGCCGCGGGAGCGAGGCAAGTACCAGGGCATGATGGCCGCCGTGATGGCGGTGGCGATGATCGGCGGACCGCTGGTCGGCGGCACCATCACCGACCACTGGGGCTGGCGCTGGGCCTTCTACATCAACCTGCCGCTCGGCGTGGTGGCCCTCGGCCTGATCACCGCCGTCCTGCACCTGCCGAAGAAGCGCTCCCGGGCCCGCATCGACTACCTGGGCGCCGTGCTGCTCACCGTCGGCATCACCTCCATCGTGCTCGTCACCACCTGGGGCGGCACCGAGTACGCCTGGTCCTCCGCGCGGATCATGGAGCTGATCGGCATCGGCGTCGCGGCGCTCGTCGGGTTCGTGTTCTGGCAGACCCGGGCCGTGGAGCCGATCCTGCCGCTGCACATCTTCCGCAGCCGCAACTTCACGCTGATGTCGCTGATCGGCTTCATCACCGGTTTCGTGATGTTCGGCGCCACCCTGTTCCTGCCGCTGTACCAGCAGGCGGTGCAGGGCGCCTCGGCGACCAACTCCGGCCTGCTGCTCCTGCCGATGCTCGGCGCGATGCTCGTGACCTCGATGGTCGCGGGCCGGATCACCACCAGCAGCGGCCGCTACAAGGTCTTCCCGGTCGTCGGCGGCGCGCTGATGGTCGTCGGGCTGTACCTGCTCTCGACGATGGACACCGGCACCTCCCGGTTCACCTCCGGTGTGTTCATGGCCGTCGTGGGCCTCGGCATGGGCTGTCTGATGCAGATCACCATGCTGGTCGCGCAGAACAGCGTCGAGATGAAGGACATGGGCGTCGCGTCCTCCTCGGCCACCCTCTTCCGCACGCTCGGCTCCTCCTTCGGCGTCGCGGTCATGGGCGCGCTCTTCAACAGCCGGGTCCAGGACGCCATGTCCGAGAGGGCCGGCGCGCTGGGGTCCAAGATCACCGAGCAGTCCGCGCAACTGGACGCCGCCGGCCTCGCCAAGCTCCCGGCCCCGGCGCGGGAGGCCTACCAGTACGCGGTGTCCGACGGCACCCACGCGGCGTTCGTCCTCGGAGCCGCCGTGGCCGTGGTCGTGCTGGTGGCGGCCGTGTTCGTCAAGGAGGTCCCCCTGCGCGGAGCCGGAGCGAAGGCCGAGGGCGCCGCGGACGAACCCACCGCCCCCAAGGCACCGGTCGTCGAGCCCGTCTGATCCGCGACGACGGGACGCCGCCGCTCCCCCTGACGGCGGTGTCCCGTCACCGTCACAGCCCTTCGAGAGGCCCCCGGCCGGTATCCGCCCCGGGGGCCTTCGGCGTGGGGCGGGCGACGCACCCGAGCGGTACGCCGCCCCACGAGGGCACCCGCTCCGGCCGGCGCCGGCCCGCCGCCCTCACGGCAGCATCGGATGGCTTCCCGTGTTCGTCGGGGCGTGTTCCGGCAGCCACAGGACGGCCACCGCACCCTCGGACGGTATGTGCGCCGGTGCCCCCGCCGGCCGTACGTTGCGGAAGGTCAGCCGGGCGCCCAGGACGCGGGCCTGTCCCGCCGCGATGGTGAGGCCCAGGCCGTGGCCGCGGCCCGCCCGGTCGCTGCTCCCGGTACGGAAGCGGCTCGGGCCCTCCGCGAGCAGGTCCTGGGGGAAACCGGGGCCGTGGTCGCGCACCCGGATGACCCGGCCCTCGACGGTGACCTGGACCGGCGGTCTGCCGTGCCGGCCGGCGTTGGCGAGCAGGTTGAACAGCACGCGCTCCAGACGCCGGGGGTCGGTGGTGACCATGGACTCGTGCACCACCCGCACCTCGGCCTCCGGGGCCTTGGCCGCCACCCGCCGGGTGACGAACTCGCCCAGCAGGATGTCCTGCAACTCGGCGCGCTCGGAGGCCCCGTCGAGGCGGGCCACCTCCAGGACGTCCTCGACGAGCGTGCGCATGGCCTTCGCCCGGTCCATCACCAGCTCGGTGGGCCGGCCCGGAGGCAGCAGCTCGGCGGCCGTCAGCAGCCCGGTCACCGGTGTGCGCAGCTCGTGCGCGATGTCGGCGGTGACCCGCCGCTCGGCCTCCAGCCGCTGCTGGAGGGCGTCCGCCATGGCGTCCACGGCGGACGCCAGGTCGTCGGTCTCGTCACGCACGACCCCGCCGATGGCGTCCCGCACCCGCACCTCCGTCTCGCCCCTGGCGACCTGGTTCGCCGCGGCCGCCGCCTTGCGCAGCCGGCGCGACAGCTGTCCACCGATCAGCACCCCGAGCGCGCTGCCGCCGAGGACGACCGCGATGGAGCCGATCACCAGGGCCTGGTCGAGGTCGTACAGGATGTCCGTGCTGCGGTCGGTGAAGCCGGTGTGCAGGGAGAGCACACGGCCGTCCTTCAGGGGCACGGCCGCCCAGATGTCGGGCGTCCCGCCGCGGTCGGAGACGAACGTGGCCCGGCGTCCCCGCTCGACCTTGGACCTCAGCTCCGACGGCAGGTCCTGGTCGTCGATCTTGATGTTGGGGAAATTGGGGCGCCCGGACAGCGCGTAGTTGCGCTGGGCGATCTGGACGCGCTCGTCGGCGAGGTCGCGTGCGTTGTCCAGCATGGAGACCCGGGCGGCGTTGTGGACGACGAGGCTGAGCACGATCGCCACCAGCGCCCCGACCAGCGCGATGGCCGCGCTCAGCTTCCACCGCAGGCCGGTGTGGATGCCCGGGCGCTCCACGCGCGCCGGGACCAGGTGCCGCAACATCCCCCGCATACCCCTGTCCGCTCAGGCCTTCAGTTTGTAGCCGAAGCCGCGGACCGTCTCGATCCGGTCCTGGCCGATCTTCGTCCGCAGCCGCTGCACGTGGACGTCGACGACGCGGGTGTCCCCGCCCCAGCCGTAGTCCCACACCCGCTCCAGCAGCTTGTCCCGCGAGAGGACGGTGCCCGGGGCGGAGGAGAACTCCAGCAGGAGGCGCATCTCGGTCGGGGTGAGCGCGACCGGCTGCCCGGCCCGGCGCACCTCCATGCCCTCGGTGTCGATCTCCAGCGCGCCGAAGGTCAGCACGCCCCCGGCGGCGGAGGCACCCGTCTCGCCCCGGTCGGGCCCGCCCGCGTGCCCGAACCGGCGCAGCACCGCGCGGATGCGGGCGACCAGGACGGCGCCGTCGAACGGCTTGGTCACGTAGTCGTCGGCGCCCGCCTCGAGGCCGAGCACGACGTCGATGGAGTCGGCGCGCGCGGAGAGCATGATCACCGGCACGGTGGACTCGTCCCGGATGCGGCGGCACAGGCTCACGCCGTCCAGTCCGGGCACCATCACGTCCAGCAGGGCGATGTCGGGGCGGTCCGCCCGGAACGCCTCCAGGCCGGACAGGCCGTCGGGCATCGCGGTGACCACGAAGCCGTCCCGCTCCAGGGCCAGCTGGGTGGCCTCGCGGATGACGTCGTCGTCCTCGACGAACAGGACGTGGGTCTGGTCTGCCATCCCGGTGCTCTCAGTCCTCGGTGGTGTCGTGGGTGCGGTGCGGTGTGGTGTGGTGTGGTGCGGCGCAAGCGGTCGCGGATCCGCCGGGGCCGTCGTGTCCTTCGTGTTCCGTATTCGTCGTGTCCGTCGGTCCGCCGGCAGGGCGGCCGTCCCTAGGGGGGACGCCCGGAGCGTCCGGTGCGTTCACTGGTTCATCGGTCCGTGAGGCCCGAACGGTTCACGCGGCGGAGGATTTTTTCGCGCGGACACGGCGGACGGGCCGTGCGACGTCGGTGCGCGGGGCCCGTCAGCCGCTCTCCGGCACCGGCACCGGCACCGGCGTCGGCACCGACGTCGCACCGTCCCCGTCGACGGCGCCGCTGTAGTCGTTGTGCCAGCTGTACTCCTTGACGAAGCGGCCCGGGGCCGCCCAGCGGTACGTGACCACGTTCTCCCCGGAGGGGCTCGAGACGGGGTCGCCCTTCTCGTACACCTGCTTGGTCACCACCAGGTCGCCGCGGTCCATCTCGGCGTAGACCGGGGGCTCCTCGGTCTTGAACACGTTCTCGTACCGGTCGCTCGTCCGGCGGTACACGTACGACCCGACGCCGACCGCGTCACCGCACGTCAGCACGTTGACGACGACGTCGCTCTCGGCGCCGCCGGTGAGGTCGCCGAAGGAGACGTCGACCGGGTACTCGTCGCCGACGCACGGTTTCAGCTCGCGCTTGACCTCCTCCGACACCTCGGGGTCGTCCTTGACGAGCCGGACGGCTTCGGTGCGGTCGAGGGCGTCGGCGGGGGTGTCCGACGGGGAGGCGGTGGCGCCGCCGACCCCTTCGACGTGCGCCGGGCCCTCGTCACGGGTGCCGGTGCCGCCGGTGGCGCACGAGGACAGGAAAAGGCCGACGGCGGCGAGCACGGCCAGCGCCGTGATCACCGCCTGGAAGGTGCCTCGGACCGGTGAGGGCCCGGCCTCGGTCAGGCCGCCGTGCAACGCTCCCGCTCCTCACGCTCCAGCGCGCGTGCGTCCAGATCGCGGGATTCCAGCTCCTCGCGGAGCCGGGCGAGCGCCCGGTGCAGCGTGCTCTTGACGGTACCGGCCGACATGCCGAGGGCGGCGGCCGTCTCCTCCGTGGACATCTGCTCCCAGTGTCGCAGGACGACGACACTGCGCTGCTTCGGAGCGAGCACCTTCAAGGCGTCCATCAGCAGGGCACGGTCCGCGTGCTGCTGGGTGGAGTCCTCCACGCGGGCGTCCGGCAACTGCTCGGTGGGCACCTCCTCCAGTTTGCGGGCGCGCCACCACTCGGTCCGCGTGTTGATCATGACCCGGCGCAGGTAGGCGTCCGCCAGCCGCTTGTCCGCGATGCCGTCCCAGCGGCCGTACGTGCGTGCCAGCGCGGTCTGAAGCAGGTCCTGGGCGTCCACCGGGTCCGGGACCAGCCGGCGGGCACTGCGCAGCAGCGCGTCCTGCCGGGTGCGGACGTACTCCTCGAACTCGAGCACCTCTCCCTGCATCATGATCAACCGCCTCCGTATCCCCGTTCCGGCTGGCCGTGGTCCGCCGGTTCCCCGCTCGTGGTCTGTGGCCCTCGTGTCGCTGCCGGGCACACGAAGGAAGCTACGGAGCTGTTGTCACGGCACTGTCCGAGGCAGCCTGCGGCTAGCAGTCGGCTGTCCGTCGGTTGTGTAACGAAGGCGGTCCAGGGGTAAGAAGGAGAGCCGAATCGAGGGGATATGAGGGTATTCGCCCCTCGGTCGACCGTGACGGAGGGCGGCCCGGAGGTCTCGGACCTCCGGGCGCCGGTGAACTGACGGTGCGTCAGGTGAGCGGCAGCCGGTACAGGCCGTCCGGCAGCGGTTCCACCAGGCCGTCCGCCACGAGGCCGTCCAGCGCACGCGCGCGTTGCACCGGCTCGTGCCACACCCGGTCGAGTTCCGCCTGCGGCACGGGCGTGTGAGCCTCCCGCAGCACGGCGAGCAGCTTGCCGCGCACCTGCCGGTCCGTACCGGCGTACGTCTGGCCGCGCCGCGCCGGGCCGTCGTGCTCCGGCTTGCCCGCCAGCCGCCAGGCGCACCGGTCGGCGATCGGGCAGCGGTGGCAGCTCTCGTTCCGCGCCGTGCACACGAGGGCGCCCAGCTCCATCGACGCGGCCGCCCAGCGCGCGGCGGTCCCCTCGTCCTCGGGCAGCAGGGCGCGCGCCAGTCTGCGTTCGGCGGCCGTGGTGGCGTTCGGCGGGTACTGCACTCCCGTGACCGCGCGCGCGAACACCCGGCGCACATTGGTGTCCAGGACGGCGTGCCGCTGTCCGTGCGCGAAGGAGGCGACGGCGGCGGCCGTGTACTCGCCGATGCCGGGCAGCGCCAGCAGGTGCGCGTGGTCCACCGGTACGTCGCCGTCGTGCCGCTCCGTTATGGCCACCGCGGCGCCGTGCAGCCGCAGGGCGCGGCGGGGGTAGCCGAGCCGGCCCCAGGCGCGGACGGCCTCGCCGGGGGACTCCGCGGCGAGGTCGGCGGGGCGCGGCCAGCGGGCCAGCCACTGCTCGTAGACCGGCAGGACGCGGCTGACCGGCGTCTGCTGGAGCATGAACTCGCTGACCATCACTCCCCAGGCGCCGGCCTCGGGGCGCCGCCAGGGCAGGTCGCGGGCGTGGTCGTCGAACCAGTCGATGACGGGGGAGTGCAGGCGCGCGCCGGAGGCCGGTCCGGCCGTCGCCGGGTCGGTTGTGGCCGGATCGGTCGTGGCCGGGCGCGGCCGCTCCTCGGAGGGCGGTCCGCAGACGGCGTCGGCGGGGCTGTCGTGCGGGGGCTTCGTGGGCGCAGTCATGGCCCTTCCGATCCTGCCATGCGCGCGGGGGAACGCGTGCGTACCGCCACCGGTGGGGCGGGGGCGCGGGAGGCCGCCGCGCGCGTGCGCCACGGGCGCGGCGGCGACCGGGAGGGGCGCGAGAGGGACTGTGAGGGGCGCGAGTGCGGAGGCGTACGCCGTCGCGCTCCGTACGCGTAGCGTCACATCGGTGTGACGTCCTGTCACCGGGAAGGGCGTGCGAGGACCCAAGTCGGCGGCGGGGCAGCCCTGTCCGGAATGATGATCCGGAAAAGTTGTGACCCGGGCGGCGGGTGGCGCCGGACAACGCAAGGATCTCTCGTACAGTTTGCGCCGTGGGATCTCTGCGCAATCCGGTCGGGCCGCTCCCCTCCTCCATCTACTGGCGTCGGAGGGCCGTACTGCTGTCCGTGGTCGCCCTGTTGGCGCTGCTGGCCACCTGGATGGTCGGCTGGGGCGGGGGTGGCGGCAGGAACGGGGCGGACGGCTCCAACGGCAAGAACCCCGCGTCCTCCATCACGCCGGGACCGTCCGGGTCCGGGCCCGCGATCAGCCAGAACCCCGGCGGGCGCGACGAGTCGGGCGACGAGGACTCCGGCGGCTCGGGGGCGGGTTCCGGTTCGGGATCGGGCTCCGGCTCCGGCTCCGGCTCCGGTGACGGTACCGGCTCCGGCGGCGCGGACACGGGCGGCACCGGAGCGGCGGGATCGGGTGGTTCGGACGACGGCGTCAACGGCAGCGGGTCGAGCACGACCCTGCCGGCCGGCACGACCCTGCCCAACTGCACCGCCGGCGTCGTCACGTTGAGCCTGCGCAGCGTCCGCAACACGTACTCGCCCGACCAGAAGCCCACGTTCCGGCTGACGGCGAAGAACTCCTCCGGGAGCGACTGCAAGGTGGATCTCGGGCCGAAGAAGGCGGTGTTGACGATCACCCAGGCCGGCGGAGCCGACGACTACTGGTCGTCCGCCGACTGCCCCAAGGGGGCCGTGAGCCTTCTGTACCGGGTGCCGGCCGGGGAGAGCTTCACGTACACCATGACCTGGGACCGGAAGCCGAGTGCGCCGGAGTGCGCGACGCCTCCGGCCGGAGCGGCCAAGGCCGGGACGTACCTGGTGGAGGCGAAGGCGCCCGGGTTCGCCAAGGCGCAGACCTCGTTCGTGCTGGAGCAGGACTGAGGCGGGGCCGTCCGGCCGTCGCTCCCCGCGCCCGGGGCGCGGTCGTGTCCGCACACGCGACGGAGGCACCCCGACCGTCAAAGACACCGACGGTCCCAGCGGCACCGGGAGCCTGAGGGCTTCCACCGGTCCGGGCAGTACCACCGGTCCGGGCAGTACCAGCGGTCTCGGCAGTACCGCCCGGCTCAGGGGTGTCGCCCGTCTCGGAGGTGCCGTCGGCCCTGGGAGCCGCAGGTCTCAGACGTACCTCTCCAGGATCGACGACTCCGCCAGGCGGGACAGGCCTTCGCGCACGCTGCGCGCCCGCGCCTCCCCCACGCCGTCGACCGTCTGGAGGTCGTCGACGCTCGCCGCGAGGAGCTTCTGCAGACCCCCGAAGTGCTCCACCAGGCGGTCGATGATCGCGCCGGGCAGGCGGGGCACCTTGGCCAGCATGCGGAACCCGCGCGGGGAGACCGCCGAGTCGAGGGCCTCGGGGGAGCCGGTGTAGCCCAACGCGCGCGCCACCGTGGACATCTCGAGAAGCTCCGCGTGGCTGAGCGCGTCCAGCTCGTGCAGCGCCTCGTCGACCGTGCGGGAACGCTTGGCGGTGGGCTCCGGAACGTAGTCCCGGACCACCAGTTCACGCTCCGGCTCCACGCCCGCGATCAACTCGTCCAGCTGGAGCGCGAGAAGCCGGCCGTCGGTGCCCAGTTCGACCACGTACTCGGCGATCTCGGTGGCGATACGGCGCACCATCTCCAGGCGCTGCGCCACCGCCGAGACGTCCCGGACCGTCACCAGGTCCTCGATCTCCAGCGCCGACAGCGTCCCCGCGACCTCGTCCAGGCGGAGCTTGTAGCGCTCCAGGGTCGCGAGCGCCTGGTTCGCGCGGGACAGGATCGCCGCGGAGTCCTCCAGGACGCGGCGCTGGCCGTCCACGTAGAGCGCGATCAGCCGCATGGACTGGGAGACCGAGACGATGGGGAAGCCGACCTGCTTGCTGACGCGGTCCGCCGTGCGGTGCCGGGTGCCGGTCTCCTCCGTGGGGATGGTGGGGTCCGGCACGAGCTGCACGCCGGCCCGCAGGATCTTGGACAGGTCGGAGGAGACCACGATGCCGCCGTCGAGCTTGCACAGCTCGCGCAGACGCGTGGCCGTGAACTCGACGTCCAGGAGGAACCCGCCCGTGCACATCGTCTCGACCGTCTTGTCGTAGCCGAGCACGATGAGCCCGCCGGTGTTGCCGCGGAGCACTCTTTCCAGGCCGTCGCGCAGGGCCGTGCCGGGAGCCACCGCGCTCAGCGCGGCACGCATCAGGCCGTCGGAACCGGAGCTCCCACCGGACTTTCCGGGAGCTGCCGCCCGGTCGTTGGCTGCCACTGCACTCCTCCGGTCACAGGTTCTGGGGTGCTCCCGTTTCGCGCACTCGGTTCGTACGGACGGGCGAGACCTGGGCAAAGTCTACCGGCGCTCCTCCGCCTCCTGCGGGGCCTCTCGCCGACGCGAGCGCGGCAGCACCCGCAGGGCGTCCCCCATGTTCGCCACTTCCAGGACCTTCATCCCCGCGGGAATCCTGCCGGGATCACCCGGTACGAGCGCGTGCGTGAAGCCCAGACGGTGCGCCTCGGCGAGTCTGCGCTGCACGCCCGTGACCCGTCTGACCTCACCCGCGAGACCCACTTCGCCGATCGCGACGAGGTTCTTGGGCAGGGGGGTGTCGCTCGCCGCGGAGGCCAGTGCGAGGGCGATCGCCAGGTCCGCCGCGGGCTCGGAGAGCTTCACGCCGCCGACCGTCGCGGAGTAGATGTCCCGCTTGCCGAGCGCGCTGATCCTGCCCCGCTGCTCCAGGACCGCGAGCATCATCGAGACGCGGGAGGTCTCCAGGCCGGAGGTGGTGCGGCGGGGCGAGGGGATCTGCGAGTCGACGGTGAGCGCCTGCACTTCGGCGACCAGGGGGCGGCGGCCCTCCAGGGTGACCGTCAGGCAGGTGCCGGGGACCGGTTCGTCACGACGGGTCAGGAAGAGTCCGCTCGGATCGGCGAGGCCCGTGATGCCCTCGTCGTGCAGTTCGAAGCAGCCGACCTCGTCGGTGGCGCCGTAGCGGTTCTTGACGCCTCGCACCAGGCGCAGGCGCGCGTGCCGGTCGCCCTCGAAGGACAGGACGACGTCCACGAGGTGCTCCAGGAGGCGCGGCCCGGCGATCGCGCCGTCCTTGGTGACGTGGCCCACCAGGAGCGTGGACATGCCGCGCTCCTTCGAGGCGCGGATCAGTGCGCCGGCGACCTCGCGGACCTGGGCCATGCCGCCGGGGGCGCCGTCGATCTCCGGGGAGGCCACGGTCTGCACCGAGTCGACGATCAGCAGGGACGGCTTCACGGCGTCCAGATGACCGAGGACGGCCGCCAGGTCGGTCTCCGCGGCGAGGTACAGATGGTCGTCGATGGCGCCGATGCGGTCGGCCCGCAGCCGGACCTGGCTCGCCGACTCCTCACCCGTGACGTACAGCGTGCGGTGTTCGTCGCTCGCGGACTTGGCGGCCACGTCGAGCAGGAGCGTGGACTTGCCGACGCCCGGCTCGCCGGCCAGCAGGACGACGGCGCCGGGGACCAGCCCGCCGCCCAGCACGCGGTCCAGCTCGGGCACACCGGTGGGGCGGGCGGTGGCCTGCCGGCCGTCGACCTGGCCGATCGGCAGGGCGGAGGTGGTGACACGGCCGGGCGCCGTCGTACGGACCGCGGGCGCGCCGTACTCCTCGACCGTGCCCCAGGCCTGGCATTCGGGGCAGCGGCCGAGCCACTTCGCCGTCTGCCATCCGCACTCCGTGCAGCGGTAGGACGGGCGGTCCTTGGTGGTCTTCGTACGGGCAGCCATGGGAAAACCGTAACCGCCGGGTACGACAACGCGAGAAGCCCGTGCATGAAGCGGGTCCGCCGGGGCACAAGCGACTCGAGGTGGCGTCCACCGCTCCCACCCCCCCGGGGCGGCGGACATTGGGAGAGGTGTGCCCGGCCATTCCCCCCGGCCGGGCCGCCTCACCCCTCATGAACCGACCATTCTTGTCATGAACCCGCCATCCACTTCCTCGTTCCCGTCTCCTCGTGAGGGATCGTTTCACCCGTACGGATTAAAAGGACTCAAGGGGGCAGAAGAGGTCGTTCCGTGGCGCCTACGGTCGCACAGGTGATGAGCAGCAGTCCGGAGACCTCGACCCGCACGACCGGCGCACACCGGGCGCACAGGGAGGCGCGCGACCGCGCCGCGGCGCGCGCGGCGGCGCAGCGCACGCCCGCGCGTTACGAGCCCTACCTCGACGGCCTGTTCACCTACTGTCTGTCCGTCCTGTGCGACCACGACACCGCCACGGCGGCCCTCGGCGAGGTCCTGGCGTTCGCCGAGCGGCGCGGACACCGCGTGCCGGGCGCCGCCGACGACCGCAGGGCCTGGCTCTACGCACTGGCCCGCTGGGCCTGCCTGCGCAAGCTCACCGAGGCCAGGCAGAGGCGGCCCGGCGCGCACGCGCCGGGCCGCCACGGCACCCACCGGCAGAGCGGTGCCGAGCCCGCCACCGGGCCCGTGCCCGACGACCTCCGGGAGCGACGGCGGCGCGAACTCGCCCGGCTCGCCTGGCCGGAGGCCGCGGGCACCAGCCCCGAGCAGCGCGAGGCGCTCGAACTCGCCGTACGGCACCGCCTCGCCGCCCACGAGGTGGCGGCCGTCCTCGGCATGCAGGTCGCCGCGGCCCGCGAACTGCTCGCCTCCGCCGCCTGCGAGGTCGAACGCACCCGGGCGGCCCTGGCCGTCGTCGAGACCGGCGGCTGCCCCGGCGTGGCCCGCCTCACCGGCGACCACCAGCTCGTGCTCAGTGCCGCGCTGCGCCGCGAACTCGTCCGGCACGTCGACGACTGCCCGCGCTGCCGCCGCGCGGCGGAGCGCGCGGTGCCCGGCCGCTGGCCCGGAGCCGGCGTCACCCCCGACGAACTGCCGGTCCTGGAAGCGCCCCGCACGGCCCTGCACGCCGCCCTGGCACGCCCGCCGCGCGCGCGGGGTGCCGCCGCGCCGCGCTTCGACCGGCGCGGCTTCCCGATGGACCCCAAGGACCGTGCCGCCCGGCGGGACCGCATCCGCGCGCGTGCCGTCACCACGACGGTCGTCGCCACCGTCGTCGCCGCGCCCGTGCTCGCCCTGTGGGCGGCCTACCGGGGCACGCCGACCGCCGACTCCGACGGCCGCTCGTCCGCCGCCAGCGAGGCCGAGGGCCCCGACGGCCTCGGCGGGGACGGGTCGGGCGGCTACCAGAACGCCGGCAACGCCAGCACCCGGCCCGGCTCCGGCCTCCCCGAGGACGGCAAGCCCGACGTCTCCGTGGAGGTCGTCAGCGTCACCGGACTCGGCGCCGAGGGCGCGGGGCGCCTGACCGTCACGGCCGGGAACAGCGGCGCCACCACCCTGATCACCCTGACCGCGGCACGGGACGCGGACGGGCCGGTCCGCTGGTCGGCGACCACCGGAGCCCCCTGGCTCCGCCTGAGCCGCACCGGGGGCACCCTCGGACCCGGTGGATCGATTACGGTCAAGGTGTACGTCGACCATCTGCGCGAGCCCACCGGGCCCTGGCACGCGCGTGTGGCGGTCTCACCGGCCGGCGCCGTCGTCTCCATCGAGGGCCACGGCGTCGCGCCCGCCCCCTCGGGCCCGGGTCCCGCGCCGAGCGGGCCGCCCGCCTCGCCCGACCCCGGGCCGGCCCCGACGGCCCCGCCCTCCACCGGTCCCACGCCGAGCGACCCGCCGACCTCCGCCGACCCCGAACCCACGCCCACCGACCCCTCCCCGTCCGACCCGGGCGACTCGGCCCCGCCGTCCGGGGGCAGCGGCGACCCGAGCCCGTCGACGTCGTAGCCCGGGCCGGCCCGTGACGCGGGGGCGGCCGCGCGGTCGGCGAAACGGGCCGGCCCGGCTCAGGAGAGCCGGGCCGAGAGCCTCAGACGGTCGGGTCCACCGGGCCCGGGGGGTCCACCGGGCCCACCGGATCCTTTGGCCCCGCAAGATCCCGTGGGCCTGCCGGACCGGCGGCATCCGCGGCGGCCGGCCTTCCCGCCCGCGCGTGCGGTGCCGGCACCGGGTCCGCCGGGTGCGGGGCCAGCAGCGGCAGCCGCGAGGCGAGCCGCTCCTCGCACAGCTCGACCAGACGGTCGTAGCCGGCCTTGCCCATCAGCTCGATCAGTTCCGGCCGGTACGAGACGTACACCGGGTCGCCCGCACCGTGCGCCGAGGTCGCCGACGTGCACCACCAGTGCAGGTCGTGCCCGCCCGGACCCCAGCCGCGCCGGTCGTACTCACCGATCGACACCTGGAGCACGCGCGTGTCGTCGGGCCGGTCGATCCAGTCGTACGTCCGCCGCACCGGCAGCTGCCAGCAGACGTCCGGCTTGGTCTCCAGCGGCTCGCGGCCCTCCTTGAGGGCGAGGATGTGCAGCGAGCAGCCGGCGCCGCCCGCGAACCCCGGACGGTTCTGGAAGATGCACGAGCCTTCGAACGGGCGGGTCTGCCGGGAACCCTCGTCGTCCTCCGAGATCCAGCCCCCCCGCACGCCCTCGTCGTGGTGCTGCCAGATGTCGGGGGTGAGCCGCGCCACGTGCTCCGTCACGCGCTTCTCGTCGTCCTCGTCGGAGAAGTGCGCGCCCAGCGTGCAGCAGCCGTCGTCCGCGCGGCCCGCCTGGATGCCCTGGCAGCCGCTGCCGAAGATGCAGTTCCAGCGCGAGGTCAGCCACGTCAGGTCGCAGCGGAAGACCTGGTCGGCGTCGGCCGGATCGGGGAACTCGACCCACGCGCGCGCGAAGTCGAGGCCCTTCTCGTCGGCTTCGAGGGCCTTGCGCGACTTCTTCGGTGACCTCACCCGGGAAGAACCCGAGGAGCCGGTGGCGGATTCGGCGGCCTTGTCGGCCTTTTCGTCCTTCGCCTTTTTCGTCTTTGGCACCCGACCAGGGTAAGTCGCCCGCGCGCGGCAACGGGACTGTCTCAGGATGCGCACCGGGAGCCGGGGCCGGGACGGCTGGCAGTAGCGTGCCCTTCATGAGACTCGGTGTCCTCGACGTGGGATCGAACACGGTGCACCTGCTGGTGGTGGACGCGCATCCGGGCGCGTGCCCGCTGCCCGCCCACTCGCACAAGGCCGAACTGCGCCTTGCCGAACTTCTCGACGGGTCCGGCGCGATCGGCCGTGAGGGCGTCGACACGCTGATCACCGTCGTGCGGGAGGCGCTCCAGGCCGCCGAGGACAAGGGGGTCGAGGACGTGCTGCCGTTCGCGACCTCCGCGGTGCGCGAGGCGAGCAACGCCGACGACGTCCTCGCGCGCGTGCAGGCCGAGACCGGTGTCCGGCTGCAGGTGCTCACCGGCGAGGAGGAGGCCCGGCTCACCTTCCTCGCGGCTCGCCGCTGGTTCGGCTGGTCGGCCGGCAAGCTGCTGGTCCTGGACATCGGCGGGGGTTCCCTGGAGATCGCCTACGGCATCGACGAGGAGCCCGACGCGGCCGTCTCCCTCCCGCTCGGCGCGGGCCGGCTCACCGCGGGCTGGCTGCCGGGGGACCCGCCGGAACCCGAGCGCATACGGGCGCTGCGGCGGCACGTGCGGGCCGAGATCGCCCGGACCGTCGGGGAATTCAGCCGCATCGGCTCCCCCGACCACGTGGTGGCCACCTCCAAGACCTTCAAACAGCTCGCCCGCCTCGCCGGTGCCGCCCCCTTCACCGACGGCCCCTACGTCCAGCGCGAGCTGAAACGGGAGTCCCTGGAGGCCTGGGTGCCACGCCTGGCCGGCATGACCACCGCCCAGCGCGCCGAGCTGCCGGGCGTCTCCGAGGGCCGCGCGGGCCAGCTGCTGGCGGGCGCGCTGGTCGCCGAGGGGGCGATGGACCTGTTCGGGGTGGAGTCCCTGGAGATCTGCCCGTGGGCGCTCCGGGAGGGCGTGATCCTCCGGAAACTCGACCACATGGCTTCGTCGTAGCGGACAGTCGTGGCGCCCGGCCGTGCGGACAGCCGTGGCGCCCGGCCGGGAGACACCGCCATGACGGACCGGGCCGGGGTGCGCAGACCGTACACGCGTACGGGAAGACCGCCCGCGCGTGCGGGAGGTGAGGCGGTCGGCCCGGTGGGCACACGCGCGCAGGGCGCGACGCGATCGGGCTTGGAGACCACGCGCGCGAGGCGCGAGCCGGCGAGACCGGCACCCGGCGGCCGGTCCGTCACCGCGGACCACGCACGCGAGGCGCGAGCGTGTCGACAGGAACGCGAGGTGCTCGCCGTCCCGCCAGACCACGCGCGCGAGGCGCGAGGGGAGCGGCCCGGTGGGCACACGGACGCCGCGACGGGCCGGCCGGCCCCGGTCGATCCGGCCGTGGCATGCGCCACAACGGCACACGGACACCCGGCAGTCCGGTCGCCGCACCCCGTAACCTGTCCCCCATGGCAGAGCCAGTCGCACGCGTTCCGGATGCGAAGGTCGCCCTGTCGACTGCCTCGGTCTACCCGGAGTCGACGGCGACGGCCTTCGAGATCGCGGCACGCCTCGGCTACGACGGGGTCGAGGTCATGGTGTGGAACGACCCGGTCAGCCAGGACATCGACGCGCTCCGCAGACTCAGCGACTACCACCGCGTCCCGATCCTCGCCGTGCACGCCCCGTGCCTGCTCATCACGCAGCGCGTGTGGTCGACCGACCCGTGGGTCAAGCTCCAGCGGGCGCGCGCGGCGGCCGAGAAGCTGGGCGCGAGCACCGTCGTCGTGCACCCGCCCTTCCGGTGGCAGCGCCAGTACGCGCGCGACTTCGTCCGGGGGATCTGGCGGATGGCCGACGAGACGGACGTACGGTTCGCCGTCGAGAACATGTACCCCTGGCGCTACCGCGACCGCGAGATGCTCGCGTACGCGCCCGACTGGGACGTGACGAAGGACGACTACCGGCACTTCACGATCGACCTCAGCCACGCCTCGACCGCCCGCGCGGACGCGATCCACATGCTCGACCGCATGGGCGACCGGCTGGGCCACGTGCACCTGGCCGACGGCAACGGCTCCGCCAAGGACGAGCACCTCGTGCCCGGCCGCGGCTCGCAGCCCTGCGCCGAGCTGCTGGAACGGCTCGCGTCCAGCGGCTTCGACGGGCACGTCGTCATCGAGGTCAACACCCGGCGCGCGATGTCCAGCGCCGAACGTGAGGCGGACCTCGCGGAGGCCCTGGCCTTCACGCGCCTGCACCTGGCCGCGGCGGCGAAGGTGCCCCGCCGGTGACCGACACCGCCGCGCGCCGCCGCGGCCGTCCCCCGCGCGCGGAGTCCGCCGACACCCGCGACCGCATCCTCGCCGCGGCCCGCGAGGAGTTCTCGGAGCGGGGCTACGAGAGGTCGACGGTGCGGGGCATCGCCAAGGCGGCCGGGGTCGACGCGGCACTGGTGCACCACTACTTCGGCACCAAGGAGCAGGTCTTCGCGGCGGCCGTCGAGGTCGCCGTCGCGCCCGTGCTCGAAGGGCCGGACGCGGTGGCCGACGCCCCGCTGGACCAGGTCGGGGAACGGCTGACCCGCTTCATGTTCGGCGTCTGGGAGAACCCCACGACGCGCATGCCGCTGCTGGCGATCGTCCGCTCGGCGGTCAGCAACGAGACCGCCGCGGCCGTCTTCCGCCGTCTCGTCGCCGCGCAGCTGCTGCGCCGTATCGCCGCGCGGCTCGACGCGCCGGACGCCGAACTGCGGGCCGAACTGGCGGCCGCGCAACTGGTCGGGACGGCGATGCTGCGGTACGTGATCAAGGTGGAGCCGCTGGCGTCGGCGGACATCGAGCAGGTCGTCGCACGCCTGGCGCCGGCGGTGCAGGGCCACCTCACCGGACCCTGAGCGCGCGTGGCGCAGGGGCCGGCACGGGGTGCGGCGCGAGACGGTCGTCCCGCATTCCGGACACCTCGTCCCGGTCCCTGGATGACCGGCGTACGCTCGGGGACAGCCCTACCTGTCTGAAGGAGCGAGCGACGATGCCCGAGCTGAGGTCCCGCACAGTCACCCACGGCCGCAACATGGCGGGCGCCCGCGCCCTTATGCGCGCCTCCGGTGTACCCGGTGCGGACATCGGCCGGAAGCCGATCATCGCGGTGGCCAACAGCTTCACCGAGTTCGTGCCCGGCCACACGCACCTCCAGCCGGTCGGCCGGATCGTCAGCGAGGCGATCACCGAGGCCGGCGGCATCCCGCGCGAGTTCAACACGATCGCCGTCGACGACGGCATCGCGATGGGTCACGGCGGCATGCTCTACAGCCTGCCCTCCCGCGACCTGATCGCGGACAGCGTGGAGTACATGGTCGAGGCGCACTGCGCCGACGCCCTGGTCTGCATCTCCAACTGCGACAAGATCACGCCGGGCATGCTCATGGCGGCCCTGCGCCTGAACATCCCGACGGTCTTCGTCTCCGGCGGTCCGATGGAGTCCGGCCGGGCCACCCTCGTCGACGGCACGGTCCGCACGCTCGACCTGGTCGACGCGATCTCCGACGCCGTGAACGACAAGATCTCCGACGAGGACATCCTCCGTATCGAGGAGAACGCCTGTCCGACCTGCGGCAGCTGTTCCGGCATGTTCACCGCCAACTCGATGAACTGCCTGACCGAGGCCATCGGCCTCTCCCTGCCCGGCAACGGCTCGGTCCTGGCCACCCACACCGCGCGCAAGCGGCTCTACGTGGACGCCGCCCGCACGGTCATGGACATCACCCGCCGCCACTACGAGCAGGACGACGAGACGGTCCTGCCGCGCAACATCGCCACCGTCGCCGCGTTCGAGAACGCGATGGCGCTGGACATCGCGATGGGCGGCTCGACCAACACGATCCTGCACCTGCTGGCGGCGGCCCAGGAGGCGGGCGTCCCGTTCGGCCTGAACGAGATCGACGCGGTCTCCCGCCGGGTCCCCTGCCTGGCCAAGGTGGCGCCGAACGTCGCCAAGGACCGCACGTACTACATGGAGGACGTGCACCGTGCCGGCGGCATCCCCGCCCTCCTCGGCGAGCTGCACCGCGCCGGCCTGCTGAACGAGGACGTGCACACGGTCCACAGCCCCTCCCTGGCGGACTGGATGAAGACCTGGGACGTCCGCGGCGGCTCGCCGAGCGCCGAGGCGGTGGAACTGTGGCACGCGGCCCCCGGCTGCGTCCGCTCCGCCGAGGCCTTCTCCCAGTCCGAGCGCTGGGAGACCCTCGACGACGACGCCGAGAACGGCTGCATCCGCTCCGCCGAGCACGCCTACTCCAAGGACGGCGGCCTGGCGGTCCTCAAGGGCAACCTCGCCGTCGACGGCTGCGTGGTGAAGACGGCCGGCGTCGACGAGTCGATCTGGACCTTCGAGGGCCCCGCGGTCGTCTGCGAGTCGCAGGAGGAGGCCGTCGAGAAGATCCTCAACAAGCGGATCACCCACGGCGACGTCGTCGTCATCCGCTACGAGGGCCCCAAGGGCGGCCCCGGCATGCAGGAGATGCTCTACCCGACGTCCTTCCTCAAGGGCCGCGGCCTCGGCAAGACCTGCGCCCTGATCACCGACGGCCGCTTCTCCGGCGGCACCTCGGGTCTGTCCATCGGCCACGCCTCCCCGGAAGCGGCCTCCGGCGGCACCATCGCCCTCGTCGAGGACGGCGACCGCATCCGCATCGACATCCCGAACCGCACGATCGAGCTGCTCGTCGACGAGGCGGAACTCGCCCGCCGCGAGGAGGCGTTGAACGGGGCGTACGCCCCCGCGAACCGCGAGCGCAAGGTCTCCGCCGCCCTGCGCGCCTACGCCGCGATGGCGACCAGCGCCGACAAGGGCGCGGTGCGGGACGTGTCGAAGCTGGGCTGACGCCCGACCCGGAGCCGGGCCGACGCCCGACCGAACGCCGAAGGGCCGCCTCCGTCGACCGGGGGCGGCCCTTCCGCACGAGACGAGTCCCACGAAGCCCACGGGGCTCAGGAAACTCACCGGGCTCAGGAAACTCACGGGGCTCAGGAAACTCACGAGTCCCACGAAGTCCGTGAGGCTCAGGAGATCTACGACGCCCAGGACGCCTACGACGCTCGAAAAGCTCGCCCACTCGCCCCACGAGCCTCACCAGCCCGCCGGATCACGCCCGTCCACCGCGAAGACCGTCCCGTCGGGAGCCCCGGCGTAGATCCGACCGTCGGCCGCCCGGGGCGCGGGCAGCGTGCTGACCACCTCGTCCGCCCGCGCGCCGAGGCGCAGTTCGGTCTGCCCGACGAGCTTGCCCGCCTCCGCGTCGACGGCGAGGAGGCGGCCGTCGGGAGCGCTGAAGAACACGTGCGCGCCGTCGACGGTCGGCACCGACCCCCTGCTCACGGCCGTCTGGAGGGACCACAGCCGCTTCTCCCGGCGGGTGTCGACGGCCACGAGCGCACCGTCGTACGTCATGAGGTAGACGCGGTCGCCGTCGACGGCCGCGGCCGGCTGCTGGAGCGCGACGGACAGCGCCACCCGCCGCGACTCCCCGGTCGCGGGGGAGAACCGGATCACGGCGTCCGCCATGCCGTAACCGCCGTCGCCGTCCTCGGCCAGCAGGACGACGCTGCCGTCCGCGGCGCCCACCGGCGTCACCGCCTCGTCGAACCGCTCGTCCCAGCGCACCTCCCCGGTGGCGGGGTCCACCGCGGTGACCCGGCTCCGGCCCTCGCCGGAGGTGCTGGTCGTGTACACCAGCGCGTCCCCGGGGAACGACACGAAGTACGGGACTCCCGCTTCCGGGATCCGCCGGCTCCACCGGGTGCGCCCGGACGCCGCGTCCACCCCGGTCACCGTGCCGTCGGCCGCCGTCAGCAACAGGGTCCCGCCCGCGTACCGGACCCCCCGGTAGGGCGACACGTCCCGCTCCCAGCGCACCCGCCCCGACGCCGCGTCGAGCGCCTCGACGCGTTTGCCCGAGTGCGTGAGCACGTGCGCCGGCCCGCCCGCGACGACCGGTGCGCCGCCGGGCCGGTCCCCGGCGGACAGGGCGTGCCGCCACAGCACGCGTCCGTCGGAGGCGTCGAGGGCGAAGACCTGTCCCGCCCGGGCGCAGAGCAGCCGCCGGGAGTCGTACGTGCACTGCGGCAGCCCGTCGTCCCCCGCCGGACGCGTCGCCCAGGGCGCGTGGCCGTCCGCGGCGGACCGTGATCCGTCCGTGGCACGGGACGCCCCGGCCGTGTCCCCGCCGAACGCCTGGACGGAGGCGAACCCGCCGCCCGCGGCGAGCACCAGCGAGCCGGCGGCGAGCGCGGCCCGCCGCCGGCTCCACCGCCGCACGCCCGTCCGCGCCGCGCCGGCCCGGCCCGCCGGGCCCCCCGGAGAGGCCCCGGCCCCCGGGGAAGCGGGCGTCCCGGCCGGCTCCGGCCGCGCGGGCTCCCGCACCTCGTCGTCGGGCGCACGCTGGGCCGGTATGAACGCCTGCGTGTCGTACGAGGCCGCCACCGACCGCAGCTCCCGCATCAACTCGTCGGGCGTCGGCCGCTCCGCGGGTTCCTTCGCGAGGCAGCGCAGCACCATCGGGGCCAGGCTCTCCGGCACGCCGGTCAGGTCCGGCTCGTGGTGCACGACCTGATAGGCGACGACGTAGGGGCTGTCCGAGTCGAACGGCCCCCGCCCGGTCGCCGCGTGCACCAGCACCGATCCCAGCGCGAACACGTCCGCGGCGGGCCCGACCTCCCGCGGCCGCCGGAACTGCTCCGGCGCCATGAACGGCGGTGTCCCGATCAACTTGCCGGTCTCGGTGCGCAGTTCGCTGTCCTTCGGCCGCGAGATGCCGAAGTCGATGACCTTCGGACCGTCCTCGGCGAGCAGGACGTTGCTGGGCTTCAGGTCCCGGTGCACGACGCCGACCCGGTGGATGTCCCGCAGCGCCTCCGCGAGCCCGGCCATCAGCCGCCGCAGCTCGCCCGCTCCCATGGGCCCGTTCCGCTTCACGTGCTGCGACAGGGTCGGGCCGGGAATGAACGACGTGGCCATCCAGGGCCGTTCGGCCTCCGGGTCGGCATCGACGACGGGCGCGGTGAAGGCGCCGCTCACCCGCCGCGCGGCCGCCACCTCCTGCCGGAACCGCCCCCTGAACTCGGGATCCCGCGCGAATTCGGCGTGTACGACCTTCACCGCGACCTTCATGCCCGAGGTGCTGCGGGCCAGGTGGACCACGCCCATGCCGCCCGAGCCCAGGCAGGATTCCAGGTGGTAGTGACCGGCGTACTCCGGAAGTTCCGCTTCCGCGTCCGCGCCGGTGTCGTGCTGTGGCGCCATGGACCACCCCCGTGCTCTTCGTCCGCGCGCGCGACGCACGGAGCCTAGTCGATGACGTTCACGCGACCGAGGAGGCTTGCCCGCATCCCCGTGCGAATCGTGTACATGTGTTTCGTATCGTGATTGCGGGGAATCAACGGGGCCCCATGGCAGTCATGGGGTCCGACGGGGGAGGTTTTTTCATGTCTGTCGAACGCGTGGAAGAAGCGGAAGAGGCCGTGGCCGCCGAGGCCCGGACCGCGGCGGCGCTGACGTACTACCCGGTGGCGCCCGGCGTCAGCCTCAACGTGCGCAGCGGACCGGCCACCAGCTACCCGATCGTCAAGGTGCTGCCCGAGGGCACGAAGGTGCCGGTCTTCTGCCAGACGCCCGGCACCTCGGTCAGCGGCCCGTACGGCACGACGAACATCTGGGACAACATCGCCAACGGCCAGTTCGTCTCGGACGCGTACGTGAGGACGGGCAGCGACGGCTACATAGCCCCCCGCTGCGCCTGACCCGGCCGCGCGCCCCACCGCGCGCGTCCCGCGCTCCACCGCGCACCCTGCCGGGGAGCCCGCCCGGCCCGGAGCCATAATCGTCCCGTGAGCGACGAGAACGGCACGCCGGACACCGAGGCGGGTTCCCCGGAGACCAGGACGGGTTCCCCGGACACCGGGGCGGGTTCTTCGGGCCGGCCGGGGCACCGGCCGGCCCACCCGGCCGGTGCCCCGGCCGCGGGCGCCCCCTCCGGACCCCGCCCGGAACCCCTCCGCTTCTTCGGCACCACCTGGGTGGACCACGACCACGGCTACCCGTTCCGCCGCATCGGCGTGGCCGCCGGCTCGCTGGCCGCCGCGGCCGCCTCCTGCCTCGTCCTGCGCTTCGCCTACGAGGGCGTCGCGCTCGCCGGCACCGGCGGCTTCGTGACCGTGCTGGTCGTCGTCATGTTCGCGATCTCCAGCGCCCTGGCCTTCCGGAACACCTGGGAGGGCTTCGGCAGGCGCCCCGACCCGGCCCGTCAGGCCTCCCTGCGCGGCCTGCTGGCCATCGGCTTCGTCGGCTCCCTCCTCGCCTACTTCTTCCGTTCCCTCACGGAGGCCCCCGGCGAGAAGCTGCACCGCGAGGAGTACGAGGCGGCCCGCGCCGAGCACGAACGCCGCACCGCACGCCGCACCCGCAACCCGTCCAGGAAGCGCCGCCGTTCCTGAGGGCACCCACCGCCGGACACCCCCGCACCGCGTGAAGCGGCCCGAGCCGTCACGGCTCCCCCGCGGCCCCGGCCGAGCCACCGCCGCACCGACCGGCCGCTCACCCGGCAGCCCCCGGCCCTCCCGGCCCCCACCCTCTGCTCCCCGGCCCTCTGGCCGCTCCCCGACCCCTCCCGCCACCATGGCCCCATGACCCCCGCCTCCCGCACCCCCAGGGCCCTCTCCTTCGACGCCGCCGCGGCCCGGTACGCCGCGAACCGCCCCTCCTACCCGGCGGCCCTCTTCGAGGCGATCGAGGAGACGGCGGGCCGCCCGCTGTCCGGCGCGCGGGTCGCCGACGTCGGCGCCGGCACCGGGATCGGGACCGCCCTCCTGCACGCCCGCGGCGCCCGGGTCGTGGCCGTCGAACCGGGCGCCGGCATGGCGGAGCAGTTCCGCCGGGACCTCCCCGGCGTGCCGATCGTGCGCGGCGACGGCAACCACCTCCCCCTCGCCACCGCCTCCCTCGACCTCCTCACCTACGCCCAGTCCTGGCACTGGACCGACCCGGACCGCGCGATCCCGGAGGCCCTGCGCGTCCTGCGCCCCGGCGGCGCCCTCGCGCTCTGGTGGAACTCGGCCGCCCTCGACGTACCGTGGATCGACGCGCAGACGGCCCGCGTCGAGCGGCACTTCGGTCTCGAACGGGTCGCGGGCGGCAACGGCGACGGCACGCACGACGCGATCGCCACCGCCGCGGGCCGCCTCGGCTTCGCGCGCCGCCGCGTCCGCTGGAGCCGTCGCGTCCCCGTCGACACGCACCTGGCGAACATCGGCAGCCACTCGCTGTTCCTGGTGCACGGCCCGGAGCGCGCCGCCGCCTTCCTCGACGGGGAGCGCCGGCACCTCCTGGCCGTCTTCCCCGACGGCGTGGTCGAGGAGACCTACGACGTCGGACTGCTGCTCGCGATCCGCCCCTGACCGCGCGGCATCCGCCTCTCGCGGGCGGCGGCCCACTCCTCCAGGGCCGTCGCACACGCGTGGTCCACGTGCCGCAGCCCGGCCGGCTCCAGCCGCACCTCCCGGTCCCGGTGCTGGACGTCCAGCGCGTGCAGGGCGTCCAGCAGGTTCGGCAGCCGCAGGAACGTCGCATGCCCCAGCAGCCGTACGACGATCCCGGCGTCACCGCGGTCCTCGGTCTCCACGCGCACCTGGCTGACCTCCCAGGCCGTCTTCGCCACGGCCAGCGCCAGCCCGGCGAGCACCCCGGCGAACAGGTTCCCCGCGACCACCACGACCGCCGTCACGCCCAGCACCGCCACCTCACCGCGATGCCCGCGCCACCAGGCCCGTGTCTCCCGGACGGGGAGGAGGCCGCAGCCGACGTACAGGAGCAGCGCGGCCACCGCCGCGGCCGGCACCACCCCCGTCGTCCCGAGCGCCACGAGCACGCCGGCCACGACGGCCGCCACGACCGGCGGCCCCACACGAGCCGGTACCCGCGCGAACGACCACCGCGCCGACGTGGCCAGCACGAGCGCCACGACGGCCCCGACCACCCCCGCCTCCGCGAGACGCGCGCACTCCGCCGCGTCCGGCAGCCCCGCGGCACCGCCCGGCCCGCGCACCTCCACGCGCCGCACCTCCAGGTCGAACGCCCAGGTCGCGCCCGCCGCCGCCACCACGGCGGCCAGCGGCGCCGGAACCAGCCGCGCACCCCACCGCCACCGCCGCCACAGCCACGACAGGACCAGGGTGGCGCCCCCCACCGACAACGCCACCGGATCCATCCGCCCGGGCAGGCCGGCCGTCCCGGCCACCGGCCCGAACCCGCTCACCGGCACCGCCGCGTCGCCGAGGGCGTACGCCTGCCCCGCGACCAGGGCGAGTCCGATCCCGGCGAGCGTCCCTCGCGCGACCGCCACCGGCACGGCCCGGAGCCACCTCCCCAGCCGCACCAGCGAGGCGGCCAGTGCCCCGCCCAGACCGGTGACCAGCACCGGTCCGGCGGGGACTTGGCAGATCAGGGCGACGCCACCGCACACGGGCAGCGCGACGAGGAGGACGACGGGGAAAGCCGGCAGTTCGGTCTGACGGACACCATGGCGCATGACGGCGGCACCTCCGGTCGGGAACGGGAGATGCGTGGGCGCCGTGCCGGGGGAGGACACGGCGAACTGAATCCCATTTTCATGAAAGCGGGCGGCCGCACACCGGAAACCGTCGATCGCCACACGAACGGGGAAGCGCGCGACCGCGACCGCCCCGCCTCCCGTGCGCCGCCATACGCCCGTACCCCGCCGACGCGCTCCGGCCGCTTGACGGCTCCCGCCCGCGGAGAGATTATTCATCACATGATGAATTACAGGGCTCGAACCCCCGAACCCCCCGACGACGCGGGACCGGCCGACCTCACCCCCGCCGCCGTGCGCGCCTCCGCCCTCACCGTCGTCCGAGGTCCCCGCACGGTCCTGCGCGCCCTCGACTTCACGGTCCCGCGCGGCCGTGTCACCGGGCTCCTCGGCCCTTCGGGATGCGGCAAGTCGACGCTCATGCGGGCGATCGTCGGCACCCAGGCCAAGGTCGCCGGGACCCTGGACGTGCTCGGCCACCCCGCCGGCCACCCCGTCCTGCGCACCCTCATCGGCTACGTCACCCAGGCGCCGTCCGTCTACGACGACCTGTCGGTCCGCCAGAACCTCGACTACTTCGCGGCCGTCCTCGCCCCCGGCCGCGCGGCGGCCGACCGCCGCCACGACGACGTCACCCGTGCGATCGCCGACGTCGACCTGACCAGCCACACCGAGGCCCTCGCCGGCAACCTCTCCGGAGGCCAGCGCAGCCGCGTCTCCCTGGCCGTGGCCCTCCTCGGAGCCCCCGAACTCCTCGTCCTGGACGAACCGACGGTCGGCCTCGACCCGGTCCTGCGCCGCGACCTGTGGAACCTCTTCCACGACATCGCCGCCTCCCGAGGCACCACCCTCCTCGTCTCCTCCCACGTCATGGACGAGGCCGAGCGCTGCCACCGCCTGCTCCTCATGCGCGAGGGCGGGATCCTCGCCGACGGCACCCCCGACGAGCTGCGCGCCCGTACCGGCTCGGACACGGTCGAGGCGGCCTTCCTGCACCTGGTCGACGAGGCGGCCGAAGCGACCCGCGAGAAGGAGGAGACCCGATGACCGCGAGCACCCGCCCGGCGCCCACCGCTCCCGCCACCCCCACGGCCCCCCTCAACCTCTCCCGCACCACCGCGACCGCCGCCCGCGTCCTGCGCCAGCTGCGCCACGACCCCCGCTCGATCGCCCTGATGATCCTCGTCCCGTGCCTGATGCTGGTCCTGCTCCGCTACGTCTTCGACGGCAGCCCCCGCACCTTCGACACCATCGGAGGCTCCCTCCTCGGGATCTTCCCCCTGATCACGATGTTCCTGGTCACGTCCATCGCCACCCTGCGCGAGCGGACCTCGGGCACCCTCGAACGCCTCCTCGCCCTCCCCCTCGGCAAGGGCGACCTGATCGCCGGGTACGCCCTGGCC
This sequence comes from Streptomyces sp. NPDC031554, assembly GCF_055580685.1. NCBI lineage: Bacteria > Bacillati > Actinomycetota > Actinomycetes > Kitasatosporales > Streptomycetaceae > Streptomyces > Streptomyces sp. NPDC031554. Next base: position 4,666 of record NZ_JBVIKX010000003.1, on the reverse strand, counting down.
TTCGGCGCCCTCGCGATCGTCCAGTCCGCCCTCGCCACCGGCCTGGCGCTCTGGTTCCTCGACCTGGACGTGACGGGCAGCCCCTGGCTGCTCCTCCTGGTGGCCCTGCTCGACGCCCTCCTCGGCACCGCCCTCGGCCTCTTCGTCTCGGCCTTCGCCGCCTCCGAGTTCCAGGCGGTCCAGTTCATGCCGGCGGTGATCTTCCCCCAGCTCCTCCTCTGCGGCCTCTTCGCCCCCCGCGACACCATGCACCCCGCCCTGGAGGCCGTCTCGAACGTCCTCCCCATGTCCTACGCCGTCGACGGCATGAACGAGGTCCTCACCCACACGGACATGACGGCCGACTTCGTCCGCGACGTCCTCGTCGTGGCGGGCTGCGCCCTGCTGGTCCTCGGCCTGGGGGCGGCGACCCTGCGCCGCAGGACGGCATGACGGGCCCGTGACGGGACGCGGGCCCGTGACGCGCGCGGCGCCGAGGCGGCGACGGCCCCATGACGGCGACCCCGCGATGCGGGTGGCCCCGCGGCGAGGGCGGCCCCGCGACGGAGGCGGGCCCGCACCGCCCACCCACCGGACAGCTCCCACCCCCGAACCGGCCCCGGTGCGAGGATGACCCCGGACGACGCAACCCCCCGGAGGACCCCGCCATGTCCCAGAAAGTCGCAGTCCTAGGCACCGGCAAGATCGGCGAAGCCCTTCTCAGCGGCATGCTCCGCAGCGGCTGGCCTCCCGCCGACCTCCTCGTCACCGCCCGCCGCGCGGACCGCGCCGAGGAACTCCGCGCCCGCCACGGCGTCACCCCGGTCACCAACGTCGAGGCCGCCAAGACCGCCGACACCCTCATCCTCACGGTCAAGCCGCAGGACATGGGCGCCCTCCTCGACGAACTGGCCCCGCACGTCCCCGCCGACCGCCTGGTCGTCAGCGGAGCCGCCGGCATCACGACCGCCTTCGTCGAGGAACGCCTCACCGCCGGTGTCCCCGTCGTCCGCGTCATGACGAACACGCCCGCCCTCGTCGACGAGGCCATGTCCGTCATCTCCGCCGGCAGCCACGCCGGCGCCGGCCACCTCGCCCACGCCGAGGAGATCTTCGGCTCCGTGGGCAAGACGCTCCGCGTCCCCGAGTCCCAGCAGGACGCCTGCACGGCCCTCTCCGGCTCCGGCCCGGCGTACTTCTTCTACCTGGTCGAAGCGATGACGGACGCCGGCATCCTGCTCGGCCTGCCCCGCGACAAGGCCCACGACCTCATCGTCCAGTCCGCGATCGGCGCCGCGACGATGCTCCGCGACAGCGGCGAACACCCGGTCAAGCTCCGCGAGAACGTCACCTCCCCGGCCGGCACCACCATCAACGCCATCCGCGAACTCGAGAACCACGGCGTACGAGCCGCCCTCATCGCCGCCCTGGAGGCCGCCCGCGACCGCAGCCGCGAGCTGGCCGCCGGCACCAAGGACTGACGGCACGGAGCGCACCGCCCCGCCGGGGGCGGTCACCTCGCCGCGTCCACCACCTCCCCGGTGGTGACGACCCGCGCGAAGCCGCCCCCGTGCAGCGACACCGCCGACGCCCGCGCCACCTCGTCCGCGCTCAGCCGCCACCCGAACGGCCCCTCCAGGTCGAACGTGTGGGTGGCGTCGTACGCGACCACGACGTCGTACCCCAGGTTCCCGCCCATCCGCGCGGTCGTCTCCACGCACATGTTGGTCTGGATCCCGGCCAGCACCACCTGCGCCACCCTCCGCGCCCTCAGCCAGGCGTCCAGATCCGGCGTCCCGTAGAAGGCCGAGTTCACCGTCTTCGTGACGAGCAGCTCGGCACCGGCGCCCCCGCCCCTCCTCTTCTCCACGTACGCCTTGAAGTCGTTCCCCCCGTACCCCGGCCGCAACGGGGACTCCGGCTTGTCCGAGTCGTGCCGCACGAACACGACCGGCCGCCCCGTGGCCTGCCACACGTCGATGAGCGCGGCGATGTTGTCGTCGGCACCGGGGTTGTTCCGGGACCCCCAGAAGCCGGCCTCGTCGAAGCCCTTCTGCACGTCCACGACCACCAGTGCCGCGTTCTCGGTGATGTCCATGTCCCCGATCCTGCCGCCGCGGCGCCACCCGCCCCAGGGGGTGAGAAGCCGGCGATCGATGGTTTACTGCCACGCATGGACCAGGACGGCGCCCCTCGGGAACGACCGGACCCGTACCGGGTGGGCCTCGTCGCCTTCCCCGGCATCCGCGCCTTCGACGTCTCCGTCATCACCGAGGTCTGGGGCACCGACCGCACCGACCGCGACGCCCCCGCCTTCGACCTGCGCCGCGTCGCCCCCGACACCGGCACGCCCGTCCCCATGCGCGGCGGACTCAGCCTCCTGCCCGACCGCACCCTCTCCTGGCTGCCGCGCGCCGACCTGATCCTGGTCCCCGGCCTCGACGACCACGTCACCCCCGCACCACCGCCCGTCCTCCAGGCCCTCCGCCATGCCCACGCCCGCGGCACCACCATCGCCGCCCTCTGCGGCGGCGCCTTCACCCTCGCCCAGGCCGGCCTCCTCGACGGCCGCCGCGCGATCACCCACTGGAACCTGGTCGACCTGCTGCGCGCCCGTCACCCCGAGGTCACCGTCGTGCCCGACGCCCTCTTCATCGAGGACGACAACATCTGGACCGCGGCCGGCACCGCGGCCGGCATCGACCTCTGTCTCCACCTGGTCCGCAGGTCCCACGGCGCGGAAGCGGCCGCCACCATCGCCCGCTCGATGGTCACCGCCCCCTTCCGCACCGGCACCCAGGCCCAGTTCATCGAACACGTCACCCCCCGCACCGACCGCGACGGCGACGCCCTCGCCGCCGTCCGCGAACACGCGCTCCGCCACCTCCGGGAACCGCTCACGGTCGCCGGCCTCGCGGCCCGCGCCGGCATGTCCCCGCGCACCTTCGCCCGCCACTTCACGGCGGCCACCGGCACCACCCCGCTGCGCTGGCTCCTTGACCAGCGCCTCGCGGCCGCCCAGAAGCTCCTCGAACGCACCGACCTCCCCATGCCCGAGGTCGCCCGCCGCGCGGGCTTCGGCAGCGAGGTCACGATGCGCCAGCACTTCGCGTCGCGCCTCGCCACCAGCCCCCGCGCCTACCGCGCCGCGTTCAGCGCCGGCTCGGCCACCGCGGGCAGCAGTCCGATCGCCCGGTAGGCGGCGTCCACGACCGGCCGGGCCATCGCCCGCGCCCTCTCCGCACCGTCCCTCAGCACCTCCTCCACGAACGCGGGGTCGGCGCACAGCTCCCGGTGCCTGGCCCGCACGGGCCGCAGCACCTCCACCACCGCGTCGGCGGTGTCCCTCTTCAGAGCGCCGTACGACGCGTACCCGTCCGCCAGGGTCTGCGGGTTCCCGCCCGTGCACGCCGCGAGGATCTCCAGCAGGTTCGCGACGCCGGGCCGCCCCTCCCGGTCGTGCACGACCTCCCGCCCGCTGTCGGTCACGGCCCGCATGACCTTCTTCCGCACGACGTCCGGCTCGTCCAGCAGGTAGACGACGCCGGGACCCGAGTCGTCGCTCTTGCCCATCTTCGACGTCGGTTCCTGGAGGTTCATCACCCGCGCCCCCACCGGCGGATGCGTCGCCCGGGGCACCACGAACGCCTGCCCGTACCGCTGGTTGAACCGCAACGCCAGATCCCGGGTCAGCTCCACGTGCTGGGCCTGGTCGTCCCCGACCGGCACCTCCTCCGTCCCGTACGCCAGGATGTCCGCCGCCATCAGCACCGGATAGGTGAGCAGCGACAGCCGTACGCTCCCGCCCCGCTCACGCTCGCGCGCGGCCTTCTCCTTGTACTGGATCATCCGCCGCATCTCGCCGTCGGTGGCCACACACTCCAGTACGTACGACAACCGCGCGTGCTCGTCCACGTGGCTCTGCACGAAGAGGGTGCACAGCCGCGGATCCAGCCCGGCCGCGAGCAGCAGCGTCGCGGCCTGCCGGCTCAGCCGACGCACCCGCGCGGGGTCGTGGTCCACGGTGAGGGCGTGCAGGTCGACCACGCAGAACAGCGCGTCCGCCCGGTGCTGATCGACCTCGGCCCACTGGCGCATGGCTCCCAGGTAGTTCCCCAGCGTCAGATGCCCGGTCGGCTTGACCCCGCTGAAGACCCGCTTCATCTCTCCACCTCCTGGTCGAGGCCGCCGCACCCGGCCGGCCGGTCCCCAGGAGGGAGAAACAGAAACGGCCGCCGAGGCGGCGGCCGTTGAGTGCACACGTCAGTCCGGCCGCCGTCAGGCGGCCCACCACAGCTGGGTGCTGCACGTGTGCGTAGTCATGCGGGTCAGCGTACGCCTCCGGGTGACCGGGGGAGCTGAGTTGACACGCTCCGGGCGGCTGCGTAGTGTTCTCCGGGTTGTCCGACGTGAGCGCCGACTTCGGTCGGTCCCCGGACAGCCATTCCGCAAGTACCAGCCACTTCTCGACGAGCAGTCGATCCGTCTGCCGTCGCGTCATTGGCGCGTGTATTCGCGAAATGAGGAATCCGCGTTCGAAAGGACGCAGCCCCGATTGGCTTCGGGGCCGGGGAATCCGCTAAAGTCTCACTCGTCGGAACGGCCCAACGGCCGGGAAGACAACCCCCCTCTGACGGGGAATCGGGGCCGAAAGGATCTGATAGAGTCGGAACCGCCGGAAAGGAAA